>NZ_JAUNHR010000010.1:6947-43655 GCF_030523875.1 Micrococcus sp. | reverse complement strand
GTTCCGACGGGGCACGGCGCCGGCCGCGTCAGCCGGTGAGGGCGTCCGCGAGCGGACGGGCGTTGAGCAGCATGGCCTGGGCGTAGTCCGCCTCGGGCGAGTCCGCCGGGCCCACGCCGGACTCGTAGAGCTCGACGACGTCGACGTCCCCCGCCTCGCGTGCCACGGTGTCCACCAGGCCGTTCTGCGCGGCCACCGAGGTGAGGACCGCGTCCACGCCGTCCCGGCGCATGCCGCCGGCGAGGGCGGCGATCTCCTGGGAGGAGGGCTCTGCGTCGGTGGAGCCGCCGGGGATGACCACGCCGGAGACCTCGAAGCCGTAGGCGTCGGCGAAGTAGCCGTAGGCGTCGTGGTCGGCGACGACGGTGCGGCGGTCCTCCGGGACCTCGGCGAGGATGCGGCCGACCTCGGCGTCCGTGGCGTCCAGCTCCTGCTGGACGGTGCGGCCGCACTCGGCGTACCGCTGCTCGCCGGTGTGCTCGGCGAGGGAGTCCCCCATGAGCGCGGCGGCATCGGCCATGCGGGCCACGTCCATCCACACGTGGGGGTCCAGGGAGCCGTGGTCGTGGCCGGCGTGGGGGTCCTCGCCCGCGTGGGCGGCGTGCTCCTCGGCGGTCTCGCCCTCGTGGCCGTGATCGCCGTGCAAGCCCGCCCCGAACGGCAGGGGGTCGAGCTCGGGGGCGACCTCGACGACCTCGGCGCCGTCCTGCTCCGCGTTGGCCAGGGCGGACTCCATGCCGCCCTCCAGCCCCAGGCCGTTGGCGAACACGAGCCCGGAGCGGACCATCTGCACCACCTGCTCGGAGGAGGCGGAGAAGTCGTGGGGGTCGTCGCCGGGGCCCATCACGGACACGGCCGCGCCGCCGCCACAGCGCGCCACCCGGTCCAGCACGGAGCCGAGCTGGGTGGTGGTGGCCACGGCCACCACGGGGGCGGCCGCGTCCGAGGTCGCGGCGCCGCCGGACGCGGGCCCGGCGGCGGAGGAGCCCGCCGGGGCGGAGTCGTCCCCCACCGCGCAGCCCGTGAGCGCGAGCGCGAGGGCGGCGGAGACGGCGGCCGGAGCGGCCAGGCGGTGCGGGCGGTGCATGGACGGTCCTCCTGCGGAGCGGGACGGGGGCGGGCACGCCGGGCGGCCGCGAGATGCTAACGATTCTCACTCTAGCACTCGGCCGGGCGCCCTCCGCCGCCGGGCCCGGCCCCGGTGCACGACGACGGCGACGCGCCCCGGGCGGGGTGCGTCGCCGTCGTCGGGCGGGGCGCCGGGTCAGCGGCTGGGCGTCTGCACCGCCGGGCCCGTGGCGCCGGCCGGCCCGGCCGCATGGGAGCCGGCCACGGCGCGGTGCCGACGCGGGGACTGGGTGACGTCGTTGATCTCGCCCACCAGCTCCTCCAGCACGTCCTCGAGGAAGAGCACGCCCACCGTCGCGCCGTCCTCCGCGATCACGCGGGCCAGGTGCGAGCCGGTGCGCTGCATGAGCGCCAGGGCGTCCTCCACCTCGTCGCCCGTGCGGACGTTGGCCAAGGAGCGGACCCGGGTGACGGGCACCGGCTCGGTGTAGCGGGTGGCGCCCATCGTGAGCACGTCCTTGAGGTGCAGGTAGCCGGCGTAGCCGCCCTGGGGGTCCTCCACCACGAACCGGGAGTAGCCCGTGCGGCCCACGGCCCACTCCACCTGCTGCGGGGTGACGTCCTCGGGGACGGTCACCACGGCGTCCGCCGGCACCATGACGTCACCGGCGGTGTAGGCGGAGAACTCGAGGGCCGAGTGCAGCACGCCCGACCCGTCCTCGAGGGTGCCCGAGCGCGTGGACTCGGCCACGATCGACTGCACCTCCTCGAGGGTGAAGGAGGAGGCGACCTCGTCCTTGGGCTCGAACCCGAACGCGCGCAGCACCAGGTTCGCCACCCAGTTCAGGCTCACGATGATCGGGTGCAGCAGGCGGGAGAGGAAGACGAGCGGCTGGGCGAGCAGCATGACGGCGCGGTCCGCGAAGGACACCGCCGCGTTCTTCGGCACCATCTCGCCGAGCGTGACGTGCAGGAAGGTGACCACGAGCAGGGCGAGCACGAACGCCACCACGTCGGCCACCGCCACGGACAGGCCGAGGGCCTCCATCGGGACCACGAGCAGGTGGTGCAGGGCGGGCTCGGAGACGTTGAGGATCAGCAGGGAGCAGACGGTGATGCCCAGCTGGCACACCGCCAGCATGTCCGAGACGTGCTCCATGGCGAACAGCGCCACCCGGGCACGGCGGGAGCCGGCCTCGGCGCGGGGCTCGATCTGGGAGCGGCGCGCGCCCATGACGGCGAACTCGCCCGCCACGAAGAACGCGTTGGCCGCCAGGAGGACGACCAGCCACAGGAGTCCGAGGACGTCCTCGCTCATGCGGTCGCCTCCTTCAGGTCAGCGGGGGTCGGGTCGAAGCGCACGCGCTCCACCCGCCGCCCGTCCATGCGCTCCACGGACAGCGACCCGCCGTCCACGTCCACCGTGTCCCCCACGGCCGGGATGCGGCCGAGCCGGGCCATGACGAAGCCGCCGATGGTCTCGTAGGCGCCGTCCTCGGGCACGTCGAGCGCGCCGATCTGGGCGTGCGCCTCGTCCGGGCGCAGGTCCGCCGGCAGGTACCAGCGGCCGGAGGCGGTCTGCAGGACGCCCGGGGTCACCCGGTCGTGCTCGTCGGCCACCTCGCCCACGATCTCCTCCACCACGTCCTCGAGGGTCACGACGCCGGCCGTGCCGCCATACTCGTCCACCACGATCGCCAGCTGGAGGCTGGCCTCGCGCAGCTCGGCCAGGAGCTGGTCCAGGTGCACGGTCTCGGGGACGCGGATCACGTCCGACTTCAGGGCGCCGGCGGTGAGGTCGGCCCGGCGCTCGAGGGGCACGGCCACGACCTTCTTCAGGTGCACGACGCCCAGGACGTCGTCCGGGGACTCCCCGATCACGGGGAAGCGGGAGAAGCCGGTGCGGCGGGCGAGCTCCACGACCTCGGGCAGCGGCTCGTCCTCCCCCACGGTCTCCATGCGGATGCGCGGGGTCATCACGTCCACGGCGGTGCGCTCGGAGAAGCGCAGCGTGCGGTCCAGGAACGTGGCGGTCTGCTCGTCGAGGGTGCCCATCTGGGCGGAGCGCCGGACCAGGGAGGAGAGCTCCTCCGGGCTGCGGGCGCCGGAGATCTCCTCCTTGGCCTCCAGGCCCATGCGGTGCAGCAGGCCGTTGGAGAAGCCGTTGAGCACGAGGATGGTCGGCTTGAACACGGCCGAGAACAGGAGCATGGGGCGGGCCAGGGTCCGGCCCAGGCGCAGGGGCTCGGCGATCGCCATGTTCTTGGGGATCAGCTCGCCGATCAGCATGGACAGCAGGGTGGCCAGCACCATCGCCAGGACCAGGGAGACGCTGTCGGCGAGGGCCTCGGACATGCCCCACGCGATCAGCAGCGGGTCCACGAGCCGGCCGATCGCGGGGTCCATGACGTAGCCGGTCAGCAGGGTGGTCAGGGTGATGCCGAGCTGGCACGCGGAGAGCTGGGTGGAGAGGGACTTCAGGCACTTGAGCAGCGGCTCGGCGCCGCGGTCGCCGGAGTCCACCATGCGCTGCACGGCCGGCACGTCGATCGCGATCATCGAGAACTCGACCATCACGAAGAAGCCGGTGCCGAGGATCAGCAGCAGGCCGGCGATCAGCAGGAGCCACTCCACGGGGTCTCACCCCCCGCCGCGGCTCGGCGGCCGCGGGGGCCGGTCACGGGACGGGGACTGGAGGGCTCCGATCCGGCCACGTCCGCCGGAGCGGACGGGCGGTCTGGCACGGCAGTGTCAGGGTGATCCATAGTCCGCCCAGTATACGGAGGGCGGGACGCTCCCGCGCAGGGCCGCACGCGGCGGATCCCGGCGCCCGACGGGCGAGGACCCGGCCCGTTCACCAGGAGCCGGAGACCGCCCGCCCCTCCTGGTATCCGGCGGCGGACTGCAGCCCCGCCACCGCCCGCTCGCGGAACTCGGCGAGGTCCGCGGCGCCGGCGTAGGCCAGCGACGAGCGGACGCCGGAGGCGATCGAGTCGAGCAGGTCCGCCACCGAGGGGCGGTCCGGGTCGAGATGCATGCGGGCGGCGGAGACGCCCTCCTCGAACATCGCCTTGCGGGCCCGGTCGAAGGCGTCCTCGTGCCGGGTGCGCCGCTCCACGGCGCGGGCCGAGGCCATCCCGAAGCTCTCCTTGTACCGTCGCCCGTCGGGGCCCTGGACCAGGTCCCCCGGGGACTCGAGGGTCCCGGCGAACCACGAGCCGACCATCACCTGGCTCGCCCCGGCCGCGAGCGCGAGCGCCACGTCCCGGGGGTGCTTGACGCCGCCGTCGGCCCACACCCGCGCGCCGAGGCGCCGGGCCTCGGCGGCGCACTCCAGGACGGCGGAGAACTGGGGGCGGCCCACGGCGGTCTGCATGCGGGTGGTGCACATGGCCCCGGGCCCCACGCCCACCTTCACGACGTCGGCGCCGGCCGCCACCAGGTCGCGCACCCCGTCCGCCGTCACCACGTTGCCGGCCACCACGGGCACGGCGGGTCCGAGGGCGCGCACCGCCGCGAGGGCGTCGAGCATCCTCCGCTGATGGCCGTGGGCGGTGTCCACCACCAGCGCGTCCACCCCCGCCTCGAGCAGGGCGGCGGCGCGGCCGGTGACGTCCCCGTTGACCCCGACGGCGGCGCCCACCTGCAGGCGGCCCCGCGCGTCCACGGCGGGCGCGTCCAGGGCGGCGCGCACGAGCCCGGCGGCGGTGACCACGCCCACCAGGATCCCGTCCGCCACCACGGGCGCGGACGCCCGACCGGCCTCGTGGAGGCGGGCATGGGCGGCCCGGGGGCCGGCGGCGCCGGCCAGCTCCCCCGGGGCGAGCACGAGGGCGGCCGGGCGCATCACCGAGACGGCGGAGGCGAACCGGTCCACGTCCCCGCAGTCCTCGGGGCCGACCAGGCCGAGGAGGGCCCCGGCGTCGTCGACCACGCACACCATGCCGTGGGCGCGCCGGTCCACGCGGTGCAGCACGTCCAGCACGGTGGCCTGCGGGCCGACCGTCACGGGGGTGTCCCAGTCGGCGCGGGCGGCCTTCACGTCCGCCACCACCCCGGTCATCACGTCCAGGGGCAGGTCCTGCGGCAGGACGCCGAGGCCGCCGCGGCGCGCGACCGTCTCCGCCATGCGGCGCCCGGTCACCGCCGTCATGTTGGCGGCGACCACCGGCAGGGAGCCGTGCGTGCCGTCGTCGGGGGCCAGGTGCACGTCCGCCCGGCTGGCCACCTCGGAGCGGGAGGGCACGAGGAAGACGTCGTCGTAGGTGAGGTCCACGGTGGGCCGGCCGAGCAGTCGCATGCCGCCAGTCTGGCAGAGCCCGCCCGTGGACCCGTGGCTCGCGTCACAGCACGGAGCGTCGGCGGCGGGGACGCGCCGCATCCGACACCCCCCGACCCTGCCGCCGACAGGCCCGAACGCCTATGCTGGTCCGAAGGCGTTCCCGCGTCCGCGCAGTCCCGCGCGCGGTCGCGTCCCGCCCGGGTGTCCCGGACGGGCGGGACGCGCCGACACCGGCCCGGCCGCCGCCGCCCGCGGCGGACGACCCGCACACCGCTCACCCAAGGTTCAGGAAGAGGCGTTTCACAGTGCCAGAACTCACGTCCGACCGGCTCTCGCAGGAGTTCCCGGGCAACGAACAGCTCGTCGCCGAGATCTACCGGAAGTACCGGGAGGACGAGGGCACCGTCGACCGGCAGTGGGCCCAGATCTTCGCCCGTCTCGAGGCCTCGCAGCCCGAGGCCGCCTCCACCCCGGCGGCGAAGGCCCCCGCGAAGCCCGCGGCGAAGGTCCCCGCGCAGAGGAAGGCGCCGGCGCAGAAGGCGGCGTCGGCCACGCCCGCCGACGCCAAGCGCACCGTGACCGAGCGGCCGTCCGAGCCGGGTGCGCCGAAGCCCGGGCAGGAGAAGGCCCCCTCCGCCCCCGCCGCGGCCGACCCCAAGGCCGCCCGCCGCTCCCACGCCGCCGCCGTGCCCTCCGAGCCGGCCGCCGCGGGCGAGCCCGCCGCCGAGGAGAAGACCGAGAAGGCCACCGTACTCAAGGGCATGGCCAAGGCGGTCGCCACCAACATGGACGCCTCCCTGTCCATGCCCACGGCCACCACCGTGCGCGACCTGCCGGCCAAGGTGCTGATCGACAACCGCACCGTGATCAACTCCCACCTGTCCCGCACCCGCGGCGGCAAGGTCTCCTTCACGCACCTGATCGGCTACGCCGTGGTGCGCGCCCTCGCCGCGATGCCGTCGATGAACACCACCTACGAGGAGCGCGACGGCAAGCCCACCATGGTGGAGCCGGCGCACGTGAACTTCGGCCTGGCCATCGACCTGCCCAAGCCGGACGGCACCCGTGCCCTCGTGGTCCCGAACATCAAGGCCGCCGAGACCCTGTCCTTCCGCGGCTTCTGGGAGGCGTACGACGACCTCGTCAAGCGCGCCCGGGACAACAAGCTGACGATGGACGACTACGCCGGCACCACCGTCTCCCTGACCAACCCGGGCGGCATCGGCACCGTGCACTCCGTGCCGCGCCTGTCCAAGGGCCAGGCCTCGATCATCGGCGTCGGCGCGCTGACCTACCCCGCCGCCTTCCAGGGCGCGGCGGAGTCCACGCTGAACCAGCTGGCGATCTCCAAGACCATCACCCTGACCTCCACGTACGACCACCGCGTGATCCAGGGCGCCGCCTCCGGCGAGTTCCTGAAGATCGTGCACGGCCTGCTGCTGGGCGAGGACGGCTTCTACGACGAGGTCTTCCACGACCTGCGCATCCCCTACGAGCCCGTCCGCTGGGCCCAGGACGTGCAGGTGAACCCGGACGAGCAGGTGGGCAAGGTGGCCCGCATCCAGCAGCTCATCCACGCGTACCGCGACCGCGGCCACCTGCTGGCGGACGTGGACCCGCTCGAGTACCGCATGCCGTACCACCCGGACCTCGACATCCGCGAGCACGGCCTGACCCTGTGGGACCTGGACCGCCAGTGGCCCACCGGCGGCTTCGGCGGCGAGACCACGCTGAGCCTGCGCCGCATCCTGGCCGTCCTCCGCGACGCCTACTGCCGCACCGTGGGCGTGGAGTACATGCACATCCAGAACCCGGCCGAGCGCGCCTGGTTCCAGGAGAAGCTGGAGCGCCCGTACAACAAGCCCACCCGCGAGGAGCAGCTGCGCGTCCTGGGCCGCCTCAACGCCGCCGAGGCGTTCGAGACGTTCCTGCAGACCAAGTACATCGGCCAGAAGCGCTTCTCCCTCGAGGGCGGCGAGTCCCTGATCCCGCTGCTCGACTCCATCATCGGCGACGCCGCGGACGAGGGCCTGGACGAGGTCACGATCGGCATGGCCCACCGTGGCCGCCTGAACGTGCTGACCAACATCGCCGGCAAGACCTACAGCCAGGTCTTCCGCGAGTTCGAGGGCGCCACCCCCGGCGGCGCCGCCGGCTCCGGCGACGTGAAGTACCACATGGGCACCGAGGGCACGTTCGTGTCCGACGCCGGCAACTCCACGCGCGTCTACCTCGCCGCGAACCCCTCGCACCTCGAGGCCGTGGACCCGGTCCTCGAGGGCGTGACGCGCGCGAAGCAGGACCGCCTGGCGGCCGAGACCGACGGCGGCGAGTCCTTCCCCGTCCTGCCGATCCTGGTGCACGGCGACGCCGCGTTCGCCGGTCAGGGCGTGGTGACCGAGGTGCTGATGCTCTCGCAGCTGCCGGGCTACCGCACCGGCGGCACGATCCACGTGATCGTGAACAACCAGGTCGGCTTCACCACGTCCCCCGCGGACGCACGCTCGTCGGTGTACGCCACGGACGTGGCCAAGACCACCCAGTCGCCGATCCTGCACGTCAACGGCGACGACCCCGAGTCGGTGCTGCGCGTGGCGCAGCTGGCGTACGCGTACCGCCAGCGGTTCCACAAGGACATCGTCATCGACCTGATCTGCTACCGCCGTCGCGGTCACAACGAGGGCGACGACCCCTCGATGACCCAGCCGCGCATGTACACGCTGATCGAGCAGAAGCGCTCCACCCGCAAGCTGTACGTCGAGTCCCTCGTGGGCCGCGGCGACATCACGCAGGAGGAGGCGGACTCCGCGCTGAAGGACTACCAGCAGAAGCTGGAGCGCGTCTTCGCGGAGATCCACGCGGCCGAGTCCGGCAAGGGCGAGCAGGGCGGCGGCCTCGAGCCGGCCGCCGAGCGCGACCGCGCCCTCGAGGCCCCGGAAGGCACGGCGATCTCCTCGGAGACGCTGCGCCGGATCGGTGACGCCCACCTGGCCGTCCCGGAGGACTTCACCGTCCACCCGAAGCTCGAGCAGCTGCTGGAGCGCCGTGCCAAGATGGCCGTCGACGGCGGCATCGACTGGGGCTTCGCCGAGCTGGCCGCCTTCGGCTCCCTCCTCATGGAGGGCGTGCCGGTGCGCCTGGCCGGCCAGGACTCGCAGCGCGGCACGTTCACGCAGCGCCACTCGGTGTTCCACGACCGCGTCACGGACCAGACCTGGACCCCGCTCGAGCACCTGTCCGAGGACGAGGCCCCGTTCTGGGTCTACAACTCGCTGCTGTCCGAGTACGCCGCCCTCGGCTTCGAGTACGGCTACTCGGTGGAGCGCTCGGACGCGCTCGTCCTGTGGGAGGCCCAGTTCGGCGACTTCGTCAACGGCGCCCAGACCATGATCGACGAGTTCATCTCCTCTGCCGAGCAGAAGTGGTCGCAGAACTCGTCCGTGGTGCTGCTGCTGCCCCACGGCTACGAGGGCCAGGGCCCGGACCACTCCTCCGCTCGCATCGAGCGCTTCCTGCAGCTGTGCGCGGAGGACAACATGCGCGTGGTGAACCCGTCCAACGGCGCGAACCACTTCCACCTGCTGCGCGAGCAGGCCTACGCCCGCCCGCGCAAGCCGCTGATCGTCTTCACCCCGAAGCAGCTGCTGCGCCTGAAGGCCGCCGCCAACGCGGTGGAGGACTTCACGCAGGGCCGCTTCCAGCCGGTGATCCCGGACGCCTCGGTGCAGGCCTCGGATGTGAAGCGCGTGCTGCTGGTCTCCGGCCGTCTGTACTACGACCTGGCCGCCCGCCGGGACAAGACGGGGGACACCTCCACCGCGATCGTGCGCGTGGAGCAGCTGTACCCGCTGCCCACGGAGGAGATCCGCGAGCAGCTGGCGCAGTACCCCGACGCTGAGGTGCTGTGGGTGCAGGACGAGCCCGCCAACCAGGGCCCGTGGCCGTTCATGGCGCTCAACCTCCTGCCGGAGCTGGACCGCGAGGTGCGCCTCGTGTCCCGCCCGGCGCTCGCCGCCACGTCCGCGGGCACCAAGGGCCGTCACGACCAGGAGCTGGCCACCCTGCTGGACCAGGCGTTCGGCGCCTGACACCGCGGGCCCGGCACCTCCCGACGAAAGGATTCACCGTGCAGAACCGCCAGATCCGGATCGCCGCCGTCGGCGACCACATCCTGGCCGGGGCGGGCGACCCCCGCGCCGTCGGCTGGTGGGGCCGGGTCCTGGCCCGCACCTCCGCGCCGGACGTGGCCCTCGAGAACTACGTCCTCGCGGTGCCCCACGAGACCACGGAGGAGCTCGGGGCCCGCTGGTGGGGCGAGGCCTCCCGGCGCTTCTCCGAGTCCGGCGAGAACCGCCTCGTGGTGGCCCTCTCCGACGCGGACCTGGACCTCGACGCCTCCTCGAGCGCACGCTCGCGCCTGAACCTGGCCAACGTCCTGGACACGGCCACCCAGCGCGGCATCCCCGTGCTGGTGCTCGGCCCGACCCCGTCCCTGGACGAGGCCCGAAACGAGCGCCTGGCCGAGCTCAACGCCGCCTACCTGGACGTGGCGGACCGCCGCGGGCAGGTGTACGTGGACGCGTTCACCCCGCTGCGGGACCACGACCAGTGGCGTGCGGACCTGGCCGCCGGTGAGGGCCTGCCGGGCCAGGCCGGCCACGGGCTGATCGCGTGGCTGGTGCTGCACCGGGGCTGGTACCCGTGGCTCGGCGTGCCCGAGCCGACCGCCTGATGTGACAGAATGGCTCACTGACCATCGTCCGCTTCCCCGGAGAGGAGACGCCCATGAGCAAGCGTGCACGCAAGCGCCGCGACCGCAAGAAGGGCGGCGCGAACCACGGCAAGCGTCCCAACGCCTGAGCCCCGCTCAGCGTGGTGACACGCCGGGTCCAGCACCCGCAGACATGACGACGGGCCGGTCCCCTGGAGGGACCGGCCCGTCGTCGTCCGTGGGAGGCGGCGTCCAGGCGACGCGGGCTCGCTCCGCAGCCCCGGTCAGCCGCGGCGGATCGTGGTGGTGGAGATCTGGGTGATGCGGGTCATGATGGTGGCCCGCAGCTGCGCGGGGGCCTTCTCCTGGCAGGAGCGGCGCACCGCGGAGCGGATGAGCAGCTCGAGCTCCTGCTGGTGGTGGCAGTCGGGGCACTCGGCCAGGTGCGCACGCACCTGCTCGATGTCCTCGGCCGTCAGGGCGCCGTCGAGGTACCGGTAGAGCTGCTCGAGGCGCTCCCCGCCGTCCCGGCAGTCGGGGCAGTCCTGGTCCGTGGTCATCGGCCGGCCTCCTTCGTGGTCTGCTCCTGGGCCGCGCGGCCCTTGGGCCCCATGCCGCGCTCCCCCGCGTAGTCCGTCAGCCGCTCCCGCAGCTGCTTGCGGCCGCGGTGCAGCCGGGACATGACGGTGCCGATGGGGATGTCGAGGATCTCGGCGATCTCCTTGTAGGCGTAGCCCTCGACATCCGCGAAGTACACGGCCAGGCGGAACTCCTCGGGGATCGCCTGGAGGGCGTCCTTCACCTCGGAGTCGGGCAGGTGGTCCAGCGCCTCGGTCTCGGCGGAGCGCAGTCCGGTGGAGGTGTGCTCGGCCGCGCGGGCCATCTGCCAGTCCTCCACCTGGTCCGTGTCCGCCTCGAGGGGCTGGCGCTGCCGCTTGCGGTACAGGTTGATGTACGTGTTCGTGAGGATGCGGTACAGCCAGGCCTTGAGGTTCGTGCCCGGCCGGTACTGGTGGAACGAGGAGTACGCCTTGGTGTAGGCCTCCTGCACCAGGTCCTCCGCGTCCTGCGGGTTGCGCGTCATGCGCATGGCCGCCGAGTAGAGCTGGTCCACGAATTCGAGCGCGTCCCGTTCGAACCGGGCGCGGCGCTCGGCCTCGCTCTCGCCCGCGACGTCGATCCCGGGCAGGTCGTGCTCGGGGGCGTCCGCGGGGCGGGCCATCTCCGGCGTGCTGTTCTGAGTGCTCATCGCCCGCCAGTCTACGGGGGCGGGACGGGCGTCCAGCAGGGTCGCCGTCATGCTCGATCCGCCTCCTCTGCCCGGCCGTGCGCTGCGCGGTCCGGCGGCGCTCGGGGCCACCGGGCGGGACCTTCCGCCCGCACCGGTCACAGCGCCCGCGACGGGCCCGGTATTCCCCGCCGCGGGCCCCGTGGACCTCGGTAGGCTGGACGGATGACCGCGCCCCGCCCCGCCGACGCCGTCCCCGCGGACGGTGCGCCGCCCCGCGTCCCGACGACGACGCCGGCCCCCGCCTCCCGCCCGGCGCCGGCCGACCCCTGGCCGGCGCCCGCGGCCGCCGGCCCGGTGCGCGGGACCGTGCGCCTGCCCGGATCCAAGTCCCTGACGAACCGGCTGCTGGTGCTCGCCGCCGTGGCGGACGGGCCGTGCGTGCTGCACGGCGCGCTGGCCTCCCGGGACACCGCGCTGATGCGCGGGGCGCTCGAGGCGCTCGGCGCCCGGTGCGAGGACCGCCCGGACGGCGTTCTCGTGGTGACCCCGCTGCCCGTGGGCGAGCCCCTGGCGGAGGAGGCCCACGTGGACTGCGGCCTGGCCGGGACGGTGATGCGGTTCGTGCCGGCCCTGGCGGCGCTGCGGCCCGGCGTCGTGGTGGTGGACGGGGACCCGGGGGCGCGGGTGCGCCCGATGGCCCCGCTGCTGGCGGGCCTGGAGCAGACCGGCACGCGCGTGGAGCCCCTCGGCGAGCCCGGCCTGCTGCCGGTGCGCCTGACCACGGGCACCCCGCTCGGGGACGAGGCCGCCGTGGACGCCTCCGACTCCTCCCAGTTCCTCTCCGGCCTGCTGCTCTCCGCGGCCCGGCGCCCGGGCGGGCTGACACTGCGGCACACCGGCGAGCGCGTGCCCAGCCCGGAGCACGTGGCCATGACCGTGGCGTTCCTGCGCGAGCACGGGGTGCGGGTGGACGAGCCCGCCCCGGGCGTGTGGCGGGTGCATCCGGGGCCGGTGCCCGCGTTCGAGGCGCACGTGGAGCCGGACCTGTCCAACGCCGGCCCGTTCCTGGCGGCGGCCGCGGTGACCGGCGGCGCGGTGTCCGTGCCGGACTGGCCCGCGCGGACCACGCAGATCGGGGACCGCTGGCGGGAGATCCTGCCCGCCTTCGGCGCGGACGTGGCCTTCTCCCCCGCCCCCGGCGACCCCTCCCGCGGCACGCTCACGGTGACCGGCGGCATCGACGGCGAGGGCCGCCCCCGGGTGAGCGGCGCCGGGGACGTGGCGGACACCGCCGAGCTCGCCCCCACCGCGGCCGCGCTGGCCCTGCTGGCCGAGGGGCCGACGCGCCTGAGCGGGATCGGGCACCTGCGCGGGCACGAGACCGACCGACTCGCCGCCCTGGCCGCCGAGGCCGCCCGCTTCGGTGTGGACGTGGTTGAGGGCGCGGACGCCCTGGACTTCCCCGGCACCGCGGCCGGCGGGGCGCCCGCCGCGGCCGAGGCCCGCACGTACGAGGACCACCGGATGGCCACCTTCGCCGCCGTCGTGGGGCTGCGCGCCCCCGGCACCCGGGTGCGGGACGTGGCGACCACCGCCAAGACCATGCCGGACTTCCCCGCGCTGTGGGAGGGGCTCGTGGCCCCGCCCGCGGCCGCGGCCGACCGAGGAGCAGACGCCTGATGGGACGACGAGTGGACCCCTCGGCCTGGGACGAGTCGGACGTGCGCGTGCGCCCGTCCAAGCGCGGCACGCGCCCGCGCACCAAGGAGCGCCCCAAGCACGAGGACGCGCAGACCGGACGGGTGACCACCGTGGACCGCGGCCGGTACACCGTGGTGCTGCCCGGGCGCACGGACGCCCCCGTCACCGCGATGCGCGCCCGCGAGCTGCGGCGCACCCCGATCGCCACGGGGGACCGCGTGGACGTGGTGGGCGACCTCTCCGGGGACGAGGGCACCCTGGGCCGGATCGTGCGCGTCCAGGAGCGGGACACCGTGCTGCGCCGCTCCGCCGACGACTCGGACGAGGTGGAGCGCGTGGTGGTGGCCAACGCGGACACCCTGGTGGTGATGGTGGCCGCGGCCAACCCGGAGCCGCGCACCGGCTTCATCGACCGCGCCCTGGTGGCCTGCTACGACGCCGGCATCCACCCCGTCCTGCTGATCACCAAGACGGACCTGCGGGACCCCGCCGACCTGGTGGCCCACTACGAGTCCCTCGACCTCGAGGTGATGACCTCCGGCGCCGCCCGCTTCGAGGCGGACAGCGGGGACACCGACCTGGACGGCGGGCTCGTGGAGCGCGTGGCCGAGCGCCTGGCCGGGCACATGGCCGCGTTCGTGGGGCCCTCCGGCGTGGGCAAGTCCACCCTGCTCAACGCCCTCACCGGGGCCGACCGCGCCACCGGGCACGTCAACGCCGTGACCGGCCGGGGTCGGCACACCTCCTCGTCCGCACTGGCGATGCCCCTGCCGGGACCCGACGGCGAGCCGCTCCCCGACACGTGGGTGGTGGACACCCCCGGCATCCGCTCCTTCGGCCTGGGCTGGGTGGAGCCGGACCGCGTGGTGGAGGCCTTCGAGGACCTCGCCGGCGGCCTGGCCGACTGCCCGCGCGGCTGCACGCACCTGCCCGACTCCCCCGGCTGCGGGCTGGACCCGTGGGTGGCCGCGGGCCACGCCGGTCCCGCCGGCCCGGCACGCCTGGCCTCCCTGCGCCGGCTGCTGGCCAACCGCACCGCCGCGGAGGCGGGCGGCTCGGCGTCGTCCGAGGACTGAGGCCGGGCGCCGCGGGAGGGGCGGCGTGCGGAGCGCGACTCTCCCGCGCGCCGGCGGGCCCGCCGGTATAGCGTGGCCCCCATGGAGCCCATCGAGCACGCCGAGCCCACGCCCCGCACCGCCCCCGCCGACGACGCCGCCCGCCGGCCCGCCCGGGACCTCACCGAGGACCTGCGGCTGGCGCACATGCTCGCGGACAACGTGGACTCGATCACGATGAACCGCTTCAAGGCGATGGACCTGCAGGTGGACACCAAGCCGGACCTGACCCCGGTCTCGGACGCGGACCGTGCCGCCGAGGAGTCCATCCGCTCCACGCTCTCCCGCGCACGGGCCCGCGACCTGATCCTCGGCGAGGAGTTCGGCGGCGAACCCTCGCGGACCGGGCGCCAGTGGGTGGTGGACCCGATCGACGGGACCAAGAACTTCGTGCGCGGGGTGCCGGTGTGGGCCACCCTGATCGCGCTGCTGATCGACGGCGAGCCCGTGGTCGGCGTCGTCTCCGCCCCCGCCCTGCACCGCCGCTGGTGGGCCGCCGCCGGCCAGGGCGCGTTCGCGGGCACGTCCCTGACGCGCGCCCAGCGGATCGGCGTCTCGCAGGTGGACCGGGTGGAGGATGCCTCCCTCTCCTTCTCCTCGATCGAGGGCTGGCGGGAGCGCGGCAACGTCCGCGAGTTCCTGCAGCTGACCTCGGACGTCTGGCGCGTGCGCGGCTTCGGTGACTTCTGGTCCTACATGCTCCTGGCCGAGGGCGCGGTGGACGTGGCGTGCGAGCCGGAGCTGGCGCTTCACGACATGGCCGCGCTCGTGCCGATCGTCCGCGAGGCCGGCGGCCGGTTCACCTCCCTCGACGGCGAGGAGGGCCCCTTCGGCGGGCACGCCCTGGCCACCAACGGCCTGCTGCACGACGAGGTCCTGCGCCGGCTGACCCCGGGCCAGGACTGACCCGTGGCGGACGCGCGGCCGGCCGCGGGCGGAGCCCCGGCGCGCCGGACGCTGCCCTGGGTGGCGCTCGGCGGGGCGGCGGGCGCCGGCGTCGGGTGGCTGGCGCTCAGAGCGGGCGATGCGCTGCTGGGACCGCGGCTCCAGGGCGTGGACGGCCGCGCGTGGTTCCTCCTCGAGGCCCTGCCGATGCTGCCCCTGCTGGCGGTGAACACGCTCGGCGCGTTCCTGCTCGGCCTGCTGTGGGGGGCCTCCCGGGCGGCCGCGGCCGACCCGTCCCGACGCACGTGGGATCCGCGGTGGGTGCCCGCCCTGGGCACCGGCTTCCTGGGCTCGTTCACGAGCATCTCCCTCGCCCTGGGCTGGGGCCCGTGGCTGGCCCGACGGGTGATGGCGGGCGAGCTGCTGCCCCTCGACGGCGTGCTCGGCACGCCGCTGCGCCTACTGGCCCTGGCCTCCCCCCACCTCGCGATGCTCGCCCTCATGGTCGTGCTCGGCACGGCCGCCGCCGTGGCGGGGCTCCGGACGGCGGCACGGCGATGAGCCCCCTCCCCCTGTCCGTGCTGCTGGTGGCGGTGAGCGGCGCGCTGGGCGCCTCTCTCCGGCACCTGCTGGACGTCCGCGTGCCCCGCGGCCGCGGCGTGCTGACGGCCAACCTGCTCGCGTGCCTGGTGTCGGGCCTGCTGGCCGGCTCCGGTCTGGCCGCGGCCACACCGGCGATGACCGTCCTGCTGAGCGCCGCCGGGGGCCTCACCCGCGGCTTGGGCACATGGGCCACCGGGGCCGAGCGCGCGGCCGACGCCGTCCTCGCCGGGGAGTGGGCCGCGGCCGCGCGCGCCTGGGGGGCACACCTGGGCGGGGGCCTCACCGCGGCCGTCCTGGGCGGGCTGGTGGGGCTCACCCTGCTCCGCTGAGGATCGACCGCCGGTCAGGGCCGAGGAGGGACGAGAGGACTGAGGTTGCCCTCCTCCGTCAGCCGGCGAGGACCCGCTGCGCCCACCCGAACAGCAGGCGGCCGTCCCGATCCACGTCCACGGCGGCGCCGCCCCGCACGGCGAGCGCGAGGGCCAGCACGTCCCGGTCGGCGGGGTCCACCACCGCCAGCAGGTCCGTCTGACGGCGCACGTGCGTGCCGGTGCGCTGCAGATGCCGGGCCTGGACCACGAAGGCGGCTGCCTTGGACAGGCCGGCGATCGCCTCCGGGCCGCGGGTGTGCACAGGGTGTGCACGGCGCCGTGGTAGACGTTCCCGGCCCCGGAGGTGACCGCCCGGGCCACGGCGGCCGCTGCCAGGCACGGCAGCAGCTCCGCGCGGCTGCCGCGGATCGGCGTGGTGTCGTGCACGAACTGCACCAGGTCCGCCGCGTCCCAGGCGAGCAGCTCGTCCCGGCCGGAGAGGAACCCGCAGGCCAGTTCCCGGTGCGGCAGGCCGTCCAGCAGCCGGCGGTAGGCGTCGACGTCCCGGGGCGTGAGCGCGTCCAGGACCAGGACGGCGTCGATGTCCGAGGCATCGGACGCCTCGCCGCGGGCGCGGGAGCCCTGCAGGCCGAGGAACCGGACGCGGGGGCCGAAGGCGGCGTCCACGGCGTCGGTCCACCGCCGCACCCAGTCGGCGGTCAGCGGGTCGAGGGGCGCGTCGGCGGGGGCGGGCTCGGGGGCTGCGGACATGGCCCCCAGGGCAGGACAGCCGGCCGCGAGGCCGGGCGTGCCGCTCAGGCGCGTGCCGCCGTCGTCGTCCGCCGGGGGGCCGGCCCGCCCTGACGGACCATGATGACGGCCCCGACGACGGCGATGACGCCCCAGATCGCGACCACCGACCAGGGCGCCCCCGCGACGATGAGCAGCGGGGCGATCGCCACCGCGGCCCCCTCCACCGGGATCAGCGGCAGGTAGGCGTACCCGAAGTCCTCGACGGTCCCGGACTCGAGGTCGGGGTCCACGATGCGCAGCAGCGCGATGCCGGTGGCCACGGACCCGGTGGCCCATCCCCACGTGAAGATCTGCTTCTCGAACCAGCTCTCCCCCAGGTACCGCGGGGCGACCACGAGCCCCAGGAACAGACAGAACGCCAGGCCCAGCGCGAACACCACGGCCAGCTCCGCCAGGTGGTCGGCGACGAACGCCGGCTCGATGGACACGATGCCGCAGACGATCAGCACGTCCGAGGCCGCCCCGGAGAGCGCCTTGAGGGTCTGCGGCTCCATCACCCGCGAGGCGCCGGAGCGGGCCACGATCCACCGGGCGAGCAGGCCCGCCAGGAAGGCGCTGGCGAACAGGGGCAGGGCGAAGTCGTCCAGCACCTTGCCGGTGGTGGTCATGAACAGCCAGCCGAGGGCGACGACGGCGCCCACCAGCGCCATGTGCAGGGTGAGGGTCTCGATGGAGGACCCGGACATCGTGTGCCGCGCGGCGACGGGGCGGTCGTCGTGCTCCAGCACGCCGGTGCGCAGGGACGGCGTGAACGCGGCCTGCGTGCTGAAGGCCCGGGTGTGCCCCCGGGAGGAGCCGACCTTCGCCAGGATCACACCGCCGACGATCCCGGAGAGCATGCCCACGGTGGCCGAGGTGAAGGCGATCGAGGTGATTTCCGGGCGGCCCGCGCCGGCGAAGACGTCCCCCAGGGCCGCGGAGGTGCCGAACCCGCCGGACCAGGAGGCGAACAGCACCATGCCGATCGCGTCCGAGGAGCCCATCACCGGGCCGAGGACGAGCAGGACCAGCAGCATGCCGGCGACCACCTGGCCGGCGGACATGAGCACGCCGTACCCGGTGAAGCCGGCCAGCGGGCCGGTCACCTTCGCGAAGGAGAAGGACTGGGACAGCGCCATGCAGGCGAAGACCACCGCGATCAGCAGGGTGGTGTACGAGCCCACGTACGGGGAGAACGGCAGCCCCGTGAAATCCCATGCGCCGAGGCGCAGCCCCCACGCGCCCGCCACCTGCGGGCCGAGCAGGAACCCGAGCAGGCCGGCGATCACGGGGGCGGGCAGCAGCAGCCACTGGAGGAACCGCACCTTGGCCCGCAGGACCACCGCGACGAGCAGCAGGCCGCCGATCAGCCCCGCATCGCCGATGAGGGTCTCACGAAACAGTGCAGCCTCCATGGGAGGAACCCCTTCCACACCGGGGCACCCGAAGTGGCGGCCCTCTGCCGGGACTCTACCGGGTGCCAGGCCGACGCCGGCCGCGGTCGCCCGCGGCCGGCGGAGCGTCAGGCGAAGACCGCCTCCAGGCGCTCCCGGACCTGCGGGGTCACCAGCTCGATGACGTCCAGCGCCTTCAGGTTCTCCTGGACCTGCGCCACGCTCGAGGCGCCGAGGATCACGGTGGACACGTGCGGGTTCGAGGCCGTCCACGCCAGGGCCAGCTGCGCCGGGGTCACGTCGAGCTCGGCGGCGATGTCCACGAGCTGTCGGACCTTGGCGGTGGTCTGCTGGTCCGCGATCGAGTCCTTCACGAAGTCGTAGCCCTTCAGCGCACCGCGGGAGCCCTCCGGGACACCGTCCACGTACTTGCCGGACAGGATGCCGGAGGCCAGCGGGCTCCAGGTGGTCAGGCCGAGCCCGATGTCCTCGTAGAGGCGGGCGTACTCCTCCTCCACCTTCGTGCGGTGCAGCAGGTTGTACTGGGGCTGCTCCATCACGGGCTTGTGCAGGTGGTGGCGCTCGGCGATGTTCCACGCCGCGCGGATCTCGTCCGCGCTCCACTCCGAGGTGCCCCAGTACAGGGCCTTGCCCTGGCTGATCATGTCGCTCATGGCCCAGACGGTCTCCTCGATGGGAGTGTGCGGGTCCGGGCGATGGCAGAACACCAGGTCCACGAAGTCCAGGCCCAGGCGCTCGAGGGAGCCGTCGATGCCCTGCATCAGGTACTTGCGGTTCAGGGTGTTCTTCATGTTCACCAGGTCGCCGTTGATACCCCAGAACAGCTTCGTGGAGACCACGTACTCGTGGCGCTTCCAGCCGAGCTCGGCGATGGCCCGACCCATGATGGTCTCGGACTCGCCGCCGGCGTACACCTCGGCGTTGTCGAAGAAGTTGACCCCGCCCTCCTTGGCGGCGGCCAGCTGGTCCTTCGCCAGGCCCACGTCGACCTGGTTGCCGAACGTCACCCAGGAGCCGAAGCTGAACTGCGAGACCTGGAGGCCGGAGGAGCCGAGACGGTTGTAGATCATGTCGCTCATGGCCCCACGCTACTACCGCGCGGCGCGGCCGGAGGAGGGACGGAGGCCCTCGGGGACGACGAAGGCCCCTCGACGTGACGTCGGGGGGCCTTCGCGTGCGGTGAGTGGAGCCGGCGGGAATTGAACCCGCGTCCGATGTGGTGTTGCCAGGTCTTCTCCGGGCGCAGTCTGCTGCGGGTGTTGCTCGGTCCTGGCCGTCCCGCAGACGGGCGGCCAACCCGGACCCAGCCGGATTGATGTCGGCATCACGACCCCCGGCGAGGGTGATGCCCAGTGGCTATCTAGCTGACGTCATGGTCCGGGGCGACAGCGACCCCGGGATGACGGACTCGATCACTGATCAGGCAGCGAGAGCGAAGTCAGTGCGCTTGGATTCGGCACTTATTGGTGTGCAGAGAGCGTTTGACGAGATGACTCTGCATCCTCGGCCCGCTTCCCCTGTCGCGACTCACATCGTCGAAACCGATCGGCCCCTGGAGGGGTCGACACACTCACTATGAGGTTGTCAATCACCACGGCAGGCGGAGGGCGTGTGCCCGCCGGTCCTGAAACCGGCCCTGCGAGGAGTCCAACCTACCAGAGCCGAGGGGTATTCCCCAGGGCTCGCCTCGGCCACCCCGTGCGGAGGTCAGGCGACGCCGGCGCGGCGGTTGCGGATGCGCATGGCGCGCTGGGCCTCGCGGTTGTCCTGCTTCTCGCGGAGCTTGTGGCGCTTGTCGTACTCGCGGTTGCCCCGGGCGACGCCGATCTCCACCTTCACGCGCCCGTTGAGGAAGTACAGGGACAGCGGGACGATCGTCAGCCCCGGGTCCTGGATCTGGCGGCTGATCTTGATCAGCTCGGCGCGGTGCAGCAGCAGCTTGCGGCGGCGGCGGGCGGCGTGGTTGGTCCACGAGCCGTTGAGGTACTCGGGGATGTAGATCTGCTCGAGCCACAGCTCGTCCCGGTAGAAGACGGCGAACCCGTCCACCAGGGAGGCCTTGCCCTCGCGCAGCGACTTCACCTCGGTGCCCTGCAGGACCATGCCGGCCTCGTAGGTGTCCAGGATCGTGTAGTCGTGCCGGGCCTTCTTGTTGTTGGCGATCACCATGCGCTCGCCGGGGGCCGGCTGCCTGGCCGCCTTGCCCTTCGCGTTCTTCCCCATGGTGCTCGCTCCTTCCGTCCTCGATCCGCGCTCAGCACAGGATGCACCATCCTACGCGACGGCCGGCCCGCCCCCGCGGGGAGCGGGGGCGGGCCGGCCTCGGACCGGCGCGGCGGCGGGCGTCGCCGTGGTGGGCGGGCTCAGAGGAGCGGGGCGCCGGTGAGCGCCCGGACCTGCTCCTCGGTGACGCCGGGGGCGCACTCGACGAGCCGCAGGGCGGGCTCCTCCGGGGTGCCGACGACGTCGATGACCGCCAGGTCCGTGATGATCCGGTCCACGACGGCACGGCCGGTCAGCGGCAGGGTGCACCGCTCGACGATCTTGGGGGTGCCGTCGCGGGAGACGTGGTCCATCATGACGAGCACGCGCCCCGCGCCGTGCACGAGGTCCATGGCCCCTCCCATGCCCTTGACCATCTTGCCGGGCACCATCCAGTTGGCCAGGTCCCCGGCGGCGGAGACCTCCATGCCGCCCAGAACGGCGACGTCGATCTTCCCGCCGCGGATCATGCCGAAGCTCAGCGCCGAGTCGAAGAAGGACGCCCCCGGATTCACGGTGACGGTCTCCTTGCCGGCGTTGATCAGGTCCGGATCCACCTGGTCCTCGGTGGGGTACGGGCCGGTGCCCAGGATGCCGTTCTCGGACTGCAGCACCACGGACCGCCCGGCCGGGATGTGGTTCGGGATCAGGGTGGGCATGCCGATGCCCAGGTTCACGTAGGCGCCGTCCGGCAGCTCCTGGGCGGCGCGGGCCGCCATCTCGTCGCGGCTGCGGCCCTGGGGTCGCTCGGTACTCTGCTCACTCATCGGGACTCCTCCCCCGCCGCGCGGACGGTGCGCTTCTCGATCCGCTTCTCGATGTCCGTGCCGACCTCCACGATCCGGTGCACGAACACGCCGGGAAGGTGGACCTCGTCCGGGTCGATCTCGCCGGGCTCCACGAGCTCCTCCACCTGCGCGATGCACACGCGGCCGGCCATGGCGGCCGGCGGCGAGAACTGGCGGGTGGCCTTGCGGAACACGAGGTTGCCGTGCCGGTCGCCCTTCCAGGCGTGCACCAGGGAGAAGTCCGTGACGATCGACTCCTCCAGGACGTAGGTCTCCGCCTCGCCGGGCTCGGAGAGGTAGCCGGCGCCCAGGGTGAAGTCGGCCGTGGGCTTGGCGGCGGAGGCCTTCGCCACGTTCCCCTCGGCGTCGTAGCGCATCGGCAGGCCGCCCTCGGCGACCTGCGTGCCGACGCCGGACCGGGTGTAGAACGCGGGGATGCCCGCGCCGCCGGCGCGCAGCTTCTCCGCCAGGGTGCCCTGGGGGACGAGCTCCACCTCCAGCTCGCCCTCGAGGTACTGCCGGGCGAACTCCTTGTTCTCCCCCACGTAGGAGGAGGTCATCTTCCGGATCCGACGGGCGGCGAGCAGCACGCCCAGGCCCCAGCCGTCCACGCCGCAGTTGTTGGAGACCACGGACAGGTCCCCGGCGCCCTGCTCGAGCAGGGCATCGATCAGCTGGACCGGGTTGCCGGAGAGGCCGAAGCCTCCGACGGCGAGCGAGGCCCCGCGGGGGATGTCCGCGACCGCCTCGGCGGCGGTGGCGACGGTCTTGTCAAGTGCCATGTCCTCGTCCTTTCTTCTGGTGGGGGTCAGCGGAAGAGGATGAGGGCCTCGCCCTGACCGCCGCCGCCGCACAGCGAGACCGCGGCGCGTCCGCCGCCACGGCGGTCCAGCTCCAGGGCGGCGTGCAGGGCGAGGCGGGCCCCGGAGGCGCCGATGGGGTGGCCGAGGGCGATCGCGCCGCCGTGGATGTTCGTCTTCTCGAGCGGGTAGTCCAGATCGCGGAGGGACTGGACGGCCACGGCGCCGAACGCCTCGTTGATCTCCACGAAGTCGAGGTCGGCCACCTCCCAGCCCTGCTTGCGGAGGGCCTCCTTGACCGCGTCCGCGGGCTGCGAGTGGAGCTGGGAGCTGTCCGGCCCGGCGGTCTGCCCGGCGGCGCCGACGGTGGCGAGCACCTGCAGACCCCTCTCCTTGGCGTACGCGCGGGACGTCACGACGAGGGCCGCGGCACCGTCCGACAGGGGCGAGGAGTTGCCCGCGGTGATGGTCCCGTCCGCCGTGAAGGCCGGGCGCAGGCCCCCGAGGGACTCCACGGTGGTGTCCGGACGCACGCCCTCGTCCTGGGCCACCACGAGCGGCTCGCCCTTGCGCTGCGGGATCTCGACGGGCGCGATCTCGACGTCGAACAGGCCGTCGGCCTGGGCCTGCGCGGCGCGCTGATGGGAGGCGGCGGCGACCTCGTCCTGCTCCGGGCGGCTGAGACCGCGCTCGCCGTTGCCGGACTCGGTCAGCTCGCCCATCGCCTCGTGGCTCAGCGTGTCGGTGAGGCCGTCCCACGCCACGGAGTCCAGCAGGGTCGCCGGGCCGTACTTGAAGCCCTTGCGCGCATTGGGCACCAGGTGCGGGGCGTTCGTCATCGACTCCTGCCCCCCGGCCACCACGACCTGCGCCTCGCCGAGGCGGATGAGGCGGGCGGCGTCGGTGACGGCCACGAGGCCGGAGAGGCATACCTTGTTGAGGGTCATGGCGGGGACGTCCCACCCGATGCCGGCGGCGAGCGCGGCCTGACGGGCCGGGTTCTGACCGGCGCCGGCCTGCACGACCTGGCCCAGGTAGACCATGTCCACGTCCTCGGCCGGCACTCCGGACCGCTCCAGCGCGTGACGGATCGCATGGGCGCCGAGCTCCACGGCCTGCAGGCCGGCCTGCTGCCCGAGGAGTCGGGTGAAGGGCGTGCGGGCGCCGCCGACGATGACGGCGTCGGTTGGCTGCGGCTGGGGGGTCGAGGCGGTCATGGCGGTCCTCCTGGGTCGGCGGGCGGCGCACGAGCGCGCCGGGTCATTCACACCCATCCTATGACGGCTGTCACAGATCCGACGGTGCGTTGCGCCGCGTCGGTCGCGGGTGGACCCATGCGTGGGCGCGCCTCAGCGGGCGGGCCGGTCTGCCGCCGCCCCCAGCCGCCGGATGGAGCCGACGAGCTTCTCCTCGGTCAGGGCCCACGCGCGGGCGAGGCGCTTCTCCTGGTCCGGGGCGATCCGGGTGCCGTCGTACGTCAGGCGCACCCGGGTGGACTCATCCGAGAGCGGCTCGAGCTCCCACGTCCACAGCTGGCCGCTGGGCGGCTCCCCCAGCCTCCCGGGCTCCCAGGCGATCGCCCGGTCCCGCTCGAACCGGTGGACCACGCACTCCACGCGGACGCCGTGGGCCAGGTCCATCCGGAACGTGTCCCCCACGCCGGTGATCGGAGCGGGGTCGACGGGCGCGGCGACGTTGGTCCCGCCGTCGATCTCGAGGTGCCGGGCCGGATCCGCGAGCAGCGCGAACAGGGCGGCCGCGGGCGCGGCCACGGTCTCCTCGGCGCTCACGGGCGGCGGGGTGGAGCCCCCGGCGGGACGGGGGTCGGCCGGGGCCGCGGGCGAGGTGTCGTCGTGCTCGGTCATGGGTCCATCCTGGCCCGCGCCCGCCCCGCGGGGAACCCCTCCCCGGGACGACGGCGGACCGCACCTCCACGGGGAGGGTGCGGGCCGGCGTCGTGGGCGGGGTGAGGGCGGGTCAGCCCTTCTCGGCCTCGGCCTCCGCCTCGGCGTGGGCCTTGGACTGCTCGGCGCGCCAGCGGATGCCGGCGTCGATGAAGTCGTCGATGGCGCCGTCGAACACGGCGGAGGGGTTGCCCTCCTCGTGGCCCGTGCGCAGGTCCTTGACCATCTGGTACGGGTTCAGGACGTAGGAGCGCATCTGGTCGCCCCAGGACGCCTTGACGTCGCCGGCCATCTCCTTCTTCTTCGCGTCCTCCTCGGCCTTGCGCTGCAGCAGCAGGCGGGACTGGAGCACGCGCAGCGCGGCGGCGCGGTTCTGGATCTGGGACTTCTCGTTCTGCATGGACACGACGATGCCCGTGGGGATGTGCGTCATGCGCACGGCGGAGTCCGTGGTGTTCACGGACTGGCCGCCGGGGCCCGAGGAGCGGAACACGTCCACCTTGATCTCGGACTCGGGGATCTCGATGGAGTCGTCGGACTCGATCAGCGGCACCACCTCGACCGCGGCGAACGAGGTCTGGCGGCGGCCCTGGTTGTCGAAGGGGCTGATGCGCACCAGGCGGTGCGTGCCGGCCTCCACGGAGAGGGTGCCGAACGCGAAGGGCGCGTTGATCTCGAACGTGGCGGACTTCAGGCCGGCCTCCTCCGCGTAAGAGGTGTCCATGACCTTGGAGGACCAGCCCTTCTGCTCGGCCCAGCGCAGGTACATGCGCATGAGCGTCTCGGCGAAGTCGGCCGCGTCCACGCCGCCGGCGCCCGCGCGGATGGTGATGACGGCGTCGCGCTGGTCGTACTCGCCGCTGAGGAGGGTGACCACCTCGAGCTCGTCGAGGGCCTTGCGGATGGAGGTCAGCTCCACGTCGGCGTCGGTCAGCAGGGACGGCTCGTCCTCCTCGGCGGCCAGCTCGACCATGGTCTCGAGGTCGTCGATGCGGTCCGCGAGCGACTTGATGCGCTTGAGGTCGGCCTGGCGGTGGGAGAGCTTCGAGGTGACCTTCTGCGCCGCCTCGGGGTCGTCCCAGAGGTCCGGAGCGGAGGCCTGCGCCTCGAGGTCGGCCACCTCCGCCGTCATCTTCTCGACGTCGGAGACCTGCTCGATGGAGGCCAGGGTGTGGCGCAGAGCGTCGATCTCTGCGGAGAAGTCAGTGTCAGCCATGGTCCGCCCAGCCTACCGCCCGGCGACGGAGGCGGGTGAGCCGGCCGAACCGCCGGCTGTGCGCAGGACCGCGTCCTGGTGACGCGGTCCTGCGCACAGCGTGAGATCCGACGACGACGGCCGGGTCCGGGGCGGGCGGCTCAGCCGCGCGGGGCGCGGGGTTCCGGCCGCACCCGGGCGGGTTCGATCCCCCGCTGCAGCCGCCAGCCGATGAAGGCGGCGAACGCCACGCACCCCAGGGTGGCGATCCGCAGCCCGTCCCAGGCCGGTCCGTCCAGCCGGGCCTGGGTGAGCAGGACGCCGACGGACACCTGGGCCAGCAGGATGTGCACCTCGCCGTCCGCGCCACGGCCGAGCTGACGCAGCTGGCCCCAGCGCCAGGCGGCCCCCATCGCGCCGATCACGGCAAGCGTCAGGGTCAGCACGGCGAGCACGTCCACGGCGGGGTCCTTCTCTCGGGGCGGAGGGGTTCCGACAAGACTAGGCACAGCGGGCGCAGAGGACCATGGCGGTCCGACCGCGTCGCCGCCGGGGCCGCCCGCACCGGCCGCATGTCGGGGCGTCCAGCACATGCCGCGCCCCTGCCTGGCGGGGTTAGCATCGCCGCATGTCACAGCCTGCCCCCCACATCGTGCGCCGCGGTTCCGGCGCCCCGCTGATCCTCGTCCACGGCATGGGCGTGGACCATCGCCTCCTCCTCCCCCTCGACGCCGCCCTCGAGGCCGCCGGCGGCTGGGAGCGCATCTACGTCGACCTGCCCGGCTTCGGCGGCACCCCCGCCCTGCCCGCCCCCGGCGGACTGCCGGAGATGGCGGACTGGCTGGACGACGTCGTCGGGGAGCTGGTGGGCGAGGCTCGCTTCGCCCTGCTGGGCAACTCCCTGGGCGGGCTGCTGGTGCGCGAGGTGCTCGCGCGCCGCGGCGAGCAGGTCGCGGGCCTGGCGCTGATCGCCCCGGTGGTGGACCCGGACCCGCGGGAGCGGGACGTGCCGGAGCGCGTGGTCCTGGAGGAGGACGAGGCGCTGATCGCCGGGCTGGACGAGGACGACGCCGAGCCGTTCCTCGAGATGGCCGTGGTCCAGACCCGCCCCGTGTGGGAGAACTTCCGCGAGCACGTGCTGCCCGGCGTGCGCGCCCTGGACAAGGACGCGGTCAAGCGCCTCGAGGAGCGCTACACCCTGGAGGGGCCGCTGCCCGAGGAGCGGTTCGGGACCTACGAGAGGCCGACGCTGATCGTCACCGGCCGCCAGGACGACAAGGTGGGGTGGAAGGACCAGCTCGCCCTGGCCGAGCACTTCCCGCGCCTCACCCTGGCCATGCTGGACCGCACCGGCCACAACGTGCACCTGGATCAGGAGGCGGCCGTCGGCGCGATGGTGCAGAACTGGGCGGCGGACGCGGCGCGGGAGCTCGACTGACCTCCTGGCGGCGACGGGTCCGCGCCTGCGCGGGCGGATGCCTCAGTACATCTTCTGGGTGCCGCCGTCCGCCATGAGCGTCTGGCCCGTCATGTACTGCGCGTCCGCGGACAGCAGGAACGCGACCACCGGGGCGACGTCCCGCTGCGGATCGCCGAAGCGGCCGAGCGGGATGCGGACGCGAGTGGCCTCGTACATCTCCGGGAACTCCTCCTTCCAGTGGGCCACACCCTCGGTGAGCGCCACCGGGGACACGAGGTTCACGCGGATGCCCTCGGCGGCCCACTCGTTCGCCACCACACGGGTCAGGCCGCGGATGGCCTCCTTGGCCGCCGCATAGGCCGCCTGGGTGGGCTGGCCGCTGATGGCCGCGCCGGAGCCGAAGTTGACCACCGCGCCGCCGGTCTTGGCCAGCTCGTCGTGGGCGACGGCCATGAACGTGCGGGTGGCACGGAAGCCGGTGTCGAAGGACAGCTCCCAGTCCGCCTCCTCCAGCTCGAGGAACGGCTTCTGCCGGGAGGCATGGGCGTTGTTGACCAGCCCGTGCAGGCCCCCGAAGCGCTCCACGGCCAGGGCGACAGCGCGCTCGGCGGTCTCCTTCCGGGTCACGTCCCCCTGCAGGAAGACGACGGCGGCACCGAGCTCGGCCTCGAGGGCCGCACCCGCCTCGGCGTCGATGTCCACGGCGACGCAGCCGGCGCCCCGGGCCACGAGCTCCCGGACGGTGGCCGCGCCGATGCCGGCGGCGCCTCCGGTGACGATCACGGACATGTCGGCGAGCTGGCCGGTGGCGGTCATGGGTGTCTCTCCTCATTCTCGGATGCACGGATCAGGGCCGCGAGCACGGCCCGCCCGCCACGCTAGCCGGGGAGGACACGGACGGACAGGCACCGCCGGCGGAGATCGCGGACGACGGACCGGGGCGGAGGCCCTCGGGGCACGGACCGGCGGACGCGGGGCACCCAGGACGCCCGCTGCTCACCAGTCGGAGTCGCCCTCCAGCTGACCAATGGTGATCGTCGCGCCGAGGACCATGGTGCGCAGCAGGCGCTCCGTGGCGTCGATGAGCAGCCTGTCGCCGTTCTCCACGGCCTCCGCCAGGGACATCGGGACGGGCGCGCGGCGGCGAGCTCAGCGGGTGAGGACCGTCCGCGAGCTGCCCTCGGCGCTGACCGGCACGGTGACCGGGAACAGCCCGGCGGCCCACCCGCCGGAGGGCGGGACGAGGGAGACGCTCGCCTCGATGCGGACCACCACGGTGGCGCCGTCCCCGGCGATGCCGGAGGCCACCGCGCCGATCCCCGGGACCGCCTCCCGGGCCCCGACGGCGGCCAGGTACTCCCCCACCGAGCCCTGGACGGAGGCGGGGTCCAGGACGACGCGCGGGTCCGCGTCGAGCTCGAAGGCCAGCTGCTCCGCCCCGGCCAGCGCTGCGCCGTCCGCGAGGGACTGCACCTTGCGTGCCTGGATGAGCACGCTCGTGGCGGCGAACAGCACGAGCAGCAGGGCGACCACCACGGCGGTGAGGCCGATGGTCAGGACGGTGGTCTGGCCCTCCTCGGCGGACGGGCGGACCCGGTGGCGGAGGCGTAGGCGTCGGAGGGCGGCAGGCATCAGTACCTCGGCATCCGCGCGCGGGCACTGGAATCGACGGTGACCAGACCCTGGGGCAGCCAGGAGCCGGGCACGAGCGGCGGGGTCAGCTCGACGGCCACCCGGACCTCCACGACCTCGCCGGGCTCGAGGCTGCCGCACCCGCCGAGGTCGCAGGCCACGGACGCGTCGTACGCGCCGTCGGCCACCCCGTAGTCCCCCAGGGTGAGGCGGATCGCGCCCTCCGCCGGACCGGGGCGGCCGCCGTCGGCGGAGACCATGACGCGCGCGGCCTGGTCGGCCGCGGCGACGGCCCCGAAGGCGGCGGACTGAATCTGCGAGGCGAAGACCATGAGGTAGACGAGCGGAACCAGGAGGATGACGCTCAGGGCGAGGAACTCGACGCTCGCGGACCCGTCCTCGGCGCCCAGGCGTGAGGCTCGCGGACGGGCGTCAGAACCGATGGGCATGACCGTGCACCTCCACCGGGATCGGCCCGGGCAGGAACCCGAGACCGGGCAGGCTCGTGGAGACGGTGACCCGCACCGTGGGGGCGCCGTCCAGGTCGATCGTCTCGGCGGTGACCTGGGCGCCCGACTGCCCCGGCAGGGACGCGGTGAGAGCCTCGCGGGCACGCGCGGCACCGTCGGCCGGGTCGCGGTCCGCGAGCGCCCCGTAGCGGGCGCCGGCGGAGGCGGCGTCGATCAGGACGTTGCGGGTGTGGATGACGATGCCGGCCTGCAGCAGCGCCGCGAAGAGCAGCACGAGCAGGGCGATCACCAGGGCGTTCTCGGCGACGACGGACCCCCGCTCGTCGCCCCAGCGGGCGCGGGCGCGCGGGCCCGGGCGCGCCGGGGCGACTGCGGTGGTCATGGACGGCCTCAGCCGGCGCCGTTGACGCGGGCGATGGCGCTGTTGAACATCTCCTGGAGCGCGGGCAGCGCGAGGGCCAGGAGCCCGGCCACGAGCACGGCGGACATGAGGGTGATCATGACCCACCCCGGAACGTCGCCGCGATCGTCGCGGACGTCGTCGTGGAGGACGGCGGCCAGGGCGGACAGGACGGTGATGCTGATGCGGTCGAACATGGGGTACCCCTCCAGGTGTGTGCCGGCACGGGGCCGGGAGTGATGGTGTGCGGATCGTCGGGACGGATGGACTGTTCAGTTGTGGGTCTGTGAGCGCGGGCTAGAAGCCGAGGCGCATGAGCGAGAGCCCGGGGAAGACGGCGAACACCACGGTGAGCGGGAGGATCCCGAACACCAGCGGCACCATCATCTGGATCTCCTTGCGGCCGGCGGCCTCCATCAGCTCGCGACGGCCCATCTCGCGCACGTCCTGGGCCTGGGCGCGCAGCACGTCCGCCAGCGGAGTGCCGCGGTCGAGGGCGATCAGGACGCCGGCGATGAACCGCTCCACCGGGGCCAGCTGGATCCGTCGGCCCATGGCCTTGAGCGCGACGGCGAGCGGGGCACCGGCACGCATGTCCGCCAGGGCTGTGGCGAACTCCCGGGCGAGCTCCCCCCGTGCCGTGGTGGCCACCCGTTCCAGGGCGCCGGTGGTGCTCTCCCCGGCGCTGACCGACAGGGCGAAGAGCTCGGCCACGGACGGGAACTCGGTGAGGATGGCGGTCCGGCGTCGGGTGATCGTCCATCCGAGTGCCTGGTCTCTCAGGACGTATCCGCCCAGGCCGGCGGCCACCACCAGGGCGACGGCGGTGAACGCGGGCGCGGCCCCGGACACGGCGAGGGCGAGCGCGGTGGCGGTGCCGACCGCGACCCCCAGGCAGGCCCAGAGGACCTGCTGCGCGCGGTAGTCGGCGGCGGTGAGGGGGGAACCCGCGGCCTCGAGTCGGCGGCTCAGGGTCTCGCCGGCCGGGCCGAGGCTCTGCACCACCCGGGTCATGGCTGTCAGCGGCGGCCCGAGCAGCCGTCCCCACGCGCCCCAGGGGGACGTGGCGGCGGCCTCGGTCTCGAGGAGGCGGGACGCGGGCACGTGGTGCCGCAGCTGCGGCTCGAGTCGCTGCTCCAGGCTCGGTCGCCAGCCCACAGGCTGGGCCAGGACGATCAGCCACAGCCCGAGGCCGAGGAGCGCGCCGAGTCCGAGGCCGGCTGCCAGTGCGGTGCTCATGCGAAGACCCTCCTGTCCGGGGGCAGGGAGCCGATGCGCCGCATGATCCGGTAGCACACGACGGACGTCACGAGCCCTCCGAAGAGGACCAGCCCGCCTGCCGCGGAGCGGTAGGCCTCGACGGCGACCGGCTGGGTGCCCAGCAGGAGCAGGACGATCCACGGGGCGCAGACGGCCAGGCGTGCGGCGTTGACCGTCCAGGACTGGCGGGCCTCCAGCTCGGAGCGGATGCGGGCGTCCTGCCGCAGGAACTCCGAGAGCGTCTGCAGGAGCAGGCCGATGTCCGCACCGCCCACCTCCCGGGTGAGCCGCAGGGACACGACGAGCCGATCCGCCACCGGGTCCGCCATCCTGGCCTTGAGACGGTCCAGAGCGTCCACGAAGCGCGCCCCCGCCCGATAGTCCCGGGCGAACTCCCGGAACGGCTCCCGCAGTCCCTCCGGGCCGCTGTCCCCGAGCTGGATCAGCGCCTCCGGCAGGGTCAGCCCCGCCCGGACCGCCGAGCGCACGTGGTCCACCGCGTCCGGCCAGAGCTCCCGCAGGGCGATGCTGCGGCGGGACGCCTGCCAGGAGAGGATCAGCCAGGGCAGACCCGAGCCGAACACGGCGAAGCACATCGCGATGGTCCACGTGCGGGTCAGCGCGAGGACGATCAGCCCCGCCACCAGCCCGCCCGCAAGCATGGCCGAGACCACTCCCGCAGGGGTGAGCCGGGTGATGCCCGAGCGGGCGATCAGCGTGGCCAGCCGCGTCGGCCTCCGGGAGTCGAGGTCCCGTGCCGCCGGCTCGGACCAGAGCGCCCACCAGATCAGGAAGAGACCGACGCCGAGCGCCAGGCCGAGGACGAGGGGCATCAGCGCACCCCCAGGACGTCACGGGGGTCGATCCCCCTCCGCGCGAAGGCCTCGAACTCGAGGCTCGCGGAGGTGTTGAGGACGAGCTCGCCCTCGATGTCCCGGCGGAACAGGGCAGAGGTCTCGATGACACCGTTCTCCACTCGGGACCCGACCGTGAGCACTTCACGGACTCGACGGCGACCCTCGCGGTCGCGCTCGCAGTGCACCACCACGTCGATGCAGGTGGCCACGGTGGGGACCACGAAGTTCCGGGAGATGTTCTCCCCGGCGAGCAGCGGCAGCGTGCAGAGCTTCGTGAGCGCGTCGGCGGCGGAGTTGGCGTGGATGGTGCACATCCCGGCCAGGCCGGAGTTCAGTGCGACGAGCATGTCCAGGGCCTCGGCCTCCCGGACCTCGCCCACGATCAGGCGGTCGGGCCGCATGCGCAGGGCCTCTTTGACGAGCCGTCGCAGGGGGATCTCACCATGTCCCTCGAGGTTCGGCTGACGGCACTGCAGACCGACGACGTCCCGCACGGGGATCTGCAGCTCGAAGATCTCCTCCACCGTGATCACCCGCTCCCGGGCCCCGATCGAGGCGGCCAGGCAGTTGAGCATGGTGGTCTTGCCGGCCTGGGTGGCCCCGGAGACGAGCACGTTCATGCCGGAGTCCACCGCGGCGTCGAGGAACCGGGCCGCGGCGGTCGTGAGCGAGCCGGACCGCACGAGGTCCTCCAGCCGCTGCGCACGGCTGACGAACTTGCGGATGTTGACGCTCCAGTGCCGCCGGGTGATGTCCGGGATGGCGACGTGGAGTCGGGAGCCGTCCGGCAGCGCGGCGTCCACGAAGGGCATGGAGAGGTCCAGCCGGCGCCCCGAGGACTTCAGCATGAGCTCCACGAGGTCGCGCACGCCCTCCTCCGTCAGCACGATGCCGGTCAGCTCGGAGCGCCCGGAGCGGGCGCAGTAGACCTCGTCGGGTGCGTTGATCCAGATCTCCTCCACCGAGCTGTCGTCCATCAGGCGTTGGAGCGGACCCAGCCCGGCGATCCGATCGAAGAGCTCACGCGAGGCGCCCTCGGGATCCTCGAGCCGGGGCAACGAGCTGACAAGGGACCGGGCCTCGTAGTCGGCGGTGGCCTCCTCGATGAGGGCACGGACGCGCTCGCCCTCGCGCTGGGGGTCCACCCCCTGGCGGCGGACGATCTCCCGGAGCTCGTCCTCCAGCATGCGCACGGCGTCCATGCACCCTCCCGTGACCCGTCGGGCCATCCCCTGGCCCTTCACTTGATGCACTGACCATAGTCGCCGCACACAGGTTCGCAGGCACCCCCTGCCCACTCTGTGGACAACTCCATCACAGCTGACACCGCTCGTCCGCTGTCCACAGCCCATGGGGTCTCCACGGTCCGGGCTCGCCTCGCCCTGCCACCCTGGCCTGGTCCACCGGCCTGCGGCCGACCGTCGATCGAAGGAGGGCGAGGATGTCCTGGCGCATCCGGGTGCTGGGTCTGGACGACCAGCACGACTGGGCCGTGTCCGGGCTGCCCGCGTCGACCTCCGGTCAGGACGCGCAGGTGCGGCGTCGCCTCGGCGTCCAGGCCCTGGACCGCGTGTCGACCCTCGGCGCCTGCCTCACGTACGTGGTCCGCCCGGGGGCGGCCGGGCGCACCGCTGCGAGCACGGCCGGACCCGAGGTCGCCGTGGTCACCGCGGACGGGCCCGACGCCGGCCGGATCACCCCGCTGTCCGGCGACGGGCTCACCGTGGGTCGGGGAGGCAGCCGGCTCGTCCTCGACGACCCGCTCGTCCCGTCCGAGCCGACCCGGATCGTGCTGGAGGCCGACGGCGTGCGGGTCCACCGCCCCGGTGGGCAGGGCCCCCTCCGCTGGACCGCCGAGGAGTCCCTCCGCATCGGCGCCACGTCCCTCGCCCTCGTCCGCGGATCCTCCGCTCCGCTGTCCCCGCCCGAGGACCTCCCCTCGGCGGAGGTCGAACTGGGACAGGCTCCTCCGGAGCACTCCACCCTGCTCCCGGTGGTCATGGCACTCGGCCCGCTCGCCATCGGGGCGGTGCTCGCGGTGACCATGCGCACGTGGCTGTTCCTGCTCTTCGGACTGGTGTCGGTGCTCGGCGTCGGCGTCATGCTGGGGCTCCAACGGGCGGCGCGCCGACGCCACCGAGACCTCCTGACTTCCCGGGCGGCTGACGTCGTCGCCCGCCGACGCGGCCAGGCCGTGACCCCGGCGGCGGTGGGCCTGGCCGTCCGCTCAGGCGTGGCCGATCGCTTCGGCCTCATCCCGACCCGTGCGGACGATCCCTCGCCCCAGCTGTGCTGGGGCGAGGGCACCGGAGTGCTGCCCTTCACCCGCACCGAGGAGACGGGACGCTGGGACGGGAGCGTCGACGTGAGACAGCCCGGCGTCTCCCTCTGCCCGGCCGGCTCCGTGGTCACCGTCTCCGGCGGGGCCCGGCTGCTCCAGGCGACCGGGCGCTGGGCCCTGTTCCAGCTCCTCCGCCACGCCGTGGCCACGGGAGCGCGACTGAAGGTCGCGACCGGCACCCGGGCCGAGACCTGGTGGGATCCCGCCTCGCCCCGGCAGGAGCTGCTGCTGCAGCTGCCCGACGATCCGTGGGTGCCCGCCGCCCTGCACGTGTGGCGCACGACCGCCGGCCTCTCCGAGACCCGTCGGAGCGCCCCCGGCACGACGACCGCACCACCCGCGGTCGTCCAGGTGGGCGTCGGCGCCGTCGGCGAACCCGGCGCCCGGGACGGGGACGTCCTCGACCTGGACGCGCGACTGCTTCACAGCCCCCGTCAGCGCCTGGAGCTGCGGGACCTGCACCCCTCCGGCATCAGCCCCTCGACCCTGCACTGGTGGCTGCAGGAGCTGGCCGACGACGTCGCCCGGCTGGGCCTCGCACCGGGGAGCACCGACGCGCTCCCGCTGCGTCTGCCCGAGGCCGTCGGAAGCTGCTCCGCCGCCCGTCATGCCCGGGCCCATCTCACGCCGGACTCTCCTGGAGGGGAGGCGGGAGCCGTCCTGGATCTGGCCGACGACGGCCCGCACGTGCTGATCGCCGGCACCACCGGCTCGGGCAAGTCCGACCTGCTGCTCTCCCTGCTGGTGGGTCTGGCCGCCCACCACGCCCCCGCGGAGCTGTCCCTCGTGCTGCTGGACTTCAAGGGCGGAGCCTCCTTCGGGCCCCTGGCCGGGCTGCCCCACACCATGAGCCTGGAGACCAACCACGTGGGGGCCGCCTCGCTCCGGGCCCTGGACGCGATCAGCGCCGAGCTCCGCCGCCGGGAGGCCCTGTTCGCCGAGGCCGGCGTGCCCGACTACCCCGGTTTCCGCGCAGCTCGACCCGCTGAGCCGCTGCCCCGGCTCGTCGTGGCGGTGGACGAGCTGCGCGTGCTGGTGGACGACCACCCGGCGGCCAACGCCGTGCTCCAGCGTCTGGCTGCCACGGGCCGCTCCCTGGGCTTCCACCTGCTGCTCGCCACCCAGCGGGCGACCGGCGCCGTGAGCTCCGACATCCGTTCCAACCTCGGCTCCACGCTGGCCCTGCGGACGGCCGGCGAGCAGGAATCCTGGGACCTGATCGGCGTCGCGGACGCCGCCCGGATCGATCCGGGCGCTCCGGGGACGGTCTGCCTTGCCCGGGGCGGGCAGCCCCTGCTCATCGTCCGGGCCGCCCCCTGGGCGTGCTCGGACGCTGGCCCCGTGTGGCGGCGGTGGACCGACCCCGCACCGGCCCACACGGCCGGCACCGACTGGCCGCGCCTGGTCGGTGAGCTCGTCGAGGCCTACCGGAGGCTGGATCCGGTCCTCCCCGCTCCGGTGGTCTCCCCGTCCCTCCCCGCCGTCTTCGCGCCCGACCGCTCCCGGCGCCGCGGGGCCGACGTCCTCGCTCTGATCGACGACGCCGCCCGCGCCCGGCACGTGCCGTGGCGGTGGCCCGCGGGCTCCGAGGGCAACACGGCCTGGATCGTCGAGCCCGCCGGAGGGCGCTCACCGGTGTTGACCGCGATCCTCGAGACCGCCGCCCGGGGCCCCGGTCCCGTGCTCGTCCTGGACGGCAGCGGCGAAGTGGCGCGCGCCGTCGCCGAGGGCGAGGTGGGGACGGGGCCGCGTGTGCTGCGACCCGATGCCGCCGAGGAGGATCTCGGGACGCAGGTGACGACCGCCGTGGAGGAGACCGCACAGGCCGGTGGCACCGTGGTGATCACCGGCTGGTCCTCGTGGACGGGGGTGCGGGTCGGGGACACCTACCGCTCCCTCGAGGAGGAGATCCACCGGCTCCTCGGAGGCGTTGCGGCCCGGTCCCTTCGGGTCGCCGCCGTCGGCGGGCGGGAGCTGGCCTCGGCCCGGCTGCTCCTGCACCTGCCGCACCGGTTCTTCGTGCCCGCCGGCACCAGTGCCGAGCATCGCCTGGTCTGGCCGCGCTTGACGGAGGTGGAGCCGGTGCCGGGCCGCGCCGTCCACGTCCACCCGGACGGGCCCGAGCAGGGGGTGCCCGCCCAGCTCGCCGTGCCACGCGGGTGACGGGGTCTCAGCTGATCAGGTCGGCGGCGTAGTCCTGACGGGTGTGGGCGAAGAGCACGACCAGGGCCGCGTCGGCCAGCTGCCGATAGACCACCAGGTAGGGGAACCGTCGGAGGGAGATGTGGCGGAGGTCCGGGACGCCGTCACGGGAGGTGGTGTCCGGCCGCGATGCGATCCAGGCGGGAGAAGAACTCCTCGTCCGCCTGGCCGCCGGGCCCGGACGCGAGGCTCTCGAGCACGGCCTCGCGCAGGCGGGTCCGGGCACGTTCGCGCCGGATCAGGTCACGCACGACCTCACTGGTGGTGCCGTAGGAGCCCTCAGCCACCTGCTCCTCCACATACGCCTTGAGCTCGTCCGGCAGGGAGATGTTCATGGTCGCCATGAGGGCATCATGCCGATGATGGCAGGCTTTGTCATTCCCGAAGACGCGTCGAGATCGCGGCGCAGGCGGCCTAGGCTCTGACCATGGCGCAGATCAACCTCTTCCACCACGCCCGCGGCCTCACCGAGGGCGTGCGCGCCCTCGCCGAGCAGATCACCGCCGCCGGCGGCCACACCGTGCACACCCCGGACCTGTTCGACGGCCAGGTGTTCGCCACCGCCGAGGAGGGCCTGGCGTACGTGGAGCAGATGGGGCAGGACGAGTTCATGACCCGCGCCATCCGGGCCTGCGCCGAGCACAAGGAGGCGTCCGTCGTCGCCGGCATCAGCCTGGGCGTCATGCCGGCGTGGAAGGCAGCACAGACCGCCCCCGGGTTCCGCGCGTGCATCGCGATGTCCGCCGCCCTGCCCCTGAACGCCTACGCCCCGCTGTGGCAGCCGCACACCGCCCTGCAGATCCACCTGGCCGCCGAGGACCCGTGGGTCAAGGAGGAGGACCTGCCCACCGCGCGCGCCTACGCCGCCACCGCCGAGCAGCCGGACAACCCCGCGGACCTCTTCGAGTACGCCACGGACCGGCACCTGTTCATGGACTCCTCCACCGAGGACCACGACCCGCAGCTCACCGAGGTGGTCGTTCAGCGGATCGTCGAGCTCCTGGCCTGAGCGGCCCCCGTGTCCGCCCGTCTGCCCCTCGGCATCCTCCTCACGGCCGCCCCG
>NZ_JAUNHR010000010.1:0-6847 GCF_030523875.1 Micrococcus sp. | reverse complement strand
TCCGAGGGCTCGTTCCTGATGGCCCTCATCCCCCTCGGCATGTGGGCGGCGTTCCTCGGCGGCCTCGGTGCCGCGCTCGGCGCCCTGATGATGGCCGTCACGGCCCTCCCCGGGGGCATGGCAGACCGCACCGCGCGCGGCTGAGCCGTCACACCGTGTCCTGCTGACGCCATGACCCGCTCCCCCGTCCGCACCGCACTGGCCGCCGGCGCACTGCTCGCCTCCCCCGTGGTCACGTGTCCGGTGATCCTCGCACTCACCGCCCCAGACGGGGAGCGCACGCTCCCGGACGGCACCGCCCCCGGCCCCGGCCTCACGGACGCCCTGTTCCTGGCGGCCCTGGTGCTCCCCGCCGTCGGCGTCGCCGTCCTCGCCACCGGGACATCCCCACGGCGCGGGCTCTGGGCGAGCCTGGCGTCCGCCTGCCTGGCGGCCGCCCTGGTCGGCCTGCTGGCGGGCTCCCTCGCCCCGGCACCCCTGGCGTACGTGGGCGGGTGGCTCGCGCTCGCCGGGCCTGCGCTGCTGGCCCTCCTAGGCGGCGGGCTCCTGATCGGCGGGACGATCTCAGCGCTCGAGGACCGCGCCGGCTGAGAGGGGCCTGTCCCCGCCCGCCTCCCCTCACAGGGTTGCCCCGCGCTCGCCCGATCGTCCCTGTCGGGGGACCGGGAACAGTACTTTTGTCCCGTGGCGGACCTGCCCGCGCAGGACTATCTTGCGGCGTCAGGAGGAGTGATCCTCCGCCGGCACGCGGCTCCCGCGACCGGCAGCCCCGCCGGCCCCGCCGGCCCGTCCGAGAGGACACCGCCATGCCGTTCCTGCGCACCGCACTCCCGCTCGCCGTCGCCGCCCTCGTCGTGGGCGTCGTCGCCGTGCTCCTCGGGGTGGCCGGCTCCGGCCTGACGGGCTATGCCCTGGCGAACACCGGCGTCGTGGTGGCCCTCGGCGTGCTGGGCATGCTGCGCCACTGGACGGACATGGGCCTCGTGCTCATGCTCGGCGCCCCGGCCATGGCGGCCGCCGCATTCTCGGACCGCGTGCACCCGGCGTGGGCGGCGGGCCTGCTGGCCGTGGTCGTCCTGGCCCACGCCCTGCGCGCCGAGCCGATGCCCGCCGAGCGCTGACCCCCGCCGGACCGCACACCCGACGCCGGCCCCTCCCCTCGCTCACCGCGCCGCGGCGTGCCCGTCCTTGCGCGGGTCCGAGCCGCCCGCGTACCCGCCGCCGGACAGCCGCAACACCGCCTGCCCGCCCCCGTAGGTCCGATCCCCCACCGGCGTGCGCGTCACGGGGTGGCCCATCGCGGCCAGGGTGTCGGCGACGTCGTCCCCCCAGCCCGCCTCCAGCTTCAGCTCCCCGGTGCCCTCCACGAACCAGCGGGGCGCGTCCAGGGCCTGCTGCACGCTCTGCCCCGCCATCAGCCGGTGCATCACCTGCACGTGCCCCTGCGGCTGCATGGGCCCGCCCATCACGCCGAACGCCGCCACCGGCTCCCCGCCGCGGGTGAGGAAGCCGGGGATGATCGTGTTCAGCGGCCGCTTGCCGCCGGCCACCTCGTTGGGGTGGCCCGGCTGGAGGGAGAAGCCCGCTCCGCGGTCGTTGAGGGCGATCCCCGTGCCCGGGACCACCAGACCGGAGCCGAAGCCGTAGTAGTTGGACTGGATGAGGGAGACCATCATCCCGTCCCTGTCCCCCACGCTCAGGTACACCGTGCCGCCGGCCGTGGGCGGGCGGGACACGGCCCCGGAGGCTCGCTCCGGGTCCACGCGCGCCGCGAGCGTCGCCACGGCCTCGGGGGCCAGGAGCTCCTCGGCGGAGGTGCGCATCCACGCCGGGTCGGCCACCTCCGAGTGCAGCACCGCGAGGGCCTGCTTCATGGCCTCCACCTGCAGGTGCACGGTGGCGGGGGCGTCCGGGTCGCGGTCTGCGGCGCCCAGCTCATCGAGCACGGCGGCGGCGATCAGCGCGGCCAGGCCCTGGCTGTTCGGCGGCACCTCGTAGAGCTCGTGCCCGCCCCAGGACGCGGCGACCGGCTCGGTCCACTCGACCTCGTGGTCGGCGAGGTCCTGTGCGGTGAGCAGTCCGCCGCCGGCCGCGGCGTGCTCGGCGATCCGCTCGGCCAGGACGCCACGGTAGAGGCTCTCCCCGCCGGTGGCGAGGATTTCGCGCAGGGCGGCGGCGTGGTCCGCGAAGCGCACCCGCTCCCCCTCGGCCGGGGCGCGGCCGCCGGGCGCGAACGCGGCCAGGAACTCCGGCTGGTCGGACAGCACGACGGCGGCCCGCGCCCAGTCCTGCGCCACGATCGTGGGCACCAGCCAGCCGCGCTCGGCGTGGTCCACGGCGGCCTGCCCGAGCCGGGCGAAGGGCAGCCGGCCGAAGCGGTCGGACAGCGCCCGCCACCCGGACACCGCCCCGGGCACGGTCACCGAGTCCCAGCCGCGGCGGGGCATCTCGGTGCGCCCGGCGAAGTGCTCGGGCGTCCACGCCCGCGGGCTGCGGCCGGAGGCGTTGAGGGCGTGCAGCCGCTCCCCGCCCCAGATGAGCGCCAGCAGGTCCCCGCCGATGCCGTTGTTCGTGGGCTCCACCACGGTGAGCGTCATGGCCGCGGCCACGGCGGCGTCGGCGGCCGTGCCGCCGTCCCGGAGGACGTCCTGCGCCGCGGCGGCGGCCAGGGGCGAGGAGGAGGCGACGACGTCGTCGCCGTACACGGGGCTGCGGCGGGTGGGATAGCGGTCCATGGGTGCCTCCAGGGGACGGGCGGTGGTGGCGCCACCCTACGCCGCGGGCTCCGGACGGCCGTCAGCGCCGCGCGCGCCGGTTCCGCAGCGCGGTGAGCGCCCCGGCCAGCGCCACGAGCACCGCGCCCACGGCGGCGGCGTACACGTAGCCGGCGGCCGGGGAGACGCCGTCGATCACCAGGCCCACCGTGGGCGCGCCGAGGGCGGCGCCGGCGGTCATGGCGGAGCCGTAGTAGCCCATCGCCTCCCCGCGCCGCTCCTCGGCCACCAGCAGGGACAGCCGCGACGACGCCGCGGCCAGCGTGGGCGCCGTCAGCAGGCCCGAGGGGATGGAGGCCAGGGCCAGCGGCCAGAGCCCGTCCACGAACGCCATGGGCAGCAGGGCCACCGCGAACAGGCCCATCAGCAGGGCCGGAGGCAGCTGGCGGCCCCACGCGCCGTAGAAGAGCCCGCCGATCGCCGAGGCCCCGCACCAGAACGCGTACACCAGTCCCACCGACCCGGCCTGGCCGGCCCGTTCGAGCTCGGCCACCATGGTGACCTCCGCGCCCACGAGCCCGATCCCGGCCGCGAAGGAGACCAGGAGGACGCCCAGCGCCTCGCGGGTGACCCAGCCGAAGTGGCGCGTCCGCCACAGGCGCCAGCGCTCGCCGCGGGTCAGGCGCCCGTCCACGGAGGGGAGGTACCCGGCGTCGCCGGGGGCGCGGGACGCACCGGCGACCCCGGATCCGTCCGCCGCGATCACCGGCTGCGTGCCGGTGACGATCGGCAGGGCGTCCGTGACCACCGGCAGCGCCCCGGTGGCCAGGTCGGGGGCGGCGGTGTCCAGGTGCATGGGGGCGGCGTGCACGGACTGCGCCACGGCCTGTTCGCGGTCCTGCTCGGCGGTGTAGGGGTCCTGCGCGGCGGGGTCGTCCGGGGCGAGCTGGGAGGAGCGCGTGGGCGGGTCGAACCACATCAGCAGGGCACCGCCGAGCGCGCCGGAGAGCCCGACGATGGTCAGCCCGAGCGCACTCGACCACGTGGCGGCCACCACCGCACCCAGGGCCGGGCCCATCATGAAGATCGTCTCCGTGATGATCGAGTCCAGCGCGAACGCGGTCTGCCGCTCCGGGCCGCGGGTGAGCACGCCCAGCCCCTGCCGGACCACGGAGAAGATGGGGACGGCGAACAGGCCCGCCACGAACACGGCCAGCAGCATCCAGCCGAACGGCAGCCACGGCACCAGCGGCCACACGAGGGCCTCGACCACCACCGAGGGCAGCAGCGCGCGGCGCAGGCCCTTCGCGTCGATCGCCCGCCCGCGCCACGGCGAGCCGCACGCGATGCCCAGCGTCATGGCCGCCGCCGCCAGGCCCGCCTGGCCGTAGCCCAGGCCCAGGGTCACCGCCACGTGCAGGGTGAGCACCACACCCGCGGCGGTGTGCGGGAACCGCGCGATGAACCCGACGGCCAGCAGGTTCCGGATCCGCGGGTCCCTCAACAGCCGTCCGTACGCTCCGAAGTCCACCGGAGAATCCTAGGCCCTTCACTAGGATGGGCCCGAGGCGTGAGCCCGGCGGGGAGCGGCCCCGCGGGACGCCGAGCGGAAGGGACCCCATGACCGACCCCCAGCAGCCCTACGGACGCCCCCCGGAGGGACGAGACGTCCCCCGCCAGGATCCCTACGGCCGGCCCCCGGCGTACGCTCCGCCCGTCCCTGCCCCTCCGACCGGCGCACCGGCGGGGGATCCGCGCGTCGCCCCCGCCCACGGCGTGGGCCTCGGGCAGGCCCTCAGGCGCTTCTACTCGCGGTACGCCCTGTTCCGCGGCCGCGCGAGCCGCTCGGAGTACTGGTGGGTGCAGCTGGCCCTGGGGCTCGTGCTGGTCGCCTTCCTGGTGCTGCTGGAGACGGTCGGCACGGTGCCCGGCTCGACGACGCCGGCGAACCCCTCCGGTGAGCCCACCACCGCCGGGGTGGTGATCGCCCTCCTGTTCCTGCCGTTCGTCCTCGCCCACATCGTCCCGTCGATCGCCCTGACCGTCCGACGCCTGCACGACGCGAACCTCAGCGGGTGGTTCTACCTGCTCAGCCTCATCCCGTTCGTCGGCGGCCTGGTGATCCTGGTGCTGACGCTGCTGCCCTCGAAGCCGGAGGGCGCCCGCTTCGACCACTGACCCCGCCTCAGTCCTTCCGGCGGTCCTTCTCCCGGATCAGGTCCAGGGCGACGGCGGTGCCCAGCACCGCGCACCGGACCACGGGCGGCATGGCCGGGTCCAGGTCCAGCCGGTACCGCGAGCGCCCTGCCAGGGCGTTCATGAACCCGCCCCACTCGGCGGTGGCCCGGGCGATCTCGCGTTCGCCGGCCAGCATGCGGTAGTCGTGGTCCCAGAGGTTCCCCTCCACGGTGAAGGCGGTGCCGTCCACCACCTCCACGCTCAGGGAGGTGCGGAGGAACGTCACCTCACGGCGCAGGTTCGCCAGCGGCAGCCCCTCGGCGTCCAGGACCTGCATGCGGTCCCGGCCGAACGTGGCGATGTCCTCGAGCCGGAACAGGGGGCGCCCGTCCGCCCCGTCCCGCACCACGAAGCTGCGGCTGCCCATCAGCATCCGCCCCAGCCCGCCGCCCACGGTCTCGACGACGGCGACGACCTCCCCCTGCGGCCCCAGGACCTGCATGTCGTTGGCCATCACCGTGGTGACCTGCTGGAGCGTGAGCGTGTCCACCGAGGCGAGGAGGCCGGCGTCGTAGGCGTTCATGCGGCCAGTGTGCCGCACGCCACGGCTCCGACCCAGGACCCGTCCCCAGCCCTGGTGCGGCGGGTGGCGGTCCGGTATAGTTCAGTTTTGAAGCAGATATGACGGGCGTGCCGCCCACCCGCGGCCGCCCGGGCCCGTGCGGCGAGAGGAGCACAGACCATGCAGTTCGGCGTCTTCACCATCGGCGACATCACCCCCGACCCCACCACAGGCACCACCCCCAGCGAGCACCAGCGCATCAAGGACACCGTGCGGATCGCCCGGCACGCCGAGCAGGCCGGCTTCGACGTGTTCGCCACCGGCCAGCACCACAACCCGCCCTTCGTGGCCCCCGGCAACCCTCCCACGCTGCTGGCCCACCTCGCCGGCGTCACCGAGCGCATCCAGCTCTCCACCGCGACCACGCTGATCACCACGATGGACCCGGTGCGCCTGGCCGAGGACTACTCCTACCTGCAGCACCTGGCCGACGGCCGCGTGGACCTGACCCTGGGCCGCGGCAACACCGGGCCCGTGTACCCCTGGTTCGGCAAGGACATCCGCCAGGGCATCCCGCTGGCCGTGGAGAACTACCACCTCCTGCACCGCCTGTGGCACGAGGAGACCGTGGACTGGTCCGGGAGGTTCCGCACCCCCCTGCAGGACTTCACCCTCACCCCCCAGCCGCTCGACGGCGTCGCCCCCTTCGTGTGGCACGGCTCCATCCGCTCGCCCGAGATCGCCGAGCAGGCCGCCTACTACGGCGACGGCTTCTTCCACAACAACATCTTCTGGAACAAGGAGCACGTCGTCCGGATGGTGCGCCTGTACCGCGAGCGCTATGAGCACTACGGACACGGAGCCGCCCACCAGGCGTACGTCGCCCTGGGCGGTCAGGCGTTCATGCACAGGGACTCGCAGGAGGCGGTCCGCCGGTTCCGGCCCTACTTCGACAACGCCCCCGTGTACGGCCACGGCCCGTCCCTCGAGGACTTCTCCCGGATGACCCCGCTGACCGTGGGGTCCCCGCAGCAGGTCATCGAGCGCACGCTCTCCTTCCGCGACTGGGTGGGCGACTACCAGCGCCAGATGTTCCTGATCGACCACGCCGGGCTGCCCACGGACGTGGTGCTCGAGCAGATCGACCTGTTCGGCGAGGAGGTGCTCCCCGTGCTGCGCCGGGAGTTCGACGCCCTCAAGCCCGCCGACGTCCCCGAGGCCCCGACCCACGCCTTCCTCGTGGAGCGCGCCCGCCGCGGCGAGGCCCCGGTGCCCGGCGGCGCCGAGGGGTCGAGGGCCCACGCCGAGCGGGAGGCCGCGGGCGGGACGAGGGCTGCCCAGGCGGCGACGGCGGGCGGTGAGGCCCGATGAACGCGACCTCCCCCGGGGCACG
>NZ_JAUNHR010000089.1 GCF_030523875.1 Micrococcus sp. | reverse complement strand
CCAGGGCGAGACGCAGGCCGCCGGCGCCCCTTGCGCCCTCGGCCGCGGCCGCGCCGGCGGCCAGGCCGGCACCGAACGGGCTCCACGCGGCGGCGCGCGCGAGGGCCGGACCGAGCCACAGCAGGTCCTCGATCGACTCCATCACCCGGATCAGGGCCACGCCGCCGAGCATGAGGGGCACGAGCACCACCAGGGACAGGGCCTCACGCACCCGGCGCCGGCCCGTGAACGAGCTCATCAGCCCCGTGACGCCGTAGCCGAGCGCCACGGCCGTCACTGCGGAGAGCACCGCGCCCACCGCCCCCGCGACGAGCGCGGCGGGCGTGTCCCACCAGGAGGCCGCCGTGCCCAGCAGGACGATCAGCGTGAGGGCGCCGACCGGCGTCGTGAAGGTGGACAGGAGCAGGCCGGCCACGAGCGTGCGCGCGGGGACGGGGAAGAGGACGAAGCTGGCGGGGTCCAGGGTGGCGTCGACGCCCGTGACCAGCGGCGGCAGCACCGTCCACAGCAGCACGACGGCGGAGGCCACGAGCACCGTGACGATCCCGCGCGTGGCGGTGTCCAGCTCGGGCAGCCCGGTGACCAGGCCGACCACGAGGAAGGCCGCCATGGCGGCGAAGTAGAGCGCGCCGAGGACGGAGAAGACCAGCGTCAGCGTGGACTTGCGCCATCCGTTGACCGTGAGCGCCCAGCGCAGCCGGGTGAGGGTCAGAGCCACGCCAGTCCCTCCCCGGTGTGGCGGCCGCCCACGAGGTCCACGAAGCGCCCCTCCAGGTCCCGGCCGTCGCGGACCTGCTCCAGGGTGCCGGCCGCGCGCAGGACGCCGTCGGCGATCACGGCGACGTGGGTGCACATGCGCTGGACGAGGTCCATCACGTGGCTGGAGACGATCACGGTGCCGCCGCGGCCCACGTAGTCGTGCAGGATGTCCCGGATGTTGGCGGCCGAGACCGGGTCCACGGCCTCGAACGGCTCGTCCAGGACCAGGACGTCCGGGGCGTGCACCAGGGCGGCGGCGAGGGTGACCTTCTTGGTCATGCCGGCCGAGTAGTCCACCACCAGCCTGCGCCCGGCGTCCTCGAGGTCCATCACGCGCAGCAGGTCCGCGGTGCGCTCGTCCACGACGGCCCGGTCCAGCCCGTGCAGCAGGCCGGCGTAGGTGATCAGCTGGGCGCCCGTGAGCCGGTCGAAGGTGCGCACGCCGTCCGCCAGGACGCCCACGCGGGACTTCGCCTCCAGCGGGCGCTCCCACACGTCCACGCCGTGCAGCCACACGCGCCCGGCGTCGGGGCGAAGCATGCCGGTGGCCATGGACAGGGCCGTGGTCTTGCCGGCGCCGTTGGGGCCGACCACGCCGTAGAACGAGCCCGCAGGGACCTCGAGGTCCAGTCCCGCCAGGGCCACCTTCTCCCCATAGCGCTTGGCGAGCCCACGGGTGACGAGGGCGAGGTCCGGGTCCGGGGAGTCCTGTGCACGCATGGGGACCACGCTACAGAAGAGACTGTGCGCCGTCCTCCCCCGTTCGGGGGAGGACGGCGCAGGCCCCCGGCACGGGGTCGGACCGGCTCAGAAGAGGGCGGCGGCGAGCTTCCGGCGGGAGGCCTGCACGCGGGGGTCGTCCCCGCCCACCACCGTGTAGAGCTCCACGAGGTGGGCGCGGGCGGCGTCCCGGTCCTCGCCCGGGTGCGCGGCCACGAACCGCACGAGGCGGGCGAAGGCGTCCTCCACGTGCCCGCCGAGCACGTCCAGGTCCGCCACGGCGGTCTGGGCGGCGACGTCGTCCGGGGCCTCCGCGGCGGCCGCGCGCACGGCGGCGGCGTCCGCGTCCTGGGTGCGCAGCATCAGGCGGGCCGCGGCCAGCCCCTGCCGGGCGACCTCGTCCGCGGGGCTCTCGTCCAGGGCGGCCTGCCACGCGTCCACGGCCCCGGGCAGGTCGCCGGCGGCGAGCGCGTCGTGGGCGGGCCGGTGCCGGGCCGGGACGGCCGGGGCCGCGGGAGCGGCGTCCGCCCCGCCGGCACGCGCGGGGGCCACGGGGGGCACCTGGCCGGTGACGCCGTTCTGGCGCGCCACCTCGAGCAGCTCGCCCATCAGGCGCTCCAGCACCTCGGCGGGCACCTCCTGGTTGACCAGCGGCACCGGCTGGCCCGCCACCACCGCGACGACGGCGGGGCCGGCGCCGAGCCCGAAGGCGCCCAGCAGCTGGGGCTCGGCGGCCACGTCCAGGCGGGCCATCACGAGGCGGCCGGCCTGGGCGTCCACGGCGTCGGCGAACTGCGACACGAGCGCCTCGGAGGTCGGGTCCCCCGGCACGTGCAGGGCCAGGACCACGGGCACCTGGGTGGACAGCTGCACGAGCTGCTCGAGCAGCCGCTGGTCCGCGTCCATGACCACCCACGAGCCGGCCTCGGCCTCCGCCGGCGCGGAGCCGGGACCGCCGGCGGGCGCGCCCGGCCCCGGCGCGGCCGGGCCCGACGCCCCCGGACGGGACGTGCGCAGGGAGGACAGGTCCACGGCGCCGCGCAGGTGGGCCGGGGAGGCGTCGGAGGGCTGGGAGGTCATGGCGGTCCTTCTTCCGGTGGGGTCGGTCACGGTCCGAGGGAGTCGGTCGCGGCCGGGGCGGCGGCCGCGATGCCGGCCGTCCCCGGCGGTCTCGGCCCCCACGGTAGCCGCGCGCGGGCCCCGGGAGCACGGGCCGGGCCCTGCCGTACGCTGTGCGCGTGGAGCCACACGACGACCTCCCCCGCGCCGACGCCCCGGCCGCAACCGACGCGCCCGCGCCGTCCGGGACCGCGCCGGCGGGGACCGTGCCGCGTCGCCCCGCGCGGTCCGGCTCGCACGCGGCCCTGCCCGTCCCCGCCGAGGCGGCCCTGCACTCCCCCGTGGCCGCCGGCTTCCTGCTGACCACCGGCGTCCTGCTGGCGCTCGCGGTCGCCTGGGTGCTGCAGGCGAACGCCGAGCTGCTGGTGTGGATCGCGGCGGCGCTGTTCATCGCGCTCGGCCTCGACCCGGTGGTGCGGCGCGTGGAGCGCCTCGGCCGGCCCCGCTGGGTCGGCGTGACCGCGGTGGCCCTCGGGGTCCTGGCCGTGGCCGGCGCCGTCGCGGGCCTGCTCGTGCCCACCGTGGTGCAGCAGTCCGCGCAGCTGCTGTCGGGGCTGCCGACCACGGTGGGCGAGGTCATGGCCACCGGCTGGTTCCAGGCGCTGGACCGGGAGCTGCGGGTCCGGGAGGCCGTCCAGTCCTGGCTGGACGGGCTGGCCTCCGGCGGGCTCGCGGAGGGCCTCGGCGGGATCGTGGGCCTCGGCCAGACGGTGATCCACACGGCCTTCGTGGTGCTCGTGGTGGCGGTGCTCTCCCTGTACTTCCTGGCAGCGCTCCCGCAGATCCGGCACTGGACCTACCGGCTCGCCCCGCGCTCGCGCCGCGCGCGCGTCCGGGAGCTGGGCGACGAGATCACCTCGTCCGTGGGCCTGTACGTCATGGGCCAGACGGCGGTGGCCGTGATCAACGGCTCGGTGGCGTTCGTGGCCATGGGGATCGCGGGCACGCCGGTGCCGGTGCTGATGGCGATCGTCGCCGCCGTGTTCGCGTTCATCCCCCTGGTGGGCGCGGTGCTCGGCGGCCTCGTGCTCACGGCCGTCTCCCTGCTGGCCGGCTGGCAGACGGCCGCGGTGTTCGCCGCGATCTACTTCGTCTACCTGCAGGTGGAGGCGTACGTGGTGTCCCCGCGGATCATGGCCCGGGCGGTCGCCGTGCCCGCGTCCGTGGCGGTCATCGCGGTGATCGCCGGCGGCACGCTCCTCGGGGTGCTCGGGGCCCTGATGGCCATCCCGACGGCGGCCGCCCTCCTCCTGCTGGTGCGCGAGGTCCTCGTGCCGCGGCAGGACGCCCGCTGAGCGCCCCGGCTCAGCGCGAGGCGCGGGTGCGCCAGCACACCGGGTGCCAGTGGCGGCGGTCCGACCCGGCGTCCTCGTCCCCCATGATCCAGTCGGAGCGCCACGCCACGAGATGGGCCTGCCCCGGGCGGATGGTCCGCCCGCAGCCGGGGCACGTGTAGTCCTTCACCGCACGCCAGGAGGGGACGTCCCGGACGTGCCAGCCGCCGTCGCCGCCCGTCACGTGCGCGTAGCCCGTGTCCCAGCCCAGGGCCTGCTCGAGCGGGTCCGCCCGGCCCGGCCCGGGCCGTGGCCGACGGGAGAGTCCGCCGACGGCGCGCTCTCCCCGGCGCGGGGCCGAGGAGCGGCGAGGACGGTTCGAGCGCGGCATGCCCCCATGCTGGCACACGGGCCCGGCCGCGTCCCGCCCCTAGACTGGGGCGGTGCGTCTCGTCATCGCCCGCTGCTCCGTCACCTACGAGGGCCGCCTCAACGCCCACCTGCCCTCCGCCACGCGCCTGCTCATGGTCAAGGCGGACGGGTCCGTCCTCGTGCACTCCGACGGCGGCTCCTACAAGCCCCTGAACTGGATGTCCCCGCCGGCCACCCTGCACGTGGAGGAGCCCTCCGAGGAGCAGGCCGCGCAGGGCGTCGTCCAGGTGTGGCGCGTGCAGGCCAAGAAGTCGGACGACCGGCTCACCGTGCTCCTCGAGGAGGTGCACTCGGACACCAGCCACGAGCTGGGCGTGGACCCCGGCCTGGTGAAGGACGGCGTGGAGGCGGACCTGCAGCGCCTGCTGGCCGAGCAGATCGGCCTGCTCGGCGAGGGCCACACCCTCGTGCGCCGCGAGTACATGACGGCGATCGGCCCCGTGGACATCCTCGCCAAGGGCCCCGGCGGACACACCGTGGCGGTGGAGCTCAAGCGCCGCGGGGACATCGACGGCGTCGAGCAGCTCACCCGGTACCTCGAGCTGATGAACCGCGACCCCCTGCTGGCGCCGGTCACCGGCGTGTTCGCCGCCCAGCAGATCAAGCCCCAGGCCCGCACCCTGGCCGAGGACCGCGGCATCCGCTGCGTCACCCTCGACTACGACGCGATGCGCGGCGTGGACGATGCCGAGTCCCGCCTGTTCTGAGCCGCCCCCCGCGGGGGCGCTCGCCGCGGCCACCGCACCGCTCGTGGGCCCGGACCCCGCCGCCGACCCCGTCCCGTGGACGGCCGTGTGGGCGCAGCGGGCCGGAGGCGAGGAGCCCGGGACCCTCGTGTGGGCCGGTCCGGCCGCGTGTGCTCCCCGCACGCTGCTCCGACGGGCCCGGTCCATGCCGGCCCTGCGCCTGAGCGCCACCCTCATGGACCACCACGTCCACGGCGGAGCGGGCGTGGACGCGGCCACCTCCTCCCCCGACGCGCTGGGGGCTGGCTGCGCGCTCGCCGGGCGGCGGGCGTGGGCCTGACCCTGGCCTCGGTGCCGGCCCTGCCGGCGGACGACCTCTCCGCGGCCCTGGAGAGGCTGCGCGGGCCGTGGGAGCAGGGACTGCTGGCCGGCGTGCACCTCGAGGGCCCGTTCCTCTCCCCTGCCCGGGCGGGCGCGCACTCCCCCGCCGTGCTGTGCCCGCCCGACTCCCCCGCGGGCCGTCGCGTCCGGGACGTCGTCGGCGCCGCCCCGGCCGGGCTCGTCCGCACCCTGACCCTGGCCCCCGAGCTGCCCGGCGCCGTGGAGCTCGCCGCCGACCTCACGCACACCGGCACGGTGGTGTGCGTGGGGCACACCGACGCCGACGGCCCGGCCGTGCGCGCGGCGCTCGACGCCGTCGACGCGGCCCGCGGCGGGACCGGCCCCACCCCCGTGGCCACGCACCTGTTCAACGCGATGCGGCCGTTCCACCACCGCGACCCCGGGCCGATCCCCGTGCTCCTGGCCGCCGCCCGGCGCGGCCGGGTCCGCCTGGAGGTGATCGCCGACGGCGTCCACGTGGCCGACGAGGTGCTGGCGGACCTGCTGGAGGACCCGGCCCTGGCGCCGCGGATCCTGCTCGTCTCGGACGCCGTGGCGGCCACCGGAGCCCCGCCCGGCACGCTGCACCGCCTGGGCCCGCTGCCGGTGCGCGCCGCCGCGGACGCGCCCCGGCTCGACGGCGCAGGCTCCCCCGCCCTGGCCGGCGGCGCCGTGGGGCTCCCGCAGGCCGTCGGACGGCTGCTGGCCGCGGGCCTGCCGCCGGACGCGGTGCTGCGGGCGGCCGTCCACGTGCCGCGCCTGTCCCTGGGGACGGGCGAGCACGCCGTCCCGGAGGACGACGTGCTCGTGTGGGGTGCGGACGGCCGGGTCCGCGTGCTCACCGGCCCGGGCGGGGCGCCGGCGGCGGGCTGAGCCGCGGATGGGACCGGAGGCTCAGGCCTGGCCCGGCGGATGCCACCAGGACTGTCCCGCCTGGGAGGGGCCCGCCTCGGCCCATGCGCGGACCGCGCCGGCGACGGCGTCGTCCACCTCGAGGGCCACCACGGCGTCCGAGGCGGATCCGGCCCCGCCGATCTCGAGACGGGAGCGCCCCGCGGCCTCCGCGGGGCGTCGAGTGATGTCCAGGTCCCACCGCCGGGCCGACCAGCAGGGCCGTTCCGGGAGCCAGCGGGGAGCCAGGGAGAGCCGGTCCTCGCCGTAGCGCCCCACGACGCGGCGGCGCCGGCCGTCGTCGTCGACGAGGACCGCGTCGAACACCCCCGGAGACGCCACGAGGGTCCGATGCCGCATCCAGGCGGCGAACGCCAGCAGTGCGAGCACTGCTGACGCCGCCACGAGGAGCAGCACCGGACCCTTCATGGGCGAGCGACCGGGCCGCGGCCTCAGGCCGCCGCGTCGCCCAGCTGGGCGGCGGTGGCCGCGATCACCACGCGGTCGTGGTCCACGGAGAAGAAGCCTCCCTGGGCCTGCGCGGTGAGGGTCCCGCCGTCGGTGGTGCGGACCACGACCTCGCCGTCGCCGAGGACGGCGAGCATCGGGGTGTGGCCCGGGAGGATGCCGATCTCGCCGTTGATCGTGCGTGCCGAGACGGCGGACGCCGACCCGGACCAGATGGCCTTCTCCTCGGAGACGATCTCCACTGCGAGCTCAGCCATGGATCAGCCCTCGGCCTGGATCTTGGCCCACTCGCGCTCGACGTCGTCCATGCCGCCGACGTTGTAGAAGGCCTGCTCGGCGATGTGGTCGACGTCGCCGTCGGCGATCGCCTTGAAGCCCTCGACCGTGTCCTTGATCGGCACGGTGGAGCCCTCGACGCCCGTGAACTGCTTCGCGGTGTAGGTGTTCTGCGAGAGGAACTGCTCGATCTTGCGGGCGCGGCCCACGGTGATCTTGTCCTCCTCGGAGAGCTCGTCCACGCCGAGGATCGCGATGATGTCCTGCAGCTCCTTGTTCTTCTGCAGGATCTGCTTCACGCGGATGGCGGTGTCGTAGTGGTCCTGGCCCACGTACTGCGGGTCGAGGATGCGCGAGGTCGACGCCAGCGGGTCCACGGCCGGGTACAGACCGCGCGACGCCAGGTCACGGGTCAGGTTGGTCGTGGCGTCCAGGTGGGCGAACACGTTGGCCGGGGCCGGGTCCGTGTAGTCGTCCGCGGGGACGTAGACGGCCTGCATCGAGGTGATGGAGTGGCCGCGGGTGGAGGTGATGCGCTCCTGGAGCACGCCCATCTCATCCGCCAGGTTCGGCTGGTAGCCCACGGCGGAGGGCATGCGGCCCAGCAGGGTGGAGACCTCGGAGCCGGCCTGCGAGAAGCGGAAGATGTTGTCGATGAACAGCAGCACGTCCTGGTTCTGCACATCGCGGAAGTACTCCGCCATGGTCAGCGCGGACAGGGCCACGCGCAGACGCGTTCCCGGCGGCTCGTCCATCTGGCCGAACACGAGGGCGGTGTCCTTGAGGACGTCCGCCTCGTCCATCTCGACCCAGAGGTCGTTGCCCTCACGGGTGCGCTCGCCGACGCCGGCGAACACCGAGGTGCCGCCGAAGTTGCGGGCCACACGGGTGATCATCT
>NZ_JAUNHR010000088.1 GCF_030523875.1 Micrococcus sp. | reverse complement strand
CCGCGCCGCCCGTTTCACCGGACCGCGCCTCAGCACGAGAAAGAACTCTACACACACCCGGTCCCCGATGCCAAATCGGGGGTTCCTCCCACGTGGACGGCCCCGGGATCCGCATCTCCGTGCGGATCCCGGGGCCGTCGGCGGTGTGGGTCGTCGTCGAGGGACGACGCCTCACCCCATGACGTGCCTCACACCTCGGTCGTCCCCTCCACCGCCAGGGTGAGGTCGGCGGCCGCCATGTTCTTCTTCCCCCTGCGCACCAGCAGGTGACGGCCGGCCAGGGCGTCGTCCGTCCCGAACACCTGGTCGGGGTCCGTCAGCTTCACGTTGTTCACGGAGGCGCCCCCGTCCTTGATCGCGCGCCGCGCCTCGGAGTTGGAGGACACCAGGCCCGTCGAGACCAGCAGCTCCACGGCGGTGGCCGTGCCCGCCGCACCCTTCCACTGGGACGGGTCCGCCTGGGGCAGCTCAGCCAGCACCGCGGCCAGCACTTCCGGGTCGACGTCGGCGAGGTCGCCCCCGCCGAACACCGCGGCCGACGCGTCGATGACCTTGCGCGCCGCCTCTTCGCCGTGGGCCAGGGCGGTGACCTCCCACGCCAGGCGCTTCTGCGCCTCCCGGCGGAAGGGCTCCTCCGCGACCTTCCGCGCGTAGTCCTCGATCTCCGCGCGGGTGAGGAACGTGAACACCTTCAGGCGCTCGACCACGTCCGCATCCGCGGTGTTGAGCCAGAACTGGTAGAAGGCGTACGGCGAGCACATCGCCGCGTCCAGCCAGATCGCGTTGCCCTCCGATTTGCCGAACTTGGTGCCGTCCGCGTTCGTGATGAGCGGCGTGCCCACCGCGTGCACATGCTCCCCCTCCACCTTGCGGACCAGCTCCGTGCCGGACGTGAGGTTCCCCCACTGGTCCGAGCCGCCGGACTGCAGCGTCACGCCGTGCCGCCGGTACAGCTCCAGGAAGTCGTTGCCCTGCAGCACCTGGTAGGAGAACTCCGTGTAGGAGATGCCCTCCTCGGAGTGCAGCCGCTTCGCCACGATCTCCTTCTTCACCATGGTGCCCACGCGGAAGTTCTTCCCGACCTCCCGCAGGAAGTCGAGGGCGGACATCTGAGCGGTCCAGTCGAGGTTGTTCACCATGGTGGCCGCGTTCTCCCCCTCGAAGGAGAGGTACGGGCGGATCTGCTCACGCAGGGAGTCCACCCACTCGGCCACGACCTCGCGGGTGTTCAGGGTCCGCTCGGAGGTCTGCCGAGGGTCGCCGATCAGGCCCGTCGCGCCGCCCACGAGCGCGAAGGGGCGGTGGCCGGCGAGCTGCAGGCGCCGCATGGTCAGCAGCTGCACCAGGTGCCCCAGGTGCAGGGAGGGGGCAGTGGGGTCGAAGCCGCAGTAGTAGCCGATCGGCTCTCCCGCGAGCGCCTCCTCCAGGGCCGCCTCGTCCGTGGACACGTGCACGAGGCCGCGCCACACCAGCTCCTGCCACACGTTCTCAAAGGAGGGGTCGTTCGTCTGCGCACGCAGGCGCTCTGCTCGGGTCACGTCGTCGGCTGCCACGCCCCTCACCCTACCGAGCCGCTCACCGCCGACGACGACGGCGCGCCCGGCCTGCCCGCCGCGCCTCAGGCGGGGACGGAGCCCAGGCCCGCCGGCAGCTCCTCGGGCCGCGCGGTGCTGACCACATGCAGGGACCGGGTGCAGCGGGTCATGGCCACGTAGAGGTCCCCGACCACGCCCTCGGCCTCCGCGACGATCCGCTCCGGCGAGAGCAGCACCACCGCGTCGAACTCGAGGCCCTTGGTCTCCCGCGCCGTCACGACGACGACCTCGGCGCCCGGCGAGGGTGCTCGGTCCACGAGGCCTCCCCAGCGGGCGGCCGCCGCACGCGCCACGGTCGCGACCTCCGCCTCCGGCGCGATGACCGCGATCAGGGCGTCGCCCAGGCGGTCCCGCTCGCCCGCGACCGCCCGGACCGCCAGGTCCGCGGCGTCCGCCCCGGGCTCCACCGTGAGGACCGGGGCGTGCTCGCCCTCCCGCACGGCCTCCGGGGTGCTGATCTGCAGCCCGGCAGCCCGGGCCACCTGCGCCGCCCACCGCGTGACCCGGGCCGGGGACCGGTAGTTCACGGTGAGCTCCTCGAGCCGCATCCGGTCGCCGAACTCCGGCCCGAGGACCGCACCCCACGAACGCGCCCCGTCGCGCCGCGAGGACTGGGCGATGTCCCCCACCACGGTGAAGGACTTCAGGGGACAGCGCCGGGCGAGCAGGCGCCACTGCATCGGAGAGAGCTCCTGCGCCTCGTCCACCACCACGTGGCCGTACGTCCAGGTGCGGTCGTGCCGGGCCTGCTCGGCCGTGGTGCGCCGCACGCCGGCCTCCTCGTTGGCGGCGGCCAGCTGCTCGGCGTCCACCACGCCGTCCACGCCGAGCTCGAACAGCGTCTGGTGCATGTTCTCCAGCGAGGCGCGCGCGTTCTCCAGGTTCCGCTCGTGCTGCGCGTCGGACTCGCCGCCGCGCCGCGGGGCCTCCATCGGGCCGAGCAGCTGCGCGGCCTCGTCCAGCAGGGGCACGTCCGCCTCGGTCCACGCCGTGGGGTCCGTGCGCAGCAAGGCGGCGACGTCGTCGTCGGAGAGCCAGGGGGCGGCCGCCCGCAGCAGCGGCTCGCGGGTGAGGAGGTCCCCGACCAGCTTCTGCGGGGTCAGCGGCATCCAGCACAGGTTCAGGGCGATGCGCACGTCCCGGGAGGTGCGCACGTCCTCGAGCAGCAGGTCCCGCTGGACGGGCACGCCGGAGGACTTCTCCAGCTTGGCGCGGAGCCTGTCCGCGAGCTCCCGCACCAGGATCTTCACGAACGTCGCCCGCGCCTCGTTGTGCGGCTTGCCCGTGGCCCGGGCCCGGTCCCGTGCGCGCCGGACCATGGCCGGCTTGAGCTTGACCGTGGTGCCCTCCACGTCCAGGCGGCGCGGCTCCACGAGCAGGCGCTGCCGCTGCGCGACCGCGTTCGCCACCACCTCGGCCATCTCCAGACGCCCCTTGACCTCCGCCGCCCGTGCCGACCGCTCCGGCCCGGCCTGCACCCCCGGCATGAGGGTGCCGAGGGAGGCCATCACCACGCCCGTCTCCCCGAGGGAGGGCAGGACGCGCTCGATGTACCGCATGAACGCGGCCGACGGGCCCACCACCAGCACTCCCGACTTCGAGAGGCGGTCGCGGTGCGTGTAGAGCAGATAGGCCGCGCGGTGCAGGGCCACGGCGGTCTTGCCCGTGCCCGGACCGCCCTGCACGACGAGGGCGCCGGACACGGACGCCCGGATCACCTCGTCCTGCTCGGCCTGGATGGTCGCGACGATGTCCCCCATCCGGCCCGTGCGCCGCGCGGTCACCGCGGCCAGCAGCGCCCCCTGCGAGCCGGGCGCCGCCCGGCCCTCGTCCACGAGCCGCGGGTCCAGGACGTCGTCCTCGAAGTCCCGCACCTCGCGTCCCCGCAGCATCAGGTGTCGACGCCGGCCCACGCCCTGCCGGTGGGCGGCGGTGGCCTGGTAGAAGGCGCCGGCCTCCTGCGCGCGCCAGTCGACGAGGAGGCGCTCCTGGTGCTCGTCGGTCAGACCGATGCGGCCGATGTACCGCTCCTCCACGACGCCGGCCTCGTCCGCGTCCAGGTCCAGGCGCCCGAAGACGAGGCGCTCGTCCACCGCCTGCAGCTGGGCCAGCCGGTCCTCGTAGAGCGAGGCGAACGCGTCCCGCTCGGAGTGGTTCTGCAGCGATCCCTGCAGACCGGAGCGGCGCACGCGGCGCAGCTGCTCCTCCTTCTCCGCGCGCAGGGCGTCCAGGCGGGCGTACCGGGCGGCGACCCGCTCCCGCTCGAGCGCGAGCTCGGACTGGCGGGCGGAGGCGGTCTCGGTCATCGGATGAACCTCGGGGTGCGGTCGGGGCGGGCGGGCCGCCGGTGCGGGGACCCCGGACGACGGGGGTCATCCATCGTATAGCCGCCCATGTGAACGCGAGGTGGCCCGCGGGTGGACGACGGCGCCCGCGGTGAGGGGGTCCCCCCACCCCGGGCGCCGTCGTCGTGCGGGACCGCCCGTCAGCGGGCGTCGACCACCGAGCCGGGGGTGGCCGCGAAGGCCTGCAGCGGCTCGAGCGCCTCCTCCAGGGCGGCGAGCTGCTCGGCCACCGCCTCCGGGGCGGTGCCGCCCTGGCCGCGCCGGGCGTTCAGCGAGCCCTCCGTGCTGAGCACCTCGCGCACCGCCGGGGTGAGGTGCTCGGAGATGCCGGCGTAGTCCTCGTCCGTGAGGTCCCACAGCTCGACGCCGCGGCCCTCGGCCAGCTGGACCGCCTCGCCCGAGAGCTCGTGGGCCACCCGGAACGGCACACCCTGGCGGACGAGCCACTCGGCCACGTCCGTGGCCAGGGCGAACCCCTCGGGGGCGAGGGCGGCCATCCGCTCGGTGTGGAACTCGAGGGTGTCCACCATCCCCGAGACGGCCGGCAGGAGCAGCTCGAGGGTGTCGGCGGCGTCGAACACCGGCTCCTTGTCCTCCTGCAGGTCCCGGTTGTAGGCCAGGGGCATGCCCTTGAGGGTGGCGAGCAGGCCCGTGAGGTCGCCGATGAGGCGGCCGGCCTTGCCGCGGGCCAGCTCCGCCACGTCCGGGTTCTTCTTCTGCGGCATGATCGAGGACCCCGTGGAGTAGGAGTCGTGCAGCCTGACGAAGCCGGCCTCCTTGGTGGCCCAGAAGACCACCTCCTCCGAGATGCGGGAGAGGTCCACGCCGATCATCGAGGCCACCCACGCGAACTCCGCGTAGACGTCGCGGGCCGCGGTGCCGTCGATGGAGTTCCACACCGCCGCGTCGAAGCCGAGCTCCTCCGCCACGGCGTTCGGGTCCAGGCCCAGCGTGGACCCGGCCAGCGCCCCGGAGCCGTACGGGGAGACGGCCGCCCGCACGTCCCAGTCGACGAGCCGCTGCACGTCGCGGGCGAAGGCCCACGCGTGCGCCAGCAGGTGGTGGGACAGCAGCACCGGCTGCGCATGCTGCAGGTGGGTGCGCCCCGGCATGGGCGCGTACGGGTGGCGACGGGCCTGCGAGACCAGGGCGTCGACGACGTCGAGCACGCCGCGGGCCACGATCCGAGCGTGGTCCCGCAGGAACATGCGGCCCAGGGTCGCCACCTGGTCGTTGCGCGAGCGGCCCGCGCGCAGCTTTCCGCCGAGCTCGGCGCCGGCGCGCTCGATGAGGCCGCGCTCGAGGGAGCCGTGGACGTCCTCGTCGGACTCGGCGGGCGCGTAGGCGCCCGAGCGCACGTCCGCCTCGAGACGGTCCAGGGCCTCGATCATCCCGTCCAGCTCGTCCGCGGTGAGCAGGCCGGCCGTGTGCAGCACCCGCGCGTGGGCGCGGGAGCCGGCGATGTCGTAGGGGGCCAGCCGCCAGTCGAAGTGCGTGGACTTGCTCAGCGCCGCCAGCGCCTCGGACGGGCCGCCGGCGAAGCGGCCGCCCCACAGGGCGCCCTCGTTGGTCCCGTGGCGGGGGCTCGGGGTCTCGGTCGGGTTCTCGGTCACGTCGTTCTCCTCGGGAGGGCTCGGATGCGCCCGACGGCGGCCGTCCCCCGGTGCAGGGGCCGGCCGCCGTCGGGACCGCGGGCGGGTCAGTCGTTCGACAGGCGGGCGACGTCGTCGAGGCTCGCGCCGCCGTCGAGGCGCTGCTCGCGCTCGGAGGCCGTCTTGGCGGACAGGCCGTAGATGTCGATGAACCCGCGCGCGGACGACTGGTCGAAGGAGTCGCCCTCGTCGTAGGTGGCGAGGTTGAAGTCGTACAGGCCGGTCTCGGAGCGGCGGCCCTGGACGGTGGCGCGCCCGCCGTGCAGCTCGAGGCGGATCTCGCCGTTGACGTGCTCCTGGGTGGCGTCGACGAACGTGTCCAGGTTCTTCTTCAGCGGCGAGAACCACTGGCCGTCGTACACGAGCTCGGTCCAGCGCTGGTCGACCTGCTTCTTGAAGCGGGCCTGCTCGCGCTCGAGGGTCACGTTCTCCAGCTCGCGGTGCGCGGCGATCAGGGCCATGGCGCCCGGCGCCTCGTAGATCTCGCGGGACTTGATGCCCACGAGACGGTCCTCCACGATGTCGATCCGGCCCACGCCCTGGGCGCCGGCACGGCGGTTGAGCTCCTCGATGATCTCCAGCGGGGAGAGCGTGCGGCCGTCCAGGGCGGTGGGGACGCCGCGCTCGAAGGCGATGGTGACGACGTCGGGCGCCGGCGGGAAGGCCGGGTCGTCCGTGTAGTCGTAGACGTCCTTGGTGGGACCGTTCCAGATGTCCTCGAGGAAGCCGGTCTCCACGGCGCGGCCCCAGACGTTCTGGTCGATGGAGAACGGGTTCTTCTTGGTGGTGGCGATCGGGAGCTCGTTGCGCTCGGCGTACTCGATGGCCTTCTCGCGGGTCAGGGCGAGGTCGCGCACGGGGGCGATGCACTTCAGGTCCGGGCCGAGCGTCTGGATGGAGACCTCGAAGCGCACCTGGTCGTTCCCCTTGCCGGTGCAGCCGTGGGCCACGGTGGAGGCGCCGAACTGGCGGGCGGCGGCCACGAGGTGTCGGGAGATCACGGGACGGGAGATGGCGGAGACCAGCGGGTACGCGTCCATGTAGAGGCCGTTGGCCTTCAGGGTGGGCATGCAGTACTGCTCGGCGAACTCGTCACGGGCGTCGGCCACGTAGGCCTCCACCGCGCCGCAGTCGAGGGCGCGCTGGCGGATGGTCTCGAGGGACTCGCCCCCCTGGCCCACGTCGACGGCGACGGCCACGACCTCGGCGCCGGTGGCCTCGCCGATCCAGCCGATGGCGACGGAGGTGTCCAGACCGCCGGAATAGGCGAGGACGATGCGTTCCTTCACGAGCTTCTCCTTATGTATGGATGCGCCGTCGGGATCCGCGCTCCGCGACGGCGGGGCGCCCCCTGCGGCCGGGCGTCACGCTGATCTTACCCAGGGATCGCATATCTATGCAATGTGCCGAATACGCCGGGGCGCCCCGGATGGGACGGCTCCTGCACCGGTGTCGCCGTGACCGGACACACAGTCATTCCTCAGCTGACTCTTTCCTGCATTGCAGAAGATCACGGCAGATCACGGGCGGGGACGGCCCGCCGAAAGACCACCGCCTGCGGACATCCTGATCTCCTCACGGGTTCTGAATGGCGATCCATCCAGCCGACGGACAGCCGGACTGGACATCTGCATCTCAGAAAGCCCCTGGGGGCGTCGGGGGCCCCGTCGTCCACACCCCGATTTGACGGAACCCCCGGCCGGGGCGTTGACTCTCTCGTAGCCGATTCGTGATCCAACCGTTATCGAGCACCGGGAGACCGGAAGCCGACGCGCGGACCTCGAACCGAAGCTCCATCGGGCGCCCGTCTCGGGTCGTCTCGCTCCGTTGGAGTCTTTGACCCGACCAAGGAGTAGACGACCTCAGGGAGCGCCCGCGCTCCCCCGCCGACGGGATCTCGCCCCTCTTCTTCGATCATGACTCTCTTCTCCTCTTCCTCCCGCCGCGCCACCGCCTCCGTCGTGACCGGCATGACCCTCGCCGGCGCAGCCGCCGCCTTCGCCGCTCCGGCCCAGGCCGCCTCCGTCGAGACCTGGGACGCCATCGCGCACTGCGAGTCCACCAACCGCTGGGACATCAACACCGGCAACGGCTTCTACGGCGGCCTGCAGTTCACCCTTTCCTCCTGGAAGGCCGTGGGTGGCCAGGGCTACCCGCACCAGGCCTCCAAGCAGGAGCAGATCATGCGCGCTGAGAAGCTGCAGGACGTGCAGGGCTGGGGCGCCTGGCCCGTGTGCTCCAAGAAGCTCGGCCTCTACGGCGCGGACAACGCCCCCGACGCCTACTCCGCCGCCCCGGCCGCCAAGGTCGAGCGTCAGTCCTCCACCGACTGGGCCGCCCAGCAGCGCGCCGAGGAGGAGCGCGCC
>NZ_JAUNHR010000009.1:8708-44077 GCF_030523875.1 Micrococcus sp. | reverse complement strand
CCCGCTCATCGCCACCCCGCCGCGCGCCGCCACTGGTCCTGACCCGGCCGGGCCCACAGCCCCAGGTCCCCGCGGCGCAGGAGGGTGCGGTCGGGGCGCCGTAGGCGGCCCTGCCGGCCCGCCTGGGGGACCGCCGTGGCGCCCTGGGCGCGCATCTGGGCGAGCACCGCGGTCAGGGCGGCCATCTCCTCGGGTTCGAGCTGGGCGCCGTCGAGGCGGACGGGGTCGGGCTCCTCCTGCTCCCCGCGCGGGCGCGGGGTGTGCTGCGCGGTGCTCACAGCGGCATGTTCCCATGCTTCTTGGCGGGGCGGGCTTCGCGCTTGTGGTGGGTGGCCCGCAGCGCGCGCACGAGCTGCGCGCGGGTCTCGCGCGGCGGGACCACCGCGTCCACGTAGCCCAGGTCCGCGGCCTGGTAGGGGTTGAGCAGCTCCGCCTCGTAGTCCGCCACGATCTGCGCGCGGCGGGCCTCCACGTCCTCGCCCGCCTCCTCGGCGGCCTGCAGCTCCCGGCGGTACAGGATGTTGACCGCGCCCTGCGGACCCATCACGCCGATCTGCGCCGACGGCCACGCGAGGTTCAGGTCCGCGCCGAGCTTCTTGGAGCCCATCACGATGTATGCGCCGCCGAACGCCTTGCGAGTGATCACGGTGAGCTTCGGCACCGAGGCCTCCGCGTACGCGTAGATGAGCTTCGCCCCGCGGCGGATGATGCCGTTGAACTCCTGGTCCGTGCCGGGCAGGAAGCCGGGGACGTCCACCAAGGTGAGGATCGGGATGTTGAAGGCGTCGCAGAACCGCACGAACCGCGCGGCCTTCTCCGACGCGGCGATGTCCAGCGTGCCCGCGAGCTGCTGCGGCTGGTTGGCCACCACGCCCACGCTCATCCCGTCCATCCGGGCCAGGCCGGTGATCACGTTGGGGGCGTACATCTCCTGCAGCTGCAGCAGCTGCCCGTCGTCCACCAGCGCGGAGACCACCTCGAGCATGTCGTACGGCTGGTTCGCCGAGTCCGGGACGAGCGTGTCCAGCGCCTCGTCCTCCGCCGTCACCTCGAGGGACGCCGGCTCGAACGCGGGGGCCTCGGCCAGATTGTTCGAGGGCAGGAACTCCAGCAGGTCCTGCACGTAGGCGATCGCGTCCTCCTCGGAGGAGGCCATGTAGTGCGCGGTGCCGGAGGTGCTGTTGTGGGACCGGGCGCCGCCCAGGGTCTCCATGTCCACGTCCTCGCCCGTGACGGTCTTGATCACGTCGGGGCCGGTGATGAACATGTGGGAGGTCTGGTCCACCATCACCACGACGTCGGTCAGCGCCGGCGAGTACGCCGCGCCGCCCGCGGACGGGCCCATGATCAGGGAGATCTGCGGGATCATCCCGGAGGCCAGCACGTTGTTCCGGAAGATGTCCGCGAACTGCGCCAGGGAGGCCACGCCCTCCTGGATGCGCGCGCCGCCGCCGTCCAGGATGCCGATCACCGGGCACCCGTTGCGCGCGGCGAACTCCTGCACCTTCACGATCTTCTGCCCGTTGCGCTCGGACAGCGAGCCGCCGAACACCGTGAAGTCCTGCGAGTACACGGCCACCTGCCGGCCGTCCACCGTGCCGAAGCCGGCCACCACGCCGTCGCCCGCCGGGTGCCTGGCGTCCATGCCGAACGCGGTGGTGCGATGCGTGGACAGGGCGTCCAGCTCCACGAACGAGCCCTCGTCCAGCAGCAGGTCCACGCGCTCGCGGGCGGTGTGCTTGCCGCGGGCGTGCTGACGCTGCACGGCCGCGTCCCCGCCCGGGGCCGCGGTGGCCTCCAGCCGGCGGTGCAGATCGGCCAGCCGGCCGGCGGTGGTGCTGAGGTCGGGGTCGGTCACGCGATGCTCCTCGGGAAGGGGCGGCGGCCGGGTCCGGACGGGCCCGCCGCGGCGGTCTGATGGGAGGGGATGCGGGGTCTGGTGCGGCGGTCAGTCTACGTGGGCGGCCCGGGAGCGGGAGGGTCGATCGGGCAGCGCGTCCTCGTCCCGGGCCATGATCTCCTGCTGCTCGGCGATCTCCTTGGCGAGGAAGTAGTTCAGCGCCGTGCGGATGGCGGCGATGGCCGCGAGGCGCCCGATCATGTCCCACGTGGGGGCCACGGCGGTGGCCAGCACGTCCGCCGCCAGCTGGAACTCCAGGGCCAGGGCGAGGGCCCGGCCGAGGGCGATCCGCGCCCGGGTCATCCCGTGCCGGTCCCCGCCCAGCCAGCCGCGCACCAGCAGGGCGACGGCCACCGCGGCGCCCACCGCCACGGCGGCGGCGCCCAGGGACTCCACCACCAGGATCACGACGCCGATCACGGCCTGGATCGTCTCCTCCACGGGGCACCTGCTTCCGCTCGTCCGAGCCCCGCGCGGACGCCCGGGGACGGGCCGAGGATACGCCCGTGCCGCAGGGGCGGACCGTCCGGGTGCGACGCGCCCGCCCCGCGGTCCGCTATACCTGGAGGAATGGGACGACTCAGGTGGCTGGACTCCGTGGACTCCACACAGGACGCGCTGCTGCGTCTGCTCCCCGGGGCGGTGAGCCCGCCGGGGCCGCCCGGCGCGACGCCGCACCCCGGCCACGGCGATGCGCTCGCCACCGCGGACCAGCGGTCCGGGCGCGGACGCCACGGACGGGTCTGGGAGGCTCCTCCGGGCACGTCCCTGGCCCTGTCTGTGCTGCTGCGGCCGGCCGGTCCCTCCGGCCCGCTGGCCCCGGCCCACTGGAGCTGGCTCTCCCTCGTGGCGGCGTCGGCGGTGGCCGGACTTCTCGCGGACCGGGGCGCCCCCACGCACGTGAAGTGGCCCAACGACGTCCTCGCCGAGGACGGGCGCAAGCTGTGCGGCGTGCTGGCCACCGTGGCCCCGGGCGGCGGCGTGGTGGTGGGCACGGGCGTGAACCTGGCCTTCCCGGATGGGCCCCCGGCCCCCACCGCCACCGCGCTCGCCGACTGGGTCCCGGCCGCCGCCGTGCCCTCGCCGCAGGCCCTCGCGGAGGAGCTGCGCACCGCCGTCGTGACCGCCGCGGACGCGTTCGCCGCGGCCCTGGACGGAGTCGCCGACCCCGTGGACGGGACCCACCCCGCCGTGGCCCCCGTGGCGGCGCGGCTGAGCACGCCCGGGCGGGCCGTGCGGGCCGAGCTGCCGGACGGCACGGTGCTCGAGGGGGAGGCCGTGGGGCTGGGTCCCGGAGGCCTCCTGCGGGTCCGGACCGCCGCCGGGGGCCGTGAGACACTGGAGACCGAGATCAGCGCCGGCGACGTGGTCCACCTGCGGGGTGACGTGCGCCGGAGCCGGTGACGCCCCACGGGCGCCCGGCACGGACAGTCCCGGAGGTGGACGAGGATGCGGCTGGAGCCCGGCGAGCAGGTGGTGGTGCGCACGCGCCGCCATCCCCGCGCGCTCCTCGGCGCCGCCTCCGCCCTGGTGGCCACCGCCTTCCTGCTCGGCCTGGCGCGGGGCGTGCTGGCCCGCCCGGACCTGCCCGGCGTCGTGGACCGGGCCGCCCCGTGGCTGGACACCCTCCTGTGGGCCGCGGCCGCGCTGGCCGTCCTGCTGGGCACGCTCCGTCCCCTGCTGCGCTGGCTGACGGGCCGCACCGTGCTCACCACCGCACGCCTGATCCGCCGCACGGGCCTCGGCGGCGGTCCGGACGGCGCCATGCCGCTGGTGGCCATCGCGGACGTGGAGCGCCGCGGCCGCGGCGCGGGCGCCGGCGACCTGCTGGTCCTGTTCCAGGACCCGATCCGGCAGGTGTACTGGCGCCTCACCGATGTCCCCGAGGCCGCCCGCTTCGAGGAGCTGCTCGCCGAGACCACCCGCCGGGCCCGGACCGTCTCCCGGCCTGCCGCCGACCTGGGGGGAGGACCCCGATGACCCGCCACCGCCCCGACCCGGCGACCCCCGCCACCGCGCCCCTGCCCGTGGTGCCCTCGCCGGACGGCCCCCGCGCCGCCGCCGGGCGTCCCCGCCGCACGCCCGCCCCCGTCACCCAGCCCGGCTGGACGAGCGCCATGCGCACCCTCGACGCGGGCCTCGTGGTGGGACCGCGCGCCTTCTCCCGGCGCGAGGCCGCCCGCCGGCTAGGGATCTCCGCCGGTGCCGCCCGGCGGATCTCCCGCGCCCTGGGCTACCCGGACGTGCCGGATGAGGAGACCGTGTTCTCCGAGGAGGACCTGGACGCCTTCGACTCGGTCCTGCAGCTGGTCCGCGAGGGCACCCTCAACGAGGAGACGGCCGTGTCCCTGGCCCGCTCGGTGGGCCAGATGACGGACCGCATGGTGGTGTGGCAGATCGAGGCGCTGGTGGAGGACCAGATCGCCTCGGAGGGCAGGACGGACCCGGAGGCCCGGCGGGCCGCCGTCGACCTGCTGCCCGAGATCATCACCCCGCTGGAGAAGGTCATGCGCGTGGTCTACCGGCGCCAGCTCAACAACGCCGTGCAGCGCCTGACGGTGCGCGTGGAGGCGGGCCTGGCGGCGTCCGAGCAGGGCCGGGAGGGCTCCGAGGACGACGCGCCGCTGCCCCTGGCCCGCGCGGTCGGGTTCGCGGACATGGTCTCCTACACCACGCTCTCCCGGACCATGGACGAGAGGACGTTGGCCCGCACCGTCCAGCGCTTCGAGTCCAAGGCCGCCGAGATCATCGCGGCCGGCGGCGGCTGGCTCGTGAAGACCGTCGGGGACGAGGTGCTGTTCAACGCGGAGACCCCGGAGGCCGGAGCGGAGATCGCGCTGGCGCTCTCCGACGCCATGGCGGCGGACAGGGAGCTGCCCTCGGCCCGGGTGTCCCTGGCGTGGGGGCGCGTGCTCTCCCGCCTGGGGGACATCTACGGGCCCACCGTGAACCTGGCCTCCCGGCTGACGTCCCTGGCGGATCCGGGTACCGTGCTCGTGGACGCCATGACCGCGGCCGCCCTCTCCGAGGACGAGCGCTTCGTGCTCGTCCCGCAGCCGCCGCGGATCGTCCGGGGGTTCGGAGAGGTCCGCCCCTCCCTCCTCATGAACGGCTCGGCGCAGCCCCTGATCACCGACTGAACCCGAGGTCCCATGAGCGAGCAGCCGACCACCGGCGCGGGCACGTCCGCGCAGCCCGAGGCGGTGGCGGTGACCCACGTGGGAGCCGTCCGGGAGCTGAACGAGGACTCCTGGGCCGTCGTCGGCGATCCGCTGCTGCTGGCCGCCGTGGCGGACGGCATGGGCGGTCACGAGGCCGGAGAGGTGGCCTCGGCCGCCGCGGTCGAGCTGCTCGAGCGGCGTGCGCCGGAGGTCCTCGCCCCGGGCACGGCGCACACGCCCCAGGAGTTCGGGGCCCTGGTCCACGAGGCCAACGCCGCGGTCATCGAGGCCGGCGGGGGCCGCTCCGGCACCACCCTCACCGCCCTGGCCTGCCTGGACGTGGAGCGCGGCCGCTGGGCGGTCGCCAACGTGGGCGACTCGCGCGCCTACCTGCGTCCCGTGGGCGCTCCCGTGCTCCAGCAGCTGACCGTGGACCACTCCGCGGTGCAGATGATGGTGGAGGCCGGCGAGCTGACACCGGCGGAGGCACGCGTGCACCCGCGCCGCAACGTCATCACCCGCGCCCTGGGCTCGAGCCACGCCCTCACGGTGGACGTGGCCGAGATCGACCTCGCCCCCGGGGACCGCGTCCTGCTGTGCAGCGACGGCCTGACCGGGGAGCTGCTGGACGAGGAGGTCCGCGCGATCCTCGACGACGCCGGCTCGCTCTCCGAGGCTGCCGAGCGGCTCGTGGAGGCGGCGCTGTGGCGCGGCGGGCGGGACAACATCACGGTGGTGCTGGTCGAGCTGCCGCGGCCCTGATGCCGTGTCCGGGACCGCCGCTAGGCTGACCCGGTGAGCACCGTAGACCAGGCCCCGGCCGAGGGCCCCGCCGACCACGTCCCCGCCGAGGAGCAGGTCCCCGAGCAGGGCCTGCGCGAGCGCTACGACGCGCTCGTGGAGCAGGTCCGCGCCGCGCGCGTGGCCTACTACCAGCACGACGCGCCCGAGCTCTCCGACGCCGAGTACGACCGGCTCTACCGCGAGCTCGAGGACCTCGAGGCCCTGCACCCGGAGCTGGTCTCGAACGACTCGCCCACCCAGGAGGTCGGCGGCGAGGCCTCCGAGGCGTTCGCCCCCGTCACCCACGGCACCCGCATGTACTCGCTCGAGGACCTGTTCTCGCCCGAGGAGCTCGAGGTGTGGTTCCTGCGCGCCGCCGGCGCCCTGACGGAGGTCCGCCCGGGCCGGACCCCGCGCTGGCTCGTGGAGGTCAAGATCGACGGCCTCGCGGTGGCCCTGCGATACCGCGGCGGACGCCTGGTGCAGGCGGCCACGCGCGGCGACGGCGTCACGGGCGAGGACGTCACCCGCAACGTCCTGACCATCCAGGACGTCCCCCAGCGCCTGTCGGGGGAGGGCTGGCCCGAGGAGTTCGAGGTGCGCGGCGAGGTGTTCATGCCGTCGCAGGCGTTCGCCGAGCTCAACGAGCGGCGTGCCGAGGAGGGGCTGCCGCCCTTCGCGAACCCGCGCAACGCCGCCGCCGGCGCGCTGCGCCAGAAGGACCCGGCCGTCACGGCGCAGCGGCCGCTGAGCATGTTCGTCCACGGCATCGGCTCCGTGGAGGCATTCGGCCTGGACTCCCAGCAGGAGGCCTACGACGCGCTGGCCGGGTGGGGCCTGCCCGTGAGCCCCTACACCCGCGTCGTGGAGGGCGCGGACGAGGCGGCGCTGGCGGACGTCGTCGCGGTGATCGAGGAGTACGGGCGGCGGCGGCACGATCTGGTCCACGAGATCGACGGGATCGTGCTGAAGACGGACGCGTTCGCCGACCAGCGCTATCTGGGGCACACCTCCCGTGTGCCGCGGTGGGCCGCGGCGTACAAGTACCCGCCGGAGGAGGTCCACACCCGGCTGCTGGACATCACGGTCTCGGTGGGCCGGACCGGCCGTGTCACCCCGTTCGCGATGATGGAGCCGGCTCGGGTGGCCGGGTCCACCGTGGCCATGGCCACCCTCCACAACCAGGATGTGGTCAAGGCCAAGGGCGTGCTGATCGGGGACATGGTGGTGCTGCGCAAGGCCGGGGACGTCATCCCGGAGGTGGTGGGCCCGGTGCTGCCGATGCGCGAGCGGCTGAGGGCCGAGGGCGTGGAGCTGCGCGAGTTCGTCATGCCGTCCGACTGCCCCTCGTGCGGCACGCCCCTGGCCCCCGCCAAGGAGGGGGATGTGGACCTGCGCTGCCCCAACGCGCGCAGCTGCCCCGCCCAGCTGGCCGGGCGCGTGGAGCACCTGGCAGGCCGGGGCGCGTTCGACGTCGAGGCGCTCGGCGAGGAGGCCGCCCGCTGGCTGGTGAACGGCCCCGGCCCCGATCCGGCGGAGAACGAGGGGCGGGTGGTGCCCGAGGGTGCCGGGCCGATCACGGCCGAGGCGCAGGTGTTCGACCTGGCCTCCGGCACCCCCGAGGAGATCGTCGGCCCCCGCGGCGAGGACGGACTGACGGACGCCCAGCGCGCCCTGGGCGAGGTGCGCGTGTGGCGCGAGGGCCGGACCAAGGTGGACGGGCGCATGGTGCCGTCCGGGGTGTGGTCCCTCAAGCCGTACTTCTTCACCACGGGCACCGCGAAGCGGCCCTCGGCCCCCACGGCCAACACCCTGCGCCTGTTCGACGAGCTCGAGAAGGCCAAGTCCCGGCCGCTGTGGCGCGTGCTCGTGGCGCTGTCCATCCGGCACGTGGGTCCGACGGCGGCCCGCTCCCTGGCCACCGCGTTCGGCTCCATGACGGCCCTGCGCGCGGCCGCCGAGGGCGGGGAGCGCGAGCGGCTGGCGGAGATCGACGGCGTCGGCCCGACCATCGCCGACGCCCTCATCGAGTGGTTCGCCCAGGACTGGCACCGCGAGATCGTGGACCGCTGGGCCGCGGCCGGCGTGCGCATGGAGGACGAGCGGGACGAGTCCACCCCGCGCACCTTGGAGGGCGTGACCGTGGTGGTCACCGGCTCGCTCGAGGGCTTCTCCCGCGACTCCGCGAAGGAGGCGATCCTGATGCGCGGAGGCAAGGCGTCCGGCTCCGTGTCCAAGAAGACCCACTTCCTCGTGGCGGGGGAGTCCGCCGGCTCCAAGCTGGACAAGGCCGAGCAGCTCGGGGTGCCCGTGCTGGACGAGGACGGGTTCGTGCGTCTGCTCGCCGAGGGGCCGGCGGCGTTCGCGGGGGAGGACGCGTGAGCGCCGCCCCCGCGACGACGCCCGCCGGGCTGCTGGTGGTGGCCAGGGCGGCCGCGCGCGCCGGTGCCGACGTGCTCGGCGAGCGCTGGGCCGGCCACCACCCGGCGGTGCCGCTCACGCAGGGCCAGCTCGGCGCGGACACCAAGTCCTCCGGCTCGGACTGGGTCACGGACTACGACCGCCGCGCCGAGGACGCCGTGCGCCGCGTGCTCGTCGGCTACCGCCCGCACGACGAGCTGACGGGCGAGGAGCACGGCGCCACCGTGCCCGCCGAGCCCTCCGGGTACCGCTGGTCGATCGACCCGCTGGACGGCACCACGAACTTCATCTGCGGCCTGCCGCAGTTCTGCACGTCCGTGGCCGTGGCGGGCCCGCTCGACGCCGCCACCGCCGCCGCCCTGCGCGAGCGCGGCGCGCCCGCCCGGGAGGGCGAGGAGCGCTGGCTGGCGGGCGCCGTCGTCGCCCCGGGGCTGGGGCGGACCTGGTATGCCTCCGCCGACGGCGGGGCGTTCAGCACCGTGGACGCCTCCACCGCGGGCGTGCACGCCCCGGACCGCGGGGCGCCCGTGCCGCTCACCGGACCCGTGCCCGGGCGCTCAGGGCGGCTCCTCGCGACGGGCTTCGGGTACCAGCCGGAGCGGCGGCGGCTGCAGCTGGACGCACTCGAGGCGCTGTTGCCGGGCTTCGGGGACGTCCGTCGGATCGGCTCGGCCGCGCTGGACCTGTGCATGGTGGCCGACGGCACCCTGGACGCCTACGCCGAGTACGGCACGCAGGAGTACGACTGGGCGGCCGGTGCGCTGATCGCCGAGGAGGCCGGCGTGCCCGTCACCCGTCCCGCCTCCGGCGACGGCACCGCCCACCCGGACTGGATGGTGGCCGGGGACGTGGACCCCGCGGCCCTGGCCCGCGCGCGGGAGGCGGTGGCGTGAGGCGGCTGCTCGGCCACCCGTGGGCCTACCCGGCGGTCTTCATCAGCGCGGGGATCGCGTTCACGATCTGGGGCACCGCGCAGCAGAATGCGGCCGTGATCGTGTCCGCGGTGCTGATGGTCCTGCTGATGCTCCCGTACCTGCGCGCCACCCGCGTGCGCTCGCGGCCCTTCGCGCAGGCGCAGGGCACGGTGGACGCGGGCGGCGTGGTGGTGTTCTGGAGGCCGGGCTGCCAGTACTGCATGACCCTGCTGAAGGTCCTCAGCCCCGAGGAGCGGGACCGCGTGCACTGGGTGAACATCTGGCAGGAGCCGGAGGCGGCCGCCGCCCTCGAGGCGCTGCACGCGCGCCGGGACGGGCACCCCCACCAGGCCGTGCCGACCGCCTGGACCCGCCGCCGCGACTGGGTGGTGGCCTCCGAGGCGGACCGGGAGCGGCTGCGCGAGCGGCTACGCCGGCCGGGGGAGAAGGCGACGAGCTCGCGATCGCGGCAGGGGCACCATTAAGTACGCGCTAGGATGTGGCGCGGGGCGATGTTCGGTGTGTGACCCCGTGCCTGACGCCTCGGCCCTCTTCCACCCCGTCATTCAGGAGTCAGTTCATGCCCTCTGTCGCCATCATCGGCTCCGGCTACGGCGGCGCCGTCGCCGCACGGCACCTCACCGCCCGCGGGGTCAGCGTGGACCTCATCGAGATGGGTGCCGATTGGGACGCCATGCCCCCCAAGTCCAACGGCAAGGTCTTCGACAAGATGTCCGCGCCGACGGCGCGGTCCATGTGGTTCAAGGACCGCACGGACATGCCCTTCGCCTACCTGGGCGGCTACGACCTGGTCAACCGGAGCATCCCCCGCGGCGCGGGCGTGCTGGACGTGGAGCGCTTCGACGAGATGAAGGTCTACGTCGGCCGCGGCGTGGGCGGCGGCTCCCTGGTCAACGGCGGCATGGCCGTGACGCCCGGTCGCTCCTACTTCAGCCGGGTCCTGCCCCAGGTCGACGGCGACGAGATGTACTCCACCTACTATCCACGGGCGAACGCGGCCCTGCAGGTGGCGGCTCCGCCCGTGGACATCCTCGGCACGGCGGAGTACTACCAGTACGCGCGGACCTCGGCGCGGCACGCCACGGCCGCCGGCTACGACGTGGTGGGCGTCCCGAACGTCTACGACTGGGACCACATGCGGCGTGAGCACGTCGGATACCGCGGCGCCGTGCGCTCGGCCCTGGACCAGGAGGTGATCTTCGGCAACAACCACGGCAAGCGCAGCCTGCCGCGGACGATCCTCGCCGCCGCGCGGGCGACCGGCCTGGTGAACGTCATCCCGTTCACGGAGGTCACCCGCATCGTGCAGGCCCGCACGGGCTACGCGGTCTCCTTGAAGACCATCGACTTCCAGGGCAACGTCGTCGGCCAGCGGGTTGCGACCTACGACAAGGTGATCCTGGCAGCGGGGTCCCTGGGGACCACACGACTGGTGGCGCGGGCCCAGGCCCAGAACGACATTCCCGGTCTGGCAGACAACGCCGAGATCGGCCTGGGATGGGGGCCGAACGGGAACACCATGCTCGCTCGGCGCCACGGCGACCGGACCAACACCCTCCAGTCCGGGATGCCTGCGCTCGGCATCCGGGCATGGGACGACTCGGACACGGCTGTGTTCGCGGAAATCGCCCCGTTCCCCACCGGCCTGGAGCTGAACACCAGCGTCTACCTCGCCATCACCGGCAACAGCCGCCTGTCCACCTTGAAGTGGGATGCCACCCGTGGCCTGGTGAACACCTGGACCGCGGCGGACAGCGCGCCGTCCGTGGCCGCCGTCAGGGCGGTCTTCGACCGCATCAACGCCGCCGTGCCCGGCTCGTCGTATCGGACGGATCTCTTCGAGGAGGAGAAGTCCTTCACGGACTACTTCACCTACCACCCGCTCGGGGGCATGATCCTCGGCAAGGCGACGGATCTCAACGGCGAGGTCAAGGGAGCTCCGAACCTGTTCGTCGTCGACGGCTCTCTCGTGCCCGGGCGCATCGGCGTCAATCCCTTCGTCACCATCACGGCGCTCGCCGAGCGCAACATGGACAAGCTGGCCGCCGCCGGGCGCCTGTGACCGCAGCAGTGCAGAGGAGTCTCACCATGGAGAGCATCACCCCCGTCACGACCACCCCGGCAGCGGTCTCCCGTCGCGTCGTCGTCCAGGCCTCGGCCTGGGGAGCTGCAGCGATCAGCGTGGCCGTGGCTGCGCCGGCCACCGCGGCCTCCGCGGTCCCCGAGGGTCCAGGAGACCTGGCCGTCCAGCTGCTCGACCCGTCTGTGGACCCGGTCACGTGGGCCTACATCGAGGACCAGCCCGTCTACGCCTTCAACTCGAACACCGTCCGATTCCGGGCCTCGGCACCGGCGGCCATGGTGATCACCAACAACGGCCCGGGCGCGGCGGTGAACCCGACCGGCACTCTGGACGCCGTCATGTGGAACTACGACTACGACGCCCGTTCGTCATCCGTGAACTACACGCTGCTCAGCTCCCCCGCGCCCGAGATGACCTTCAGCCCGCAGGGCCGGGCCGCCCGTTCGTGGACCTGGACCTATGCCGGCTCCCTCCTGCCCGGCCAGTCGGTCAGCGTCCCCCTGCGGTACGAGGTGGGATCCGCCCTCGGCTCGATCATCACCGCGGCGTTCAGCCAGTACCGGTACAACCTCTTCATGTCCGCCACGGTGATCGACCCGATCACGGGGGACACGAACGACACCTCGGAGAAGGTCGCCTACTTCGACGGCACCCATAACGTCGAGGGCGAGTACTGACCGTGTCCGCGGGGGCACCGGGGTCCGAACGTGCCACGCATGGCGCCCCCCTCATCCGCCCCCTCCGCCCGGAGGATCACGGCGCCGTGGCCGAGCTGATCCTCGCCGCCTACGACGCCGGCGGCCACCTCGAGGAGGACGAGCCGTACCGGGCGATCCTCGCCGACGTGGCCTCCCGCGCGGCCCTGGCCGAGATCCTCGTGGCCGAGGTGGACACCGACGCCGGCCCCCGCGTGGGCGGCAGCGTGGTGCTCGCTCCGCCCGGCTCGCCCCTGCAGGAGACCGCCCGAGAGGAGGAGTACGAGTTCCGCATGCTCGCCGTGCACCCCGACCTGCACCGGCGGGGGATCGCCCGCGCGCTGCTGGCCGCCGTCGTCGAGCGCGCCCGTGCCATGGAGGGGGTGCACGGCGTCGCGCTGACCACCATGGTGTCCATGGGCGAGGCGCACCGCCTCTACGAGGCAGCGGGGTTCGTGCGTGCCCCCGAGCGGGACTGGATGCTCTCCGCGCTGCTCCCGGACCTGCCCCCGGAGGAGGACAAGGGCCCGTTCATCGTCTACGTGCTGCCGCTGGACTGACCCCTCCCGCCGCGGACGCGGGGCGGCACCGGGACGGAGCCGCGTCCGGGCGGCGCACTAGACTCGGGTCCGACCCGACGCCCGTCCGCGCCCCGCGCGGCACCGGGCCCGTCCACAGAACCCCGCGAAGGAGATCCATGCCTGAGATCACCCGGGAGCAGGTGGAGCATCTGGCCCGCCTGGCCCACATCCGGATGACCGAGGAGGAGCTGGACGCGATGTCCGGCGACCTCGAGCAGATCCTGGAGCACGTCTCCCAGGTGCAGGCCGTGGCGGGCGAGGACGTGGCGCCCACGTCCCACCCCATCCCGCTGGAGAACGTGTTCCGCGAGGACGAGCCCACCGGCATGCTGACGCAGGACCAGGCCCTGGACCAGGCGCCCGCCGCCGAGGACGGCATGTTCAAGGTCCCCGCGATCCTGGACGGAGAGTGACCGAGATGACCGAGACCTTCGACGTGAACGCCCCGATCGAGGCGGACGGCCTCGTCCGCCTCACCGCCCTGCAGATGGCCGAGCGCCTGCGCGCCGGCACCACCACCGCCGTGGAGCTCGTGCAGGCCCACCTGGACCGCATCGCCGCGGTCGACGGCGACCCGCGCCAGGACGCCGGCGCCGACGCCGGCGTGCGCGCCTACCTGCACGTGAACACGGACGAGGCCCTCGCCGTGGCCGCCGAGGTGGACGCGATCCGCGCCGCCGGCGGCGCCGAGGCCGAGGCCCTGCACCCGCTGGCCGGCGTGCCCGTGGCGCTCAAGGACAACATCGTCACGGTCGGCCAGCCCACCACCGCCGCCTCGCGCATGCTGGACGGCTGGATGAGCCCGTACGACGCTCATGTGGTCGAGCGGATCCGTGCGGCCCGCCTGCCGATCCTCGGCAAGACCAACATGGACGAGTTCGCGATGGGCGGCTCCACCGAGCACTCCGCGTTCGGCGTGACCCGCAACCCGTGGGACGGGCAGCGCGTGCCCGGCGGCTCCGGCGGCGGCTCGGCCGCGGCCGTGGCGGCGTTCTGCGCGCCGTTCGCGCTCGGCTCGGACACCGGCGGCTCCATCCGCGAGCCCGCCGCGTTCACCGGCACCGTGGGCGTCAAGCCCACCTACGGCGCGGTGTCCCGCTACGGCGTGATCGCCATGGCCTCCTCGCTGGACCAGGTGGGCCCCGCGGCCCGCACCGTGGCGGACGCCGCGGCCCTGCAGCAGGTGATCGGCGGGCACGATGTGCGCGACTCCACCTCACTGCCCGAGGAGCAGGCGGACCTGGTGGCCGCCGCGGCCGGGCGGGACCTGGCGGGGCTGCGCGTCGGCGTCGTGACCGACCTGGACGCCGAGGGACTGCACCCGGGCGTGAAGGAGGCCTTCGACCGGGACGTCCAGGCCCTGGCGGATGCGGGCGCGGAGATCGTGGAGGTCTCCTGCCCGCACTTCTCCGCGGCCTTGGGCGCGTACTACCTGATCATGCCCTCCGAGGTGTCCTCCAACCTCGCCCGCTACGACGGCGTCCGCTACGGCAACCGCGTGGTCCCCGAGGGCGGCGGCACGATCGAGCAGGTCATGGGCGCGACCCGCGCCGCCGGCTTCGGCGCCGAGGTCAAGCGGCGCATCATCCTGGGCACCTACGCCCTCTCGGCCGGCTACTACGACGCCTACTACGGCTCGGCGCAGAAGGTCCGCACGCTGGTGCAGCAGGACTTCGCGGCCGCGTTCGGGCAGGTGGACGTGCTGCTCACCCCCACCGCGCCGATCCCGGCGTTCCGCCTCGGAGAGCAGACGAAGGACCCGCTGACGATGTACCTGAACGACCTGTTCACCATCCCGGCGAACCTGGCCGGCGTGCCCGGGATCTCCGTGCCCGGCGGCCTCGTGGACGGCCTGCCCTACGGCCTGCAGCTCATGGCCCCGGCCCGTCAGGACGCGCGCCTGTACGAGGTGGGCGCCGCCGTCGAGAAGCTCGTGACCGAGCGCGAGGGCCGCCCCGTGTGGGCGCAGGCCCCGGATCTTCAGAAGGGCGCCGAGCGCGCCGCCGCGACCCCCGCAGGAGGCAGCAAGTGAGCACCGCAGACGTGATGGACTTCGCGGAGGCGATGGAGCGCTTCGACCCCGTGCTCGGGTTCGAGGTGCACGTCGAGCTGAACACCGCGTCCAAGATCTTCTCCACCGGCGCCAACGCGTTCGGTGACGAGCCGAACACCAACGTCACCCCGCTGGACCTGGGCCTGCCCGGCACCCTGCCGGTGCTGAACAGGGGGGCCGTGGAGTCGGCGATCAAGCTGGGCTTGGCCTTGGACGCGCAGATCGCGCCGTCCTGCCGGTTCGCGCGGAAGAACTACTTCTACCCGGACACCCCGAAGAACTTCCAGACGTCCCAGTACGACGAGCCGATCGTGTTCGACGGCCACCTGGACGTGGAGCTCGAGGACGGCACCGTGTTCCGCGTGGAGATCGAGCGTGCGCACCTCGAGGACGACGCCGGCAAGCTCACCCATCAGGGCGGCTCCGGCCGCATCCAGGGCGCGTCGGCGTCGCTGGTGGACTACAACCGCGCCGGCGTGCCGCTGATCGAGATCGTGACCCGGCCGATCGTGGGTGCCGGCGAGCGCGCCCCGGAGATCGCCCGCGCCTACGTGACCGCGCTGCGGGACATCGTCAAGGCGATCGGCATCTCGGACGCCCGCATGGAGCACGGCAACGTGCGCTGCGACGCGAACGTGTCCCTTATGGAGAAGGGCGCCTCGGAGTTCGGCACGCGCACCGAGACCAAGAACGTGGGCTCCACGCGCGCCGTGCAGCAGGCTGTGATGCACGAGATCCAGCGCCAGGCCGCCGTGCTCGCCGCGGGCGGGACCATCACGCAGGAGACCCGCCACTGGCACGAGGACACCCGGACCACGACGTCCGGCCGTCCCAAGTCCGACGCGGACGACTACCGTTACTTCCCCGAGCCGGACCTGCTGCCCGTCGTGGTGGACGAGGCCTGGATCGAGCGCGTGCGCGCCGAGCTGCCCGAGCTGCCGGCCGTGCGCAACAAGCGGCTCAAGGGCGAGTGGGGCTTCTCCGACGCCGAGTTCCGCGACGTGGTCAACGCCGGCGTGGCGGACCAGATCGCCGAGACCGTGGACGCCGGCGCCTCTCCCGCCGCCGCGCGCAAGTGGTGGATGGGCGAGATCGCCCGCCTGGCCAACGTGCAGGAGAAGGAGGTCGCCGAGCTCGGCGTCACCCCCGCGCACGTGGTCGAGGTCGAGGAGCTGATCGCCGCGAAGACGATCAACGACAAGATCGCCAAGCAGGTCCTCGGGTTCGTGGCCGAGGGCGAGGGCACCCCGAAGGGGATCGTGGAGGCCCGCGGGCTCGCCGTGGTCTCCGACGACGGCGCCCTCACGGAGGCCGTCGACGCAGCGATCGCCGACAACCCGGACGTGGTGGCGAAGATCCAGGGCGGCAAGATGCAGGCCGTCGGCGCGCTGATCGGCCCGGTCATGAAGGCCACGCGCGGCCAGGCCGACGCCGGCCGGGTGCGGGAGATCGTGCTGGAGCGGCTGGGGGTGGGCTGAGCCGCCTCCTTCCTCGACGAGGGGCCACGAACGGCGGGAATCCAGGCCGGATCCCAACCGTTCGTGGCCCCTCGTCTGTGGTGGCGGGTCAGAGCGCCGCGGCCGCCCGCTCGATCCGCGGCAGCACCTTGCGCAGCAGCCGCCCCCACCGCGGGACGCGCCCGGTGAGCTCCTGCCGGGCTGCGGCGTCGTCGAGGGAGTCCAGGCCGGCGGCGCCCAACCACACGCGGGCCCGGCGGGCCTCCTCGGGGGTGCGCGCGATCGCCTCGATCCGCTCCTCGCCGTGCCAGATCCCCAGGTAGGCCACGTTGCGGGCGGCGTCCCCGGCGTGGGCCAGGTCCCAGTCCAGGATCCCGGACAGCTCCCACCGCACACCCGCCCCGCCCGGGGCCGGCTGGGGCGTCCACAGCATGTTGTGCCCGGCCAGGTCCCCGTGCACCAGGGACGCCCCGTCCGGGGGAGCGGCGGCCCAGTCCCGCACCGCCGCCGCGATCCGTCCGACGACGCCGGCCCAGTCCGCCGGCAGGGCGCCGGCGTGCTCGGCGGGCAGGGACGCGCCCAGCCGTCCGACGCGCGCCACGCGCTCAGGGGTCCACGGGCCGCGGAAGGCGAACGCCGGGCCCAGGCCCGCGGCGACGTCCGGCGCTCGCACGTCCACCGTGTCGAGGGCGTCCACGATCCCGCGCAGGACGGCCGGGTCCCCCTCATGGGGCGGGTGCGGCTGCCCCGGCACGAACGCCTGGAGGACGGCCGCGGCGAGGGGGCGGCCGGCGTCGTCGTCCCGGCGGAGCACCGCCGACAGCGGACGCGGCACCGCGAAGGGCAGGCCCGCGTCCGCGAGGGCCGCCACCAGACCCATGCGGCGGGGCAGATGGGCGGCGGGGGAGTCCTCCGGCGCCCAGGCCGCGCCCACCGGGGCGCCGGCCTCGGACACCCGGGCCATGCGCAGCACGGCCAGGCCGTCGAGCACCAGCACGCGGTGGAACTGGCCGGACTCCACCACGTGCCCGGCCGACCACGCGGCGGCGCGCAGCCGGTCCGCGAGCGCGGCGGGCACGTCCGGGAGCAGCCGGGTCAGGGCCTCGGCCGCCAGCTCGAGCTCGGACGCGACGGGGGAGGAGGTCATGTCCCCACGCTAGCGTCCGGGCGCGCGGGGGATACTGGCCCGCATGATCGGCCGCCCCGACCTCCGTTCCGACGCCGCCCCCGCCGCCCGGCCCGCGCTGCCCGCCCCGAGCGCGCGCGTGGTGCGGTGGGAGATCGCGCTCGTCCTGGGCCTGTCCCTGGGGCGCAGCGCGGTGTATGCGGTCGTCCAGCTGATCGACAAGGCCACCCGTGCCCCGCTGGGGGAGCAGACCACGGTGCTGAACCCCGCGCTCAGCCCGCGGTGGGGCTTCGACCTGACCTACCAGCTGCTGGACATCGGCTTCGCCCTCGTCCCCGTGCTGCTGGTGCTGCACCTGACGTGGCTGCGCGGGCGGAACCCGTTCCGCGCGTTCGGCCTGGACCTGCGCTGCCCGGGCCGCGACCTCGCCTGGGGCCTGGCGCTGTTCGTGGGGATCGGCCTGGGCACGCTCGCGGTGTACGCGGCCGGCCGTGCCGCCGGGGTCACGACGGCGATCGTCGCCGCCGCCCTCGACGACACCTGGTACCAGGTCCCCGTGCTGCTGCTCTCGGCCGCGCGGCACGCGCTCGTGGAGGAGGTGATCGTGGGGGTCTGGCTCGTCGACCGCCTCGGCCGGCTCCAGCAGCTGCACACCGCCCGGCGCGCCGGAGCCCCCGCGCCCGCCGTCGAGGGCCCGGGCCTCGTCCTGCCCACCCGCATCTGGACCGTGGTGCTCGCCCTGGCCGTGCTGCGCGGCAGCTACCACCTCTACCAGGGCGTGGGCCCGGGCATCGGCAACGCGCTCATGGGGGTGGTGTTCACCCTGGTGCTGCTGCGCACGCGCCGGGTCATGCCTCTCGTCCTCGCCCACTTCCTGCTGGACGCGGCCGGGTTCGTGGCGTATCCGCTGCTGCACGAGGCAGGGCTGCTCGGGGTCTGAGCCCCGGACGAGGCCGGCCCCGCCTCGGGGAGGCGGGGCCGGCGTCGTCGTGGTCCGTCCGGGCGGGGAGGAGGGGTCAGAGCGTGACGGTGCCCGCGGGAGTCGTGAAGGTCACCGAGACGATGCCCGGGGTGCCCGAGGGGGCGAGGTACTCGACGTCGACGTCCGCGACCCCGTCCTCCTCGCCGACCTGCTCGCCGCCGAGCCACTCGATGAGGCGGTCGCGGGAGCCGGCGATGGCGACCTGCTCGATCGCGGCCTGCGCCGGTGCGGCCTGCGAGGGGTGCATGTCCTCCTGTCCGTCCGCCCAGCGCATGATGAAGGGCAGCTGCGGATCGGCCAGGGTGCCCTTCACGCCGATCTGGCGCCAGGACAGCTCGCGGCCGTCCGGGAAGCGGCGGTTGCCGGGCACGGCCTCGCGGCCGAGACGGCGCTCGAAGCGGCCGATGTCCGTGGTGGAGACGGCCCAGCTCATCCAGCCGCCGCCCTGCTCGGAGCGGGTGCGCACGAGCTGGCCGAACGGGGCGGAGAGGGAGGCCGGGTGGTCCAGGGCCTCGACGACCTCGAGGTACTGGCGGTTGGCCATGGGGAAGAGGACGTTCTGCGTCCCGAACCGGGGGTGCACCCCGCCCTTGATCCGCTCCACGCCGAGGGCGGCGGAGATCCGCTCCACCGTCGCGTCGAGGCCCTCGGGTCCGGCGGCGTAGGAGACGTGGTCCATGCGGCAGGTATTCACAGCGCTGATCCTCTCGGTTCCCCGGCTCTCCCGAGGTCCTGGCCTGGTGCGAGCAGGGGGTGCGTGCCGGGTCTTGACGGCGGCGCTCCCCCTGTGGCCGAAGCGTATCCGTGTGTGACGCACCGGACGAAATCGGGTCACGGGGAGTCGCGGTCCGGCCCCACGCCCCAGCCCGGGCCGCTACGATGGCGGCACGGTCACGAGAGTCAGCGCAAGGCCCCGGCGAGCTGACCGGCAACCCTCCTTCCGCGGTGGGGTGCCCCGGGTGACGACCAGGCCGGCCCCCGTCCGGGGTGCCGGCAAGCGCGGGCCGCCCCACGGCGTCCCCTCCCTCGGTGCACGCCCGTCCGGCGACGCCGCAGGGGTGGACGCCCGCGGCCCCTGACACGTTCAGGAGGACCAGCCATGACCACCGATGCCGCCTCTCACTGGGGCTTCTCCACCGCCCAGGTCCATGCGGGCGCCACCGAGCCGCACGCCTTCGGCGCCACGGCCCTGCCGCTCTACCAGACCACCTCGTACGACTTCCCGTCCGCGGAGGTCGCGGCCGACCGGTTCGCCCTCCAGGACCTCGGCCCCATCTACACCCGCATCGGCAACCCCACCCAGGAGGCCGTGGAGAACAAGATCGCCGCGCTCGAGGGCGGCGTGGGCGCGCTGCTGCTGGCCTCGGGCCAGGCCGCCACCACGTTCTCGATCCTCAACCTCGCCGGCGCCGGGGACCACGTCGTCGCCTCCGCCTCCCTCTACGGCGGCACCCAGAACCTGTTCAAGCACACCCTCGCCAAGGTCGGCGTGGAGACCACGTTCGTGCAGGACCCGGACGACCTCGAGCAGTGGCGCGCCGCCGTGCGCCCGAACACCAAGGCCTTCTTCGGGGAGGTCGTGGGCAACCCGCGCGGCGACGTCCTGGACATCGCGGCCGTCGCCGAGGCCGCCCACGACGCCGGCGTGCCCCTGATCGTGGACAGCACCCTGACCACCCCGTACCTGGTGCGCCCCATCGAGCACGGCGCGGACGTCGTCGTGCACTCGGCCACGAAGTACCTCGGCGGGCACGCCGCCGCGATGGCGGGCGTGATCGTGGACGCCGGCCGGTTCGACTACGCCCGCGACCCCGAGCGCTTCCCCGGCTTCAACGAGCCGGACGAGTCCTACCACGGCGTGGTCTACGCCCGGGACCTGGGCGTGGGCAGCCCCCTGGGCGCCAACCTGGCGTTCGTGCTCAAGGCCCGCGTGCAGCTGCTGCGGGACTACGGCTCGGCGATCTCCCCGTTCAACGCGTTCCTCGTGAACCTCGGCCTGGAGACCCTCTCCCTGCGCATGGAGCGCCAGGTGGCCACGGCGCTCGCGGTGGCCCGCCACCTCGAGGCGCACCCGCAGGTGGAGTCCGTCTCCCACCCGGGCCTGGAGTCCAGCCCGTGGCACGAGCGGGCGCAGCGCTACCTGCCCCGGGGGGCGTGCGCGTTCGTCTCCTTCGAGATCGCCGGCGGCGCGGCCGCGGGCGCGGCGTTCGTGGACGGGCTCGAGCTGCACCACCACGTGGCGAACATCGGCGACGTCCGCTCGCTCGTGGTGCACCCGGCCTCCACCACGCACTCCCAGCTCACCGAGGACGAGCAGCGCGCCGCCGGCGTCACCCCGGGGCTGGTGCGCCTGTCCCTGGGCGTGGAGGACCTCGACGACGTCCTGGCCGACCTCGAGCGGGGCTTCCTCGCCGCGGGCCGCGCCGTCGGCCCCCAGGACCGGGGCTGAGGGGCGCCATGACGACGACGCACCCCGACGCCGTCGACGCCCCCGCCGCGCCCCCGGCGCCCCGGCTGCCGCGCGGCACGCGCGGGACCGTGTCCGTGGGGGAGCTGCACACGGAGACCGGCGGGCACCTGCCGGACGTGGAGCTGGCCTACGAGACGTGGGGCACGCTGGACGAGGACGGGTCCAACGCCGTACTCGTGCTGCACGCCCTGACCGGCGACGCCCACGTGGCCTCCCACGACCAGGACCCCTCCGCGGGCTGGTGGGAGGAGCTCGTGGGCCCCGGCCGCGCCGTGGACACGGACCGCTGGTTCGTGGTCTCGCCCAACATGGTCGGCGGCTGCGACGGCTCCACCGGACCCTCCTCGCCCGCCCCGGACGGCGCGCCCTGGGGTGGCCGGTTCCCGTTCCTGACCCTGCGCGACGCGGTGGAGACCGAGCGGCGGCTGGCCGAGCACCTGGGCGTCACCGCGTGGCAGGCCGTGATCGGCGGATCGATGGGCGGGGCCCGGGCCATCGAATGGGCCGTGACCCATCCGGACATGGTCCGCGGCGTCGCGGTGCTGGCCTCCACCGCGTGCTCCTCGGCGGAGCAGATCGCGTGGGCCCAGGCGCAGACGCAGGCCGTCCGCCTGGACCCGGACTGGGCCGGCGGCGACTACCACCCGGGTCCCGGGCCCGTGCGGGGCCTCGGCATCGCGCGGCGGATCGCCCACACCACGTACCGGTCCGCCGCCGAGCTGCAGCACCGCTTCGGCCGCGCCGCCCAGGGGTCCGAGGACCCGTTCGGCACCGTGGCCGGGCCGCGGGCCGGCCGCTACCAGGTGGAGTCCTACCTCGACCACCAGGCCGCCAAGCTCGTGGACCGGTTCGACGCCGGCTCCTACGTCACCCTGACGGAGGCGCTCATGAGCCACGACGTCGGCCGCGGCCGCGGGGGCGTGGAGGCCGCGCTCGCGCGGTTCCGGGGGCGGGCGTTCGTGGCCGCGGTGGACTCGGACCGGCTGTACTTCCCGGCCGAGTCGCACCGCCTGGCGGAGCTGCTGCCCGGCGAGGTGCCCGTGCACACGATCGCCTCGCCGATCGGCCACGACGGCTTCCTCACCGAGTACGGGCAGGTCGCCGAGGCGCTCCAGAGCACGCTCGCCCTCTGAGGGACGGGGAGCGGCGTCGGCGCCGGCCGGTGTCGGCGTCGGCCCCCGTCAGTCCTCGGCGCCCTCGGTGGGGTCCGAGCCGTGGGGCATGTCCGCCCCGAACAGCGGGGCGGGCAGCGGCCGCTTGGCCTCGATCCCGTCCCCGGAGGACACGCCGCGCAGGCGTCGGCCCACCCACGGCGCCAGGTGCGTGCGGGCCCAGCGGGCGTCGGAGACGCGGGCCTGACGCCACGTGCGCTCCCCGGCGGGGCGCGGGACGAACGGGTCGAGGCCGTGCTCGACCTCGAGGGTGTCCAGCACCATCGCGGCGATCGTGTGGTGGCCGGCGGGGGAGAAGTGCAGGCGGTCCTCGGCCCACATCTCCGGGCGGGCGAGCTCCTTGAGGGACCACATGTCCGGCACGAGCGCCCCGTGGCGGGCGGCCACGGTGCGGATGTTCTCGTTGAAGATCGCCACGCGGCCGCGGATGCGGCCCAGCACGGGGGTGTCCCGGATGTCCGTGGCGTTGAACAGCAGGATGGTGGCCCCGGTCTCCGCGAGGCGGGCGACGGCGTCGTCGAGGCGCAGGGCGACGGCGTCGGGGTCGGCGCGGCGCAGGATGTCGTTGCCGCCGGCGCAGATGCTGATCAGGTCGGGGCCCAGCTCCACGGCGGGGTCCACCTGCTCGCCGGCGATCTCGTCGATCAGCCGCCCGCGCACGGCGAGGTTCGCGTAGGAGAACTCCTCGTCCTCCGGGGTCAGCCGGGCCAGCTCCTCGGCCACCCGGTCTGCCCAGCCGCGGTGGTAGTCCGGGTGCTCCGGAGTGGGGTCGGGGTCGCCGATGCCCTCCGTGAAGGAGTCCCCCAGGGCCACGAAGCGGCGCCAGGGCTGGTCGGGGGTGGCGGGAAAGTTGTCGATACCGGTCGTCTCACTCATCGCCTCCCATTGTACCCGTCCCGTCCCCGCGGTGTCAGGGGATGTCGGTGTCGATCTCCTCACCCGTCCCCTCCGCCCCGGACGGGGAGCGGGGGTGCAGGGGTCCGGCCAGTAGGGTGGCGGCGTGACCGAGACCCCCGCCGCCCCCGCCCCCGTCATCGTCCGCTGGTCCCGCCCCGAGGGCGAGCGGACCGAGCACCTGCTGGTCCTGCTGCACGGCTACGGCGCCGACGAGCACGACCTCTTCGCGCTCGCCCAGCACCTGCCGGAGCACCTCACCGCGGTGTCCGTGCGCGCCCCGATGGACCTGCCCACCGGCGGCGCCGCCTGGTTCCCGCTGTCCCAGGACCCCGTGACCGGGGAGATCGGCGCGGACGCCGCCCCGGTTCGCGCGGCCGTGGAGGCCCTGGCCGCGTGGGTCCGCGAGGTCCGCTCCGGGTTCCGCACCGTCTCCCTGCTCGGCTTCTCCCAGGGCATGGCCATGGCCACCTCGCTGCTGCGCCTCGACCCCGAGGCCTACGCGTGCACCGTGGCGCTGTCCGGGTTCGTGGTGGACCCGCGCGGCGACGAGGCCGGCCTCGAGGGGCTGTTCCCGGAGGACGACGTCGTCGCCGCGGCGCGGCCGAAGGTCTTCTGGGGCCGCGGCCAGGCGGACCCGATCATCTCGGAGCCGCGCGTCGAGGAGTCCCACGCGTGGCTGACTGCGCACACGGACCTGACCAAGGTGGTCTACGCCGGCCTCGGCCACGCGATCAGCCCCCAGGAGCTGGGACACGTGAAGGAGTACCTCGCGCACCACGTGCGCTGAGTCGCCGCGCCGCGCCCCTCTCGGTGACGATCCGGACCTTCGGACCGCTATGGAGTCCCCATAGCGGTCCGAAGGTCCGGATCGCGTCCCGGGCGGTCAGACCTGGGAGGCCTCGATCACGATCTCCTCGCCGTTGAACTCCACCACGTCCCCGTCGTGGAGCTGATGCCCGCGGCGGGTCTCCACCTCGCCGTTGACCGTGACCAGGCCGTCCTGGACGACGTCGCGCGCCATGGCGCCGTCCTCCACCAGGCTCGCGAGCTTGAGGGCCTGGCCCAGGCGGATGGACCCATCGCGGATCGGCAGGGGCTGGGCGTCGGGGGAGGGGGCGTCAGCAGAGCTCATGGGCACCATTGTCCCCGGAACCGGGGGGTTCCGCCCTCCCCGGCGGTCGGCTAGCGTCAGGGCCAGACCCCGGGGTGCGCCGGGGACGGCACCGGGCGACCGGGTGGGCCGTCGGCGGCGCTGAGAGTGCGGACACGCCGCAGACCCGTTCCACCTGAACCGGATCATGCCGGCGTAGGGAGAGGTCCAGCGCGTCGTCTCGCTCGGCGCGTCTGCTCTCGTCAGATCCGGCGGTCGGAACGGACAGGACCATGACCGCCTCCCCCTCCCACGCACCGACCCCGGCGGACGTCGGCGTCGGCATGCGCATCAGCGTGCACCCCCACACCGACGACTTCCTCGACATCATCACGGGCGCGCTCGACGACGCGTCCCACCTGCCGGCGGCGCGACGCCTCACCGTCCGGACGGAGGCCGTCTCCACCTACGTGGGCGCCACGGTCGACCCGGCGGCACAGGACCTCGCCTCGTACGCCTGCGGCCTGATCGACGCGGCGTCGCGGCGCGCCGGCGGCAGGCACGTGGTCGCCCATCTCCTCCTCTCCTGGGGGTGTCCCGGCGAAGCGCGCTGCGCCCTGGTGGCCGGCGAGGGCGGCAACCTGCCGGCCGAGCCGCCCGTCGTCCTCGCCCCGACCGGTCGCCTGGCCGTCGCGGCCTGGTCCCTCTACCCGCTGGACGACTCGGGCTCCCCGCACCTCGAGCTGATCGAGGGGGAGATCGCCCGGGCGCGCGAGCGGGCCGGGGCCGGCGTCGACGTGACCGCCCTTCACTACGCCACGCAGCTGCGGGGCGACCTCGCAGTCGTGCTGGGCGTCGTGGTGGACGCGTGGACCGCCGTCGGCGCCCGCGTGCCCCACGTGGTGAGCCACGTGACCGTCTCACTGGACTCCCCGTCGCAGGCCGTCGCGGCGTCGTCCGAGGAGGCGGCCCGATGAGCCGGCGTGAGCTGCGGCCCACCGCATGGCAGCTGAAGGACGTCGTCATGGTGGTGGTGCTCGGCGTGGTGTTCGGGTTCCTCTACTGGATGCTCGTGCAGGCGTGGAACGGGCTCGCCGTGGCCATGGGCCCGGCCGGCGACCTGGCCCAGCACGTCCTGGCGGGCGGATGGCTGATCGTCGCGCCGCTCGCCGTGGCCGTCACCGGCCGGCTGGGCTCGGGCGTGATCGCCGAGCTGATCGCCGCCGCCGTGGAGTTCCTGTTCCTCGGCTCCCCCGTGGGCCCGCTGCTGCTGGTGTCCGCCCTCCTGCAGGGACTGGGCTCCGAGGTGCCGTTCGCGGCGGGCGGCTACCGGCGCTTCGGCCCGGTCCGCTTCCTGGTCTCGGGCCTGCTCGGCGCCGTGTTCGTCTTCGGCTGGTCCGCCCTGCGGTTCGGCTGGTTCGGGCAGGACATCCTCCTCCTGCGCCTGGCGGTGCACAGCCTCTCCGGGGTCGTCCTCGGCGGCCTGCTGGCCTGGCTGCTGGTCCGTGCCGTGGCCCGCACCGGCGTCGCCGACGCGTACGCCCTGGGCCGCCGCGAGGCGCAGGGCCCCGCCCGGTGACGGTGCTCGTCGACCTCCGTGACGTGGTGGTCACGGAGCCGAGGTCCGGCCGACGGGTGCTCGGTCCGCTGAGCCTGCGCGTCCACGCGGGCGAGCGGATCCTGGTGATGGGGCCCTCGGGGTCCGGGAAGTCCACACTCCTGGACGTGGTCTCCGGGATGGCCTCCCACGCGGGGGCGCTGATCGTCGAGGGCCGGGTGGAGGTCTGCGGCCGGGACCCCCGTGACTGCGGTCCCGTGGAGCTGTCCCGGGAGGTCGGTCAGGTCCCCCAGGACCCCGGCGCCGCCACCTGCCTCGGCGTCGTCGAGGACGAGGTGGCCCTCACGCTGGAGAACCACGGCGTGGACCCGGGGAGGATGGACGCCCTGGTGGATCGTGCCCTGGTCCGTGTGGGGGCCGCGCACCTGCGCCGAGCGGCCACGGACCGGCTGTCCGGGGGAGAGCTCCAGCGGGTGGGCACGGCGGCCTCCCTCGCGGCGGACCCCCGCCTGGTGCTCGCGGACGAGCCGACCTCCATGCTCGACGACGACGGCGCGGCACGGACACTGGACGCCCTGCTCGGCACGGCGCCGGGCGCGGCCGTCCTGCTCGTGGAGCATCGGCTGCGCGGCGCGGGCGACCTGCCCGATCGGACGCTCCTCCTGCGGGAGGGGCGGGTGGTCGCCGACGGCCCCACGGCCGACGTGCTGGGCGCGCACGGGCCGGAGCTGGCCCGGGACGGCTGCTGGGTCCCGGGCGCGGAGCCCGAGCGGCCCTGGTCGGCGCGGGACGCCGGCGCCGCCCCGGTCGGCGGTCCCGCCGTGGTGCGGGCGCAGGGGATCGTCCTGCGGCGTGCGGGACGTCTCGTGCTCGACGGGCTGGACCTCGAGGTGCGCCCCGGCACCCTCACCGCCCTGCGCGGACCCAACGGGGCGGGCAAGAGCACCCTGCTCTCGGTCCTGCTCGGCACGCTGCGACCCGACGGCGGGCGGGTGCTCACCCGTCCGGGTGACGGTCCGGGCCTGCTGGTCCCCCAGGACCCCGAGCGCCAGTTCCTCACCTGGCGTGTGCGGGACGAGGTGGTGCACGCACTGCCCCGCGCCCTGCACGCCGCGGCCCTCGGACTCGCCGGCGAGCTCGGCCTGGACCCGGTCATGGACACGGCGCCGCACCGGCTCTCCGGCGGGGAGAAGCGTCGGCTGTCCGTGGTCCTCGCGCTCGCCGCCGCCCTGCCGGGCGGACGGCCGCTGCTGGTCGCGGACGAGCCCACCTTCGGCCTGGACCTGCACGGCGCGCGTGCCGTGGCGTCCCTGCTCCACCGGCACGCGCAGGAGGGCGGCGCCGTCGTCTTCGCCACCCACGACGAGCACATCGCGGGATGGGCGGACCGCACCCTCCGCCTCGACGAGGGCCGGCTCCGGGAGGACGCGGCATGACCTCCTCGACCGCGCGGACCGCCGCGCCGGCCAGCCCCCGGGAAGAGGACTGTGGGCGACTCCTCGAGCGGTGGAACCCGGCCGTGAAGCTGCTCTCCCTCACCGCGCTGAGCCTGCTGCTGCTGACTGTGTGGCAGGCGGCCGCCCCCGCGCTCCTGTGGGCGGCGCTCCTGGTCGCCGCCCTCGCGGCGACGCCGCTGTCCACGCGGCAGGTCGCCCTGAGCCAGGTGCCGTTCCTGCTGTTCGCCCTGGGGCAGCTGACGGTCCAGTCCGTGGCCCGGGACGGCGCGGTGGTCCTGGACCTCGGGCTGCTCTCCGTGACGGAGGAGGGGCTGCGGATGGGGCTGGCGATGGCCGCCCGGACCCTGGCGGTCGGCACCGCCTCCGTCGTGTTCCTCGCCACGACGGACCCGGTCCGGCTCATGGTCTCGCTGCACCAGAACCTCCGCCTCCCGGCGTCCTGGACGTACGCGGTGCTGGCCGGGCACCGCCTGCTGCTGGGGCTGCCGCGGGAGTGGGCGGCCGTCCGGGAGGCCCAGCGGCTCCGCGCCCCCGCCGCGGAGGGGGCGCCCGGCCGTCTGACCGTCAGGGAGGCGCGGTCCGCCGCGTTCGCCCTGCTGATCGGCGCCATGCGGCGGGCCGAGCGCATCTCCCGGTCCCTGGAGTCCCGCGGGCTCGGGCTGCGGCCCCGGACGGTCCGTCGCCCGGTGCCGGTGCGGTGGTCGGACGTGGTCCTGGGCGTGGGGGTGCCGGGACTCGCGGGACTCGGGTGCCTGCTCACGGGGGCATGGGGGTGAGGCCCGGCCGGGGGTGGCGCTCCCGGTAGGCTGGGCGCGTCGACCCGACCGACGCCGGCCCGGCCCCGCGCACGGCCCGAGCGCCGCCGTCGTCGTGATCCCCACCTGCCCCCGATGTGTACGGAAGTGATGCCCCCATGGCTGCCAAGTCCCCCCTGGACAACGTGATCAACCTGGCCAAGCGCCGCGGATTCGTCTTCCAGGCCGGTGAGATCTACGGCGGCTCCCGCTCCGCGTGGGACTACGGGCCCCTCGGCGTGGAGCTGAAGGAGAACATCAAGGCGGAGTGGTGGCGGACCTTCGTCCGCTCCCGTGAGGACATGGTGGGCCTGGACTCCTCGATCATCCTGCCCCGGGACGTGTGGAAGGCCTCGGGCCACGTGGACACGTTCACGGACCCGCTGGTCGAGTGCACCGCGTGCCACAAGCGCCACCGCCAGGACCACCTCGAGGAGGCGTTCGAGGCCAAGAAGGGCCGCGCCCCGGAGTCCATGGCCGAGGTCGTGTGCCCGGACTGCGGCACGCGCGGCGAGTTCACCGAGCCGCAGATGTTCTCCGGCCTGATGAAGACCTTCCTCGGCCCCGTGGACAACGAGGAGGGCCTGCACTACATGCGCCCGGAGACGGCGCAGGGCATCTTCGTGAACTTCCTCAACGTGCTGGGCGCGTCCCGCAAGAAGCCGCCGTTCGGCATCGGCCAGATCGGCAAGGCCTTCCGCAACGAGATCACCCCCGGCAACTTCATCTTCCGCACCCGCGAGTTCGAGCAGATGGAGATCGAGTACTTCGTGCCGCCGGCCGAGGCGGGCGAGCACTTCGACCGCTGGGTGGAGGACTGTTGGAACTGGTTCGTGGACCTGGGCATCGACCCGGCGAACCTGCGGAAGTTCGACGTGCCGGCCGAGGAGCGCGCGCACTACTCGGACGGCACCATCGACCTGGAGTACCGGTTCGGGTTCGGCGGCGGCGAGGGCTGGGGCGAGCTGATGGGCGTGGCCAACCGCACCGACTTCGACCTCACGAGCCACACGAACGCCTCGGGCACGAAGATGCAGTACTTCGACCAGGCCAACGACGTGCACTACACCCCGTACGTGATCGAGCCGTCCTTCGGCCTGACCCGCTCCATGATGGCGTTCCTCGTGGACGCCTACGCCGAGGACGAGGCCCCCAACGCCAAGGGCGGCGTGGACGTGCGCACCGTCCTGAAGCTGGACCCGCGCCTGGCCCCGGTCAAGGCCGCGGTGCTCCCGCTGTCCAAGAAGCCGGAGCTGCAGTCGGCCACGCAGCAGCTGGCCGCCGACCTGCGCGGGCTGTGGAACATCGAGACGGACGACGCCGGCGCCATCGGCCGCCGCTACCGCCGCCAGGACGAGATCGGCACGCCGTTCTGCATCACCGTGGACTTCGACACCCTCGAGGACCAGGCGGTCACCATCCGCGAGCGCGACACCATGGCGCAGGAGCGCGTGGCCCTGTCCCAGGTGAAGTCCTACCTGCTGGAGCGCCTGGTCAAGTGAGCGGGCAGCAGCACGTGAGCGACGTCGTCCTCTCCGCGGGCGTGACACTGCGTCCGTGGGCCGAGGGCGACGACCTGCGCCTGCTCGAGGTGTGGGGCGACCCGGCCGACGTCCAGCAGCACCAGGACCGCGCCATGCTCGCCCCGGACGCCGCCGCCCCGTGGCGGCGCACGCTCGTGGCCGAGGAGGACGGGGTGCCGGTGGGCGCGGGCACCGTGTTCGCCCAGTCCCTGCACCCGTGTCGCCTGTGGCTCTACCTCGAGGTGGCCCCCACGGCCCGTCGGCGGGGGATCGGCTCGGCCCTGCTGGGCGCGCTGCGCTCGGCGGCGGAGCAGGCCCAGGCCGCCGGCGAGGTGACGACGACGCAGCTCAAGACGCGCTTCGCCGTCGCCTCCCGCGTGCCCGTGACGACCGGCCGGGACGATGACGGTGCGGCCGAGAGCGCCGGGGACGCCGCCGTCGGGACGGCTCAGGCCCCCGGTGAGGAGGCCGGTGCGGCGCACGCCGCGCAGGTGGCGGGCACCGAGGCGTTCCTCGTGGCCGCCGGGTTCACCCCCGTGCAGCGCTCGCGGCGCGTGGCGGTGGCGCCCGGCTCGATCGCCCTGCCCCCGCTGCGGGATGAGGAGCACCCGGACGGCGCCGTCCTCGAGGAGGCCTCCACCGGCTCGGTCGAGCTGACCCGCGCGGTGGCCGCGTTCTACGACGCCGTGCACGGCTGGGACCCCTCGGAGATGTCCGTGGGCGCCGCGCAGCAGCTCATCCTGGGCCCGCAGACCGGGGCGTCGGGCGCCGTCGTGCTCCGGGACGCCCCGAAGGAGGAGGGCGGGGCCGTGCGTGCCTTCGCCGTGTCCTACACCGCCGAGCGCCAGGACGCCCCCGCGGACGTGTTCCTCGGCTGGGACCCGGGGCTCCCGCTCGAGGAGGCTCAGCTGGCCGCCGGTCACCTGCTGGCCATGCTGGTGGCCCAGCACCCGGTGCAGGTCGAGGTGGACGAGGCCATGCCGGCGCTCGAGCCGATCCTCGACGGGCTGATCGGCGCCAAGGCCGCGCTCACCCTCGTGGACACCCGCATCTGGGCCACGGACCCGGCGTGAGCGGGGCGGTGGAGGCCGGGGAGGACCCCGGGCGGGTCCGGGCGCTGCGCACCACCGTGCTGACGGTGGCGCTGCTGAACCTGGCGTACATGGTGGTGGAGATCATGGTGGCGCTGTCCATCCGGTCCGTGGCCCTCGTGGCCGACTCGGTGGACTTCTTCGAGGACTTCGCGGTCAACCTGCTGATCTTCGTGGCCCTGGGCTGGTCCCTGTCCCGCCGGGCGAGGGTGGGCAGGGTCATGGCCGGGATCATCGTGCTCCCGGCGATCGCCGCGCTCATCATGGCCGTGGTGAAGATCGGCGACCCCGAGCCGCCCGCCGCCGGGGCCCTGCTCTGGACGGCCGTCGGCGCGATCCTCGTGAACCTCGTGTGCGTGGGCCTGCTGGCCCGGTACCGGGCCGACGGCGGCTCGCTCACCACGGCCGCGTTCCTCGCCGCCCGCAACGACCTGATCGCCGGCGTCGTGCTGATCGCCCTGGCCGGGGCGACCGCCCTGACGGCCTCGGGCTGGGCGGACATCGTGGTGGGCCTGCTGCTCGTGGTGCTCAACGGCTCCGCCGCCAAGGAGGTCTGGGAGGCCGCCACGGAGGAGGGCCTCGCCGCGCAGGCGCTCGCCGGCGAGTTCGACGACGACTGACGCTCTGCCCTCGCCCTGCCCATGCCCCCGCCCCACACTTTCGCTCCGGAGATCGTCGTCATCATCCCGGTTCCCTGGTGAGGTGGCGACGATTCCGCCAGCGAAAGCGGGGAGCGGGGGCGGACAGCGGGGAGGGCGGGGCGCGGCAGAATGGACCGCATGAGCGATCCCGCCTCCGCCCTCCCCGCCGCCTCGTCGGTCCCGCAGCGCCGCCGCTCCTCGAAGGCCCTGGCCCTGGGCGGCACCCTCATGCTCGCCGCCGCGATGACCGGCTGCAGCTCCCCGGCCGACACCGGGGTCAACGAGGTCGAGGGGGACTACGCGCAGATCTGCCGCGACGAGGCCACCCAGGAGCGCGTCCCGGACGAGCAGTGCGAGGACGGGCAGCGCAGCGGAGGCGGCGGCTTCGGCTGGTTCTTCATCCCGCTGATCGGCGGGCGCACCGTCCCGGCCGTCGGCGCCCCCGTGCGCACCGGCACCGCCGTGCGGCCCGCGAGCGGCGTGGGCACGCGCGTGCCCGCCGCCGGCGGGGACTTCGCCAAGGCCGGCACCGTCTCCAAGGGCGGGTTCGGCACCAAGGGCGGCGGCGCCGGCTCCTGAGCCGCCCCGCCACGCCCCGCCCCCGAGACGACGACGCCGGCCCCGCCCGTCGTCACCGCACCCACCGCACGCACCCACCGCCCGTCCTCACCGCAGGAGCCGACCCCATGGAACGCCGCACCGTCACGCCCCGCCCCGGCTGGGAGCAGACCATCGCCTCCCAGGGGCTCGTGTTCTCCGCCTCCGAGCACCCGGACGGCACCGTCACCCAGTACTGGAACGAGTCCGCGTGCTACGCGCTCACCCTCGCCGAGGTGGAGCACCTCGAGCGGGCCTCGGAGGAGCTGCACCGCATGTCCCTGGAGGCGGCCCGGTTCCTCGCGGACCAGCAGTCCGTGCCCGGCTCGCCGTGGCGCGCCCTCGGCCTGCCGCACGCCGCCGTCCGCCTGGCCGCCGAGTCCCTGGACCGTGGCGACCCCGCCCTCTATGGGCGCTTCGACCTGGTCTACGCCGGCCCGGACGAGCCCACCAAGCTGCTCGAGTACAACGCGGACACCCCCACGGGGCTGGTGGAGGCCGCCGTCGTGCAGTGGTACTGGAAGCAGGACGTCTTCGGGGACTCGGTGGACCAGTGGAACGGGATCTTCGAGGCGCTGACGGACCGGTGGCGGGCGGTGTTCGCCGCGGACGTTTCCGCCGGCCGCCCGCCGCGTGTGCACTTCGCGCACACCGAGCTGGACGACACGGGCGAGGACGCCATGACCGTGGCCGTGCTGCGCGACGCCGCCGAGCACGCCGGCCTGACGTGCGAGTCCCTGCTGATGAGCCAGATCGGCTTCGACACCGAGCAGCTGCGGTTCGTGGGCGCGGACCTGCGCTACCTCACGCACCTGTTCAAGCTCTACCCGTGGGAGGACCTCGTCACGGAGCGCTTCGGCCCGCGCATCCCGCTGGACGAGCACCTGCGCTGGATCGAGCCGGCCTGGAAGATGTTCCTCTCCACGAAGGCCCTGCCGGCCGCCCTGTGGCACCTCTATCCGGGCCACGAGCTGCTGCTGCCCACGTTCCTCAACGACCGCGGCGACCTGCGCGAGTGGGTCCGCAAGCCCCTGCACGGGCGCGAGGGCGCGGACATCGAGATCCGCTCCCGGGACGGGGACGTCGCCCCCGTGGCCGGACGCTGGGGTCCGGAGGGGCACGTCTACCAGCAGTACCACCGCCTGCCGGACTTCCCCGGCCCCGACGGCGCCCCCAACCGGCCCGTGCTCGGCACCTGGATGGTGGGGGACGAGTGCTTCGGCGTCGGGATCCGCGAGTCGGACGGGCCCGTCACCGACGCCCTGTGCCGGTTCGTGCCGAACATCATCGTCTGACCGTCCCGCGCCCCGCCGCCCGCTCGCCCCGCCCCGATCCGAGGACCGCCCGCATGCTCAGCACCCACCAGTCCGTGTCCGTGTCCACCTCCTCGGTGGCCCCGGTGTACTCCGCCGCCGTCACGGTGCCGCTCGTCGTGGCACTGGTGGGCTCGGGGGCGCCCCTGGCATACCTGCTGGCGCTCGTGCCGATCGTGCTGGTGTGGGCGGGCATGTCCGAGAACGACGAGCGCGCCCCGGACAAGGGCTCCATCTACGCGTGGGCCGTCACCGCCCACCCCGTGATGGCATGGGCGGCCGGGTACTGCCTCGCGCTCACCGGCGTGGTGGCGACGTCGGGGCTCGCCTTCGTGGCCCTCGACGCCTGGCTGCCCGAGCTGCCGGCGTGGGCCAAGGCGGCCGTGGGCGCGGGGCTGATCGCGGGGGCCACGTGGATCAGCGCGACGAGCGTGAAGCTCACCGCCGCCGTGCAGACGGCGGGGGTGGTGGTCCAGGCGGCCGCCACCGCCTACCTGGCGTGGGTGCTGGCCCAGGTGGGGCTGACGGCCGGCGCCCCGACCGGCGGTCTCCAGGACTGGGTGCACGCGGTGCTGCTGGCGGTGTTCGCCTTCTGGGGGTTCGACGCCGTCTACGCCCTCTCCGAGGAGTCGCACCGGGGCGTGCCCCGGCGGGCCGCGGCCGTGTCCCTCGTGCTGCTCGGGGCGATCTTCCTGGTCTTCTCCGCGCTCGGCGCCTCCGCGGACCCGCGCGCCGAGGTCGCGCTGGCGCACCCACTGGTGGTGGTCGGCGTCGTGGTGTCCTGCGTGATGGCGATCGGCTCCACCCTGATCCCCACCGCCCGCGGCGTCTCCGCGATGGCCGAGCGCGGCCACCTGCCCGCGCGCCTGGCGCCGCTGCACGCGGCCGAGACGGCGGCGGCGGTGCTGGCCGTGGCGTGGCTGGCCCTGTCCCTCGTGGTGCCGGGGATCTTCTGGGACTCGATCGAGATGCTCTCGATCTTCGTGGGCGCCTACTTCACCGTGTCCTCCGTGACCGCGGCCCTGCACGACCACGGCGGACTGCGCGTCCTGCACGCCGCCACCGCGCTGCTGATGGGCGCGATCACGGCGGCCAGCCTCGTGTGGATGTTCGCCCCCGACTACGGGACCACGCGCGTGGGGCCGGTGGGCGGCGTCGGCGTGATGGCCGTGGGCTTCGCCGTGCTCGGTGCGGTGCTGGCCGTGCTCAGCGTGCGGCGGGCGTCGGAGCGCCGGGGCGGGGCCGTGCCGGCCGGTCGATGAGCAGGGTGCAGACCAGCCCGAGGGCGGCCAGCCCGGGGAACGCGAGCAGCGCGGCCGGCAGGGGCACGCCCGTGGCGAGCAGGCCGACCAGCGGACTCAGCCCGATCCCGGCCAGCCGCATGAGCCAGCTGACCACCGCGAGCCCGGTCTGGGCGGGCAGCCCGGGGATCTCGTCGCCGAGCGCGTAGGCCGTCGGCACCACGACGGCGCAGCCCAGCCCCGCCAGCGCCAGGCCGGCGAACACCGCCGGCAGGGAGGGGGCGGCCAGGGCGAGACCCAGCCCCGCCACCACGACGGCGAGGCTCACCCTCAGCGTCCGGCGCCGCCCGAGGACGTGCAGGACCCGGTCCCCGGCGAGGCGGCCCAGGAACTGGGCGCCCAGGAGGGCGGCCGCCCCGAGTCCGGCGGGGGCCGGGTCGAGGCCGCGGTCGGACTGGAGGGAGAGGGCGGTCCACGCGTTGCCGAACTCCTCCACGCCGAACCCGGCCATGGCGATCAGCGCCACGGGGGCCAGCGCCGTCCACGCCCGGGCCCGGGAGGGGCGGGGCGTGGCGCCGTCGTGACGGGCGGCGTCGGGGGAGGCCTGGCCGGAAGCGGAGGTGGGGGCGGTGCCCGCGTCCGGGAGGAACCGTCGGTGCACCGCGAGCAGCAGCCCCAGGCAGGCCGCTCCGTTCAGGGACAGGTGCACCCCGGCGGGCATGCCGGCTCCCACGCTCAGAGCCCCGAGCCCGGCGCCCAGGGCGGCCCCGAGGCTCCACCCGGCGTGCATCGAGGTGAGCACGGGCCGGGCCAGCAGGGTCTGCACGCGCAGGCCCTGGGCGTTCTGCGCGGTGTCCACGATCGCGTCGCCGGCGCCGGCCGCGAGGACGAGGCCGCCGAACACCCCCACCGCCCCGGCCCAGGGCGCCCCGGGGGCCGCGTCGGCGACGTCCAGCACCACCCCCGCGGCCGCCGTCAGCACGGCTAGGCCGGCGGTGCCCACGAGCACGACCATGCGGCTGCCGGCCCGGCGAAGGACGGGCGCCGCCAGCGAGCCGGTGGCCGCCGCGCCGAGGGCCAGGGCGATCACCAGCAGCCCGAACGCCCCCGCGTCGAGCCCGAACGCGGTCTTGGCCTGCGGATAGTGCGGGACCAGCGCGCCCAGCAGGGCGCCGTTGGTGGCGAAGGCGAGGGTCGCCGCCCAGCGGGCGCGGCCGAGGTCGTGCGGGGCCGGGCGGGGGGAGGCGACGGGCGAGGGCATCTCTCCAGCCTGTCACGGGCCGGAGGGGGCCGGTTCCCGCCCGTCCCGTCCCGCGCCGTGCCCGCCTCGCCCCGCGTCGTGCCCGTC
>NZ_JAUNHR010000009.1:0-8698 GCF_030523875.1 Micrococcus sp. | reverse complement strand
TTGTGGTCACGACACGCCGCGGCGGCCGGACCTGCGACGGCGTGTCGTGACCAAAAGGTCCGCCGGGGCACCGGGGCACCGGGGCGCCGAGGCCTCGGAGTCCTCAGCCGCCCCCGCCCCCGTCAGGCGTCCCAGCCGAGCAGCCGCCACACCTCGGCCCAGCCCGCGAAGAGCTTGGCGTTGTACTCGGCGCCCAGCTGGTTCGGGTTGGCGAACAGGACCCAGTCGGCGGCCTGCACCGCGTCGTCGGCGGCCAGCATCTCCGCGACCTCCTCCGCACTGCCGGCGTACGTGGGGCCGGAGCGGGCGGCGCCGCCGTCGAGCATGCCCGCCGAGTCCCGGGAGCGGCGCTCGCGGCCGAAGTACAGCTCGTCCTCGCGGTCCTGGATGACGAACGCCGAGCGGGTCACCGCCGTGCGGCCCGTCCCCGGCACCCCCGCCGCGGCACGCGCGTCGAGGTAGCGGGCGATCTGGTCGGCCTGCTGCACGTGGAAGGGGCGACCGTCGTCCTGCAGCAGCAGGGTGGAGGAGAGCATGTGGTAGCCGTCCTGGGCGGCGCGCACGGCCGAGGACGTAGACCCGCACCCCCACCAGATCCGGTCCGCCAGGCCCGGGGACTGCGGCTCCACCGGCATCCGCTGGGAGGTGTAGGACCAGCCGGAGGCCGGGTCCGGCGTCGCCAGGCGGGCGCCGCGGACGGCCTCCAGGAACCGGCGGCCGCGCTCCTGTGCCAGGTCCGCCCAGCTCTGCCCGTCCTCGGGCGCGTACCCGAACTGGGCCTGCCCGTCGAGGGCGGCCTCGGGGGAGCCGCGCGAGACGCCCAGCTCGAGCCGGCCGCCGGAGAGCAGGTCGGTGGTGGCGGCGGCCTCGGCCAGGTGCAGGGGGTTCTCGTAGCGCAGGTCGATCACGCCGGTGCCGAGGCTGATGCGCTCGGTGTGCGCGGCCATGGCGGCGAGGATCGGGAACGGGCTGGAGAACATCCGCTGGAAGTGGTGGATGCGGATCCACGCTCCGTCCAGGCCGGCGGCCTCGGCGTCCACGGCCATCCGCACGACGTCGTCCAGCGCCGCCTTGGCGTCCGGCTCGCCGCCGGGCCGATGGATCCAGTGCCCGAAGTTCAGGAATCCCACGTTCTTCTCGGTCATGGTTTCTTCAACACTGAAGGACTCTGTGGTGTTCCCGGCGTCACGGGCCCCAGACCTCCCCTGTCAGAGTCCGGAACGGCAAGACTGGCGGGCATGCCCGAGACCCCGCAGACCACCCCCGCCCGCGTCGACGAGGACGAGCTCGAGCTGGCCCGGCGGCTGTTCGACGCCGCCCGCCACGGGCAGACCGGCCTGCTGAGCACGTTCCTGCGGCGCGGGGTCAGCCCGGACCTGCAGAACACCGGCGGGGACACGTTCCTCACCCTCGCCGCCTACCATCGCCGCCCTGAGACCGTGGCCATGCTCCTGGAGCTCGGCGCGGATCCGGCCCTCGCCAACGACCGCGGCCAGCTGCCCCTGGTGTGCGCCGTGTTCAAGCAGGACGCGCAGTCCGCGCGGCTGCTGCTCGACGCCGGGGCCGACCCCGACGCCGGCACCCCCACCGCCCGCCAGACGGCGCAGATGCTCGGCTCGGCGGAGCTGACCGCCCTGCTCGACGGCGGCGACCGCGACGGCGACGGCGCGGCCGGCGCGTGAGCGAGCCGACCGGCGTCGACGCCCTCTACGACCGACTCCGCGCGGAGCTGCCTCCCCTCGCCGCGGACCTGGAGGCGACGCTCGGCCCCGGCTGGACGGTGACGGTGGATGTCGCCGGACCCCACCCGACGGTCCGCCTGGAGCGGGCGTCGCAGGACGGGGGACGACCGGTGGCCGCCTGGGTGACCCCCGTGCGCTGCCGCGCGGACCGCTTCCACGCGACGGCCGGCGTCGTCATGGCGCCGGGCGAGATCGCCGTTCCCCACCACGACGACGACGGCGCCGCCCCCGCCTGGATCGACGCCCTGCGCCGGGTGGGGCAGGCGGCCGAGGCGGCGTGCGCCCCGGACGGGCCGGTACGCGTCTCGCGCAGCGCCGGCGGCGGGCGGATCGGCGCGGCGAGGATCAAGGCCGACGCGGCCCGGCGTCATGGGTTGCCGCTGCGCTGGGCCAAGGGCTGGCCGGAGGACGTGCTCGGCGTCCGCACGGGGCCGGTGCCGGGAGAGGAGCTCGCCCCGTTCCTGCGGGACCTGGCCCGGATCCTGCCGGTGCTGGCGGACGCGGCGGATGGGAGGATCGCCCCATGAGCCTGTACCCCGCCACCGACTGGTCCGGCACGTGCGGCGTCCGCCTGTACCCGGGCGACGACTTCTCCTCCGGCCCCTCCGCCGCGCGCCTCACCCCGGTCGCCGGGGGTGCCGCCCTGGCGCTGGACTACACCTGGACCCACCCCGAGCGGGGCGAGCAGGCCGGGCACCTCGTGCTCGGCCGTGCCGACGACGCCGGCCGCGTCACCGCCTCCCTCGTCGACTCCGTCCACCAGACCCCCGGGGTCCGGCTGCTGAGCGGCGCGGCGGGGGCGCCGTCGTCGTCGGGGGTCGGGACGGGAACCGGGGCCGATCCCGTGGCCTCCCACCCGATCGCGGGGGAGGGCCTGGCCGTGGACGCAGCGGACGAGGACGGCGGCTGGACCGTCGCGGTGCGCCTGCAGGGCGGGACCCTGGCGCTGGTCCTGCGGACGGCCCCGCCGCCGGGCGACGAGGGACGCCGGCCGGAGCCGTATGACGTCCTGCGCGCCGCCTGGAGGCGGACGGAGGGCTGACCCGCGGGGCAGACTGGCGGTCATGACCGACCAGCAGAAGGACCAGACCACCCCGCCCGCCGACGCCCGGCCTGACCTGGAGGCGGAGACCACCGACGCGCTCGCCCCCTCGGGCGCCCCCGAGCCCGGCCAGCCGTCCGAGGAGATGCTCGAGCTCGCCGGGCGCATGTTCGACGCCGCGCGGGACGGGCACGCCGAGACGCTCGAGGCGTACATCGTGGCCGGGCTCAACCCAGACCTGCAGAACGGCGCGGGGGACACCTTCCTCACCCTCGCCGCCTACCACGATCAGCCGGAGACCGTGCGGATGCTGATCGAGGTGGGCGCGGACGTGGAGAAGGCCAACGACCGCGGCCAGCGCCCCCTCACCTGCGCCACCTTCAAGGGGGACGTGGAGTCCATGCGCCTGCTGCTCGCCGCCGGGGCGGACCCCGACGCCGGGCAGCCCTCGGCGCGCGAGACGGCGCAGATGTTCGGCGGCCCGGAGATCGCGGCCGTCCTGGACGAGGGAGCCGCGGCGCAGACGCAGGGCTGAGGACCAGGGGGCGGCCAGCCCCTGCCTGTTGTGGTCACGACACGCCGTGGGCACCCCGGCGGGCACGGCGCGTCGTGACCACGACGTGCCACGGTGGGTCGTCGTCGTCGCCTACCCCACCCACCCCGCTCCCCCGGCTGACAGGCAGGCGGGGGACCCCGCCGTCGTCGGCTTGACCGCGGTGGAAGAATGGCCCTTGACATGACTGCCTCCCACACCTTCCCCGACGCCGCCCTGGCCACGCCCGGTGCGCCCGCCGTCGACGCTCCCGGCGTGGACCCGAACCGCGCCCTGTACGCGAAGGCCGCCGGCGCGGGCCGAAGGATCGCCGACGACGACCAGCTCCACGAGGGCCGCCACGCCGCGCCCACCACGGACCGCCTGACGCTGCCCCCGCTGAAGCTCGGTCCCATCACGGTGGACGTGCCCGTGGTGCTCGCGCCGATGGCCGGCATCACCAACACCGCGTTCCGGCGCCTGTGCCGCGAGTACGGCGGCGGCCTCTACGTCAACGAGATGGTCACCGCGCGCGCCCTCGTGGAGCGCAAGCCCGAGTCCATGCGGATCATCAAGCACGACCCGGACGAGGTCCCGCGCTCGGTGCAGCTGTACTCGGTGGACCCGGTGACCACGGGCGCCGCCGTGCGGATGCTCGTGGAGGAGGACCGGGCGGACCACATCGACATGAACTTCGGCTGCCCCGTGCCCAAGGTCACCCGCCGCGGCGGGGGCTCTGCCCTGCCGTGGAAGTCCGAGCTGTTCGCCTCGATCGTGAAGGCCGCCGTCACCGAGGCGTCCAAGAAGGACATCCCGGTGACCGTGAAGATGCGCCGCGGCATCGACGAGGACCATCTCACCTACCTCGACGCCGGCCGCACCGCCCGCGACCTGGGCGTGGCCGCCGTCGCCCTGCACGGGCGGACCACCCGCCAGTTCTACTCGGGCACCGCCGTGTGGGAGGACATCGCCCGCCTGCGCGAGGCCCTGCCGGACATCCCGGTGCTGGGCAACGGGGACATCTGGTCCGCCGAGGACGCGATCGCCATGGTCGAGCAGACCGGCGTGGACGGCGTCGTGATCGGCCGCGGCTGCCAGGGCCGCCCGTGGCTGTTCGGCGACCTGCAGGCCGCGTTCGAGGGCCGCCCGGAGCGCTTCCACCCGAGCCTGGGCATGGTGGCGGACACCCTGTACCGGCACGCCGAGCTGCTCGTGGACACCTTCGAGGGGGACGAGCTCAAGGCCCTGCGGGACATCCGCAAGCATGTGGCCTGGTATTTCAAGGGCTACGCCGTGGGCTCCGAGATCCGCACCGCGCTGTCCACCGTGCCGGACCTGGCCACCCTGCGCGAGCTGCTGGACCGCGTGGATCGGGACGCCCCCTACCCGGGCGAGGCCGCCGAGGGTCCCCGCGGCCGGGCCGGCGCCCCGAAGCGCCCGCACCTGCCCGACGGCTGGCTCGACTCCCGCGAGCTCAACGCCGAGCAGAAGGCCATGATCGCCGCCGCCGAGCTGGACGTCTCCGGTGGCTGAGCAGGGGACGCCGTCGTCGTCCGCGGGGACAGGCACGACGCCGGGCGGCACCCACGGTGCGCGCCGCACCTCCCAGCCGGTCCTGTTCGGACCGGAGGGGCGGCCGCCCTACGCGGGCCGGCCCGCGCCCACGCCCGGCTACACCGCGTGGGACCGGCAGCGCTGGCTGGCCGAGCCGGAGAAGTCCTCCTACCGCTCCGACTTCGAACGGGACCGCGCGCGCGTGCTGCACTCCGCCGGGCTGCGGCGCCTCGGGGCCAAGACCCAGGTCGTCGCCCCGGACGTGGACGACTTCTCCCGCACCCGCCTGACGCACTCCCTCGAGGTGGCGCAGATCGGGCGGGAGCTCGGCCGGTCCCTGGGCTGCGACCCGGACCTCGTGGACACCGCATGCCTGTCCCACGACCTCGGGCACCCGCCGTTCGGGCACAACGGGGAGAAGGCGCTGGACGCCGTCGCCGAGGCCGCGGGCGGCTTCGAGGGCAACGCGCAGACCCTGCGCCTGCTGGCCCGGCTGGAGCACAAGAAGTCCTTCCCGGACGGCTCCTCCGCGGGCCTGAACCTCACCCGCGCCGCGCTCGACGCCGCGTGCAAGTACCCGTGGGTCCGCGAGGACGCCCCGCTCAAGCCCAACGGGAAGCGCTCCAAGAAGTTCGGCGTGTACGCGGACGACCTGCCCGTCTTCCGCTGGTTCCGCGAGGGTGTGCCGGGGATGCGGAAGTCCATGGAGGCGCAGGTCATGGACCTCGCCGATGACATCTCCTACTCCGTGCACGACGTCGAGGACGGCGTGGTCAACTCCGCGTTCCAGCTGCGGTGGATCGCCGAGCGCGACGAGCAGCGGCAGCGCGTCGTCGAGACCACCCGGGACTGGTACCTGCCCCGCGCCGACCCCGCCGAGATCGAGGCCGCCCTGGCGCGGCTCGAATCCCTGGACGTGTGGGTCGCGGAGATGGACGGCACCCGGCGGGCGCTCGCGGCCATGAAGGACATGACCAGCCAGCTGATCGGCCGGTTCTGCGCGGCAGCCTTCGAGGCCACCCGCGAGGTCTTCGGCAACGAGCCGCTGACCCGGCACGGGGCGGACGTCGTGGTCCCCGCGGAGACCGAGCACGAGATCGCCGTCATGAAGGGCATCGCGGCGGCGTTCGTGATGACCTCGGAGCAGCGCCAGCCCCTCTACGCGCGGCAGCGCGAGCTGCTGGCCGAGCTGGTGGAGCTGCTGCAGACCACGGGGGACCGCTACCTGGACCCCATGTTCGCTGCGGACTGGCGGGAGGCCCCCGACGACGCCGCCCGCGCCCGCGTGGTCATCGACCAGGTGGCCTCGCTGACCGACTCCACCGCGATCGAGTGGCACCGGACCCTGGTGCTCGGCGAGACGTTCACGCGCGACTGGTTCTGAGCAGACCCGCCGACCTCAGCCCACCACGGCCGGCAGCACGAGCCCCGCAGGCCCCGCGAGGCGGTGGGTCACGGCGGAGCTCAGCTCGGTGACGTCCGGGTTCACCTCCACCACCGGCGCCCCCGCACCGAGGGCCACGAACGGCAGGGACGCGGCCGGCTGCACGAGCCCAGACGTCCCGACCACCACGCACAGGTCGCAGCCGTCCAGCGCGGCGTAGGTCGCATCCCACTCGTCTGCCGGCAGCATCTCGCCGAACCACACGATGTCCGGGCGGACCCGGCCCTGACCACACGCCGCGCACACCGGCGGTTCGACCCGCAGGAGCGCCTCGAGGTCGGCCTCCGAGCCGGGGGCGTGGTCGCCGTCGTGCGCGGCCGCCACGTCCACCTCGGCCGGGGCGTCGCATTCGGCGCAGCGGAACGCGAAGAGCGAGCCGTGCAGGTGGGCCAGGACGTCCGCCCCGGCGCGCTCGTGGAGGTCGTCCACGTTCTGCGTGGCCACCACGAGCCCCGGCACGCGCTCCTGCCACGCGGCCACCGCGCGGTGCCCCGCATTCGGCTCCACCCCGCGCACCATGCGCGCCCGCCACAGATACCAGGACCACACGAGCGCGGGGTCGGCGAGGAACGCCTCCTCCGTGGCCAGCTGCTCGGGGGAGTAGCGCTCCCACAGGCCGGTCTGCGCGTCGCGGAACGTGGGCACCCCGGACTCGGCGGACATGCCCGCCCCGGTCAGGACGACGGGCCGCTCGGCGCGGGCCACGAGCTCTCGGACGGCGGCAGACGCCTCGGGGTCGACGCCGGCGGGCGCCTCGGCAGGACGGCCGGCGGGCGTGCGGGGCGTGGCAGGGGAGGTCATGGCTCCACCCTACGGAGTGGGTCGCCCCGTCCCCTTCTGAGGGCGTTTTCCGGCGCAGTGTGTGCCGCACAGCGCCAGGAAACGCCCCCACAGCGTCAGGGGGGAGGAGTGTCTCACCCGGCGACGCGCGCCATCGCCTCGCGCACCGATCGTGCCTTGAGCAGGACCTCGTCGTACTCGGCGTCGGGGTCGGAGTCCAGCACGACGGCGCCGCCGGCGCCGACGCTCCACCGGCCCGCCGCGTCCCGGACGGCGGTGCGGATCACGATGCTCAGCTCCGTGCGGCCGTCCGCGCCGAGGAACCCCAGCGCCCCCGAGTACACCCCGCGCGGGGCGGCCTCCATCCCGGCCAGCATCTCCACGGACCGCAGCTTCGGCGCGCCCGTCATGGAGCCGCCAGGGAACAGCGCGCGCACCACGTCCACCGGCGTCACGCCCGGGGCGGCCCGGCCGAGCACCGTGGACACCAGCTGGTGGACCGTCGCGTACGACTCCACCTGCATGAGCGCCGGCACGTGCACCGAGCCCGGCTCGCACACCCGCCCCAGGTCGTTGCGGAGCAGGTCCACGATCATCAGGTTCTCGGCGAACGTCTTGGGGTCCGTGGTCAGATGCTCCGCGGCGGCCGCGTCCGCCACGGGGTCCGCATGCCGGGGCGCCGTTCCCTTGATGGGCTTCGTGGAGTACACCCCGTCCGCGCCGGAGAGGAACTGCTCGGGGGAGGCGCTCACGACGGCGAACCCGCCTCCCGCGTCCGTCTCGCCGGGGCCGGGGGCCGCCTCGACCAGCGCCGCATAGGGCGTCGGCGTGCGCTCGGTCAGCTCCAGGAAGAGAGCGAGCGGGTCGACGCGCGCCCCGACCTCCGGGTCCACGTCGAACCGGCTGGTGAGGCACAGCTCGTAGGACTCGCCGGCCGTGAGCGCCGCCCGGCACCGGTCCACGAGCTCCCGGTACTCCGCGCGGCCGTGCCGCCACCCGCCGGCGGCCTCGGCGGCCTCGTCCGCCCCGGGGCCGCGTTCCGTCCGCGCCGCCGAGACCGGCGCCGCGAGCGCGTCCCGCACGGCGGCGAGCCACGCGTCCACGGCGCGGGCGGCGTCGTCGGGGTCCTCCCCGGCCGCGCACACGTGGAGCATGCCGGCCGCGTGGTCGGCGGCCGCCCAGCGGGCGGGCCGCACCCACCACGCGTCGGGCAGGCCCGCGGGCCCGCCGGACCGGGGCGGAGCCACGCCAAGGCCGGCCAGGCCCGCCTCGTAGCCCAGGAACCCCACCAGGCCCCCACGGAACGCCAGCCCCTCCCCGCCGTGGACGGTCCGGGGCCCGGCCGCCGCGGCCAGCGCGTCCCACAGGCCCGCGGCGTGGTCCGCCGGGTCGGCGCGGTGCACGCGCAGCACGCGGGGGCGGCCGTCCGGGAGTGCGTCCACCGCGTCGCCGAGGACGGACCACCGGGCCGTGCCCACGTCCGTGCGGGCCGAGTCGAGCCAGAAGGACCCGGTGCCGCGGTGCAGCGCCCGGGCGTACACCGCGCGGCAGGCCGAGCGCAGATCATGGCCGAGGGCGTGCAGGGTGTCCGCGTCGAGGGTCTC
>NZ_JAUNHR010000008.1 GCF_030523875.1 Micrococcus sp. | reverse complement strand
AGCCGCGGGACTGAGCCTGCGCAGGCCGCGCCCTCAGCCGCGCGTCGCACCCCGCTCGAGAGCGCCGCGACGCACTCGCAGGGCGATCAGCAGCAGGCCGATGCTCAGCACCACGTCCACCGGCCACGCGTAGTAGCCGTAGGGGTCGTTCACGCTGGCAAGGAAGACCGCCCATCGCACCACGGAGACGACCGCGGTCACGGCGACGACGCCCGTCGCGGCCCCGAGCCGAGAGAGCAGGGGCACGGCGATGACCGGAGCAAGCAACGCGAGGACGGCGCCCGTGAGGATCACCGGGTAGGGAAGGATCGCCTCGCCCAGGATCAGGGCGAAGAACAGCCCGTGGAAGACCGACGGGACCGCCAGGAGAATCCAGGTCCGCCGCCTCATGAAGACCTCTCCGCGGGCCGGACCCGCGCGCACCATGCGCCACGCAGGGCCTCTCCCACGAACAGCGCGGCGGACGACGCCCCAGCGAGGCCCATCAGCATGTCTCGCCGCAGTTCCATCGAGCCCCCTCTGGGTAGTTCCATCGAGCCCCCTCTGGGTTGTCTGGTCAGACTACGGCCATGCTGTGCCATTGCCCAGGAGGATGCCACGGAGCCCTCCGGGCGCCTGTAGATCCACGCGCGCGCGACGCCGGCCCTCCCCATCGGCACCACCTTGCCGCCCCCCCCCCACCAGTGACACGCTTCACAGCAATGTGCAGCACCACTTACGCCCGGGGGGCGTTCCCGGCCCCCGCCACCAGGCCCCCTCCCGCGCCCCGGCGCCCGAGCCCCGCTCGGTGTTCCTCGGCGCCCTCCTCCTGTGGAAAGCAGTCACCATGCCGGACATCATCGAGATCCCCCTGCCCACCTCGGCCGACGACCCGCGCTGGCAGGACTACTGCCGTCTCGGCCGAGAGCACAACCACGAGCTGCTCGGCACCACCGAGTGGGACGAGTCCCCCGAGGACGCCCTCACCTCCGCGCGCAGCCAGCCGGACTGGTCGGTCCGTCGCTACCTCGCCTACGACGCCGGCACCCCGGTCGGCCACGCCCGCTCCCTCGTCAACACCGTCGACGACCCCCACTCCGCCGCGCTCTCCGTCTACGTCCACCCGGGGCACCGCGGCCGGGGTCACGGTCGCGCCCTCGCCGACCGGCTCATCGAGGACACGGCCGGCATGCGTCGCTTCGAGACCTGGCCCACGACGCCGCCCCCCTCTCCCGGGGAGCGCACGGTGACCTCCTCGAGCGGCGCGGGCGCGGTCCCCGCCGACCATCCGGGTGTGCTGTTCGCCCTCGCCCACGGCCTCACCGTGGCGCAGGTCGAGCGCATCAGCCGATATGACCTCGCCGCGCCCGCTGTCGACCCGGCCACGGCGCTGGCGGAGGCCGCCGCGGCGTCGCCGGACTACGACGTCGAGGTGCATGAGGGCGTCGCCACGCCCGAGGTGCGCCCCGGCGTGGCCGTTCTCAAGGCCCGCATGGCCACTGACGTGCCCGCCGGAGACAGGACCGTGGCGGAGCAGACCTGGGACGCCGCCCGCGTGCTGCGCAACGACCAGCACGTCGCCGGCACCGGGCGCCTCTTCCGAGCAGTGGCGCGGCACCGCGGCACCGGCCGGATCGTGGGTCTGAACGAGCTGGTGGCGCCGCGCTCGCGGACGAGCGGCGTCGTCGACCAGTGGGACACCATCGTGCTGCCCGAGCACCGCGGCCACCGGCTGGGCATGCGCGTGAAGGCCGCGAACGTGGTCGCGCTGCGCGAGGCCATGCCCGAGGCCCGCGCGGCCACCCCCGAGAATCGACTGCAGAAATGACCCCTATGACGCCCTCATCGGACCCCAGAAGGGTCACTTCCGCAGGGGATTCCCCGGCGCCGACGCGCACCCTCGAGCAGATCTGGCCGCCCTACGGGCTCGTCGTCGAGTCCGGCGACCTGCGGATGACCGCGCTCCGGGAGGCCGACGTGCCGGAGGTGCTCGACGTCGTCGCCGGCGGGATCCACGACCCCGCCTGGACGCCCTTCCTGTTCCCGTGGACCGACGCGCCCGCGGAGGAGATGCCCGCGAACTACGTGCGGTTCTTCGCCTCCACGCTCACCCGCACCGTGGACGGCGGCGTGAGCCTCGAGCTCGTGGTGCGGCGGAACGGCCGGGTGGTCGGGATGCAGGGCCTGAACGGTCCCGACGTCGCCCGCACCCGCCGCCTGGAGACCGGCTCCTGGCTCGGCCTGCCGTTCCAGGGGCAGGGGCTGGGCACCCGGATGCGGCGCATGGTGTGCGCCCTCGCCTTCGACGGCCTGGGGCTCGACGCCGTCACCTCCTCCGCCTGGATGGACAACACCGCCTCCCGCCGGGTCAGCGAGAAGGTCGGCTACCGGGAGACCGGGCGCGGCGAGGCAGAGCGCCGCGGCGTCCCGACCGGCGAGGTGTACTTCGAGCTGCGGCCCGAGGAGATCGTGCGCGGGGACGAGCCGGTGCGGATCACGGGCGCGGAGGAGCTCCGGCGGTTCCTGGGGCTGGACCGGTCGTGACCACGGAACCCACCGTGTTGATCCGCCCGGCGGGCTCGCAGGACACAGCCGCCTTGGCCGCGGTGATGCCGGTGCGCGGTGGAGGACCGCGGATCACCTGCCTGCCGCGCGTCGTCTGGTGGAGCAGGCACCGGTGCTGGTGCTGGCCGAGACCACCCGGCCCGAGGGGCTCGAGGTGGTCGGCTGGTCCGGCGCCACGCGGACCGCCCTGCATTCCGGCGGACCGGAACAGTGGCTCACTGCCGGCCTCACGGTGGTTCCCGAGTTCCGCCGCCGAGGCATCGGTCACCGCCTGCTGGAGGCGGTCATCGAGGCCGTGGCCGGCCTCGAGGGTCGGACTCTGCACAGTGTGGTGAACGCCCGCAACGCGCCGTCCCTCGCCCTGCACACGTCCCTTGGCTTCGAGTTCGTCGAGACGGGTCCATGCTTCGCCGGCATCGAGTTCGACGGCGGCCTCGGAGTGCTGCTGGCCCGCCCTACGCTCGGCCCATGACCGTCCGCCTGCGCCCCGCCGCCCCCGACGACGCCCCAGCCCTCTCAGCGCTGGTCCTCGCACAGCACGAGCACCTGGCCCCGTGGGAGCCGGAGCGCCCCGCCCACTGGTTCACCGAGGCCGGCCAGCGCGAGGCCCTCGACCAGGCCAAGACGGACCGCGCCGCCGACCGTTCGTACGCCTTCCTCATCACCGACGACGCCGGGCGCCTCCTCGGACGCCTCACCCTGGCCAGCGTGGTCCGCGGCGCCGGACAGTTCTGCTCGCTCGGCTACTGGGTGGCGCAGGAGGCGACGGGGCGCGGCGTGGCGACCGCCGCCGTCGGGCAGGCCCTGGGGATCGCCTTCGGCGAGCTCGGCCTCCACCGGGTGCAGGCCGAGATCCTGCCCCACAACCACGCCTCCCGCCGGGTGCTGGAACGTCACGGGTTCCAGCGGTACGGGCTGGCGCCGCAGTACCTGAGGATCGCCGGCCGCTGGCAGGACCACGAGCTGTGGCAGGTCCTCGCGCCCGCGCAGGCCCCGCGGTGAACGCCGCCGACGGCGCCCAGGGCGGCCACCCCGCCAGCCGAAACGCCTACGGCGCGAGGGCGGCTGAGTACGCCGAGCTGTTCGGGACCATGGCCACCGTCGCCGACGAGGACAGGCTGCTGGTCGAGACGTGGGCCCACCGGGTGGGCGGGTCCCTGGGGGATGTCGGCTGCGGACCCGGCCACTGGACCGCCCACCTGCACTCCCTGGGCCATGACGCGACCGGCATCGAGCCGGTGCAGGAGTTCGTGGCCCACGCGCACCGGGTCCACCCTCAGGTCCGTGTCGAGCCGGGCTCCTTCCAGACCCTGCCCGCGGCCGCCTTCGACGGGATCCTGGCCTGGTACTCGATCATCCACACGCCCCCGCCCGAGGTGCCGCTCCTCCTCCGGCACGCCCACCGGGCGCTGCGCCCCGGCGGCTCGCTGCTGCTCGGCTTCTTCTCGGGGGACCGGCTCTAACCCTTCGCGCATGCCGTCACCACGGCATGGTCCTGGCCGCCGACAGAGCTCATGCGCCTGCTGACGGCGGAAGGATTCGCCGTGAGCGACGGCGGCACTCGGCAGGACCCCGGGGCGCGCCGCCATGGGTGGATCGAGGCGGCCCACGCCTCAACCGGCCAGGACCGCCCCGGCACCACCTTGCCGCCCCCACCCCACCTGTGACACGCTTCACAGCATGATGCAGCAGCAGTGACCCAGGCCGCCCCACGCCTCGTGTGCGGGCCTCCCCCGCCGTCGTCCGTCTGGAGCCCCGCTCGACGACGCACGGCCTCCACCCCTGCCCTGCTGAAGAGAGACATCACCCATGCCTGAGATCCTCGAGATCGCCCTGCCCGCCTCCGCCGACGATCCGCGCTGGCAGGCCTACTGCCACCTCAACCACGAGTACAACCACGAGCTGATCGGCACCACCGAGTGGGACGAGTCCCCCGAGGACGCGCTCGTGCAGGCCGTCGCCGAGACCGACCACACCCTGCGCCGCTACCTCGCCTATGACGACGACGCGCCCGTCGGGTACGCCCGGGTCCTGGTCAACCACGTGGACGAGCCCGACGCGGCCGCCCTGAACGTCTACGTCCACCCCGGCCACCGCGGCCGCGGGCACGGGCGGGCCCTGGCCGAACGCCTCGTCCAGGACACCGCCGGCTTCGCCCGCTTCGAGACGTGGCCGATGGCGCCGCCGCCCGCCCCCGGAGAGGACGTGCTCACCCCGTCGAGCGGGGCCGGCGCGATCCCGGCCGGGCATCCCGGGGTGCGGCTGGCCCTCTCCTACGGCTTCACGGTCGGCCAGATCGAGCGGGTGAGCCGGTACGACGTCGCCGCCCCGGCCGTCGACCCCGCCGAGGCCCTGGCGGAGGCCGAGCGCTTCTCGGCGGACTACGAGGTCCACACCTGGGAGGGGCCGGCCGAGGAGTCCCTGCGGGCCGACCTCGCCGTCCTCAAGGCGCGCATGTCCACGGACGTGCCCGCCGGGGACCTGACCGTCGCCGAGCAGACGTGGGACGCGGAGCGGGTGCGCCGCAAGGACGAGCAGATCCTCCTGACCGGGCGGTTCTTCCGCGCGGTGGCGCGCCACCGCGGCACCGGACGGATCGTCGGGCTGAACGAGCTCGTGGCGCCGCGCTCCCGCGCGGACGGCCTGATCGACCAGTGGGACACCATCGTGCTGCCCGAGCACCGCGGCCATCGGCTGGGCATGCGCGTGAAGGCGGCGAACCTGCTCGCCCTGCGCCGGGCCCTGCCCGAGGCCCGGGCGATCATCACCTGGAACGCCGAGGAGAACCGGCCCATGCTGGACGTCAACGAGGCCCTCGGCTTCCGGCCGATCCTCGTGGAGGCGGCGATGGAGGCGACGGCGCCGCTGCGACGCGCGGCCACCCCCGCGAATCGACTGCAGAAATGACCCCTATGACGCCCTCATCGGACCCCAGAAGGGTCACTTCCGCAGGGGATTCCCCGGCGCCGACGCGCACCCTCGAGCAGATCTGGCCGCCCTACGGGCTCGTCGTCGAGTCCGGCGACCTGCGGATGACCGCGCTCCGGGAGGCCGACGTGCCGGAGGTGCTCGACGTCGTCGCCGGCGGGATCCACGACCCCGCCTGGACGCCCTTCCTGTTCCCGTGGACCGACGCGCCCGCGGAGGAGATGCCCGCGAACTACGTGCGGTTCTTCGCCTCCACGCTCACCCGCACCGTGGACGGCGGCGTGAGCCTCGAGCTCGTGGTGCGGCGGAACGGCCGGGTGGTCGGGATGCAGGGCCTGAACGGTCCCGACGTCGCCCGCACCCGCCGCCTGGAGACCGGCTCCTGGCTCGGCCTGCCGTTCCAGGGGCAGGGGCTGGGCACCCGGATGCGGCGCATGGTGTGCGCCCTCGCCTTCGACGGCCTGGGGCTCGACGCCGTCACCTCCTCCGCCTGGATGGACAACACCGCCTCCCGCCGGGTCAGCGAGAAGGTCGGCTACCGGGAGACCGGGCGCGGCGAGGCAGAGCGCCGCGGCGTCCCGACCGGCGAGGTGTACTTCGAGCTGCGGCCCGAGGAGATCGTGCGCGGGGACGAGCCGGTGCGGATCACGGGCGCGGAGGAGCTCCGGCGGTTCCTGGGGCTGGACCGGTCGTGACCACGGAACCCACCGTGTTGATCCGCCCGGCGGGCTCGCAGGACACAGCCGCCTTGGCCGCGGTGATGCCGGTGCGCGGTGGAGGACCGCGGATCACCTGCCTGCCGCGCGTCGTCTGGTGGAGCAGGCACCGGTGCTGGTGCTGGCCGAGACCACCCGGCCCGAGGGGCTCGAGGTGGTCGGCTGGTCCGGCGCCACGCGGACCGCCCTGCATTCCGGCGGACCGGAACAGTGGCTCACTGCCGGCCTCACGGTGGTTCCCGAGTTCCGCCGCCGAGGCATCGGTCACCGCCTGCTGGAGGCGGTCATCGAGGCCGTGGCCGGCCTCGAGGGTCGGACTCTGCACAGTGTGGTGAACGCCCGCAACGCGCCGTCCCTCGCCCTGCACACGTCCCTTGGCTTCGAGTTCGTCGAGACGGGTCCATGCTTCGCCGGCATCGAGTTCGACGGCGGCCTCGGAGTGCTGCTGGCCCGCCCTACGCTCGGCCCATGACCGTCCGCCTGCGCCCCGCCGCCCCCGACGACGCCCCAGCCCTCTCAGCGCTGGTCCTCGCACAGCACGAGCACCTGGCCCCGTGGGAGCCGGAGCGCCCCGCCCACTGGTTCACCGAGGCCGGCCAGCGCGAGGCCCTCGACCAGGCCAAGACGGACCGCGCCGCCGACCGTTCGTACGCCTTCCTCATCACCGACGACGCCGGGCGCCTCCTCGGACGCCTCACCCTGGCCAGCGTGGTCCGCGGCGCCGGACAGTTCTGCTCGCTCGGCTACTGGGTGGCGCAGGAGGCGACGGGGCGCGGCGTGGCGACCGCCGCCGTCGGGCAGGCCCTGGGGATCGCCTTCGGCGAGCTCGGCCTCCACCGGGTGCAGGCCGAGATCCTGCCCCACAACCACGCCTCCCGCCGGGTGCTGGAACGTCACGGGTTCCAGCGGTACGGGCTGGCGCCGCAGTACCTGAGGATCGCCGGCCGCTGGCAGGACCACGAGCTGTGGCAGGTCCTCGCGCCCGCGCAGGCCCCGCGGTGAACGCCGCCGACGGCGCCCAGGGCGGCCACCCCGCCAGCCGAAACGCCTACGGCGCGAGGGCGGCTGAGTACGCCGAGCTGTTCGGGACCATGGCCACCGTCGCCGACGAGGACAGGCTGCTGGTCGAGACGTGGGCCCACCGGGTGGGCGGGTCCCTGGGGGATGTCGGCTGCGGACCCGGCCACTGGACCGCCCACCTGCACTCCCTGGGCCATGACGCGACCGGCATCGAGCCGGTGCAGGAGTTCGTGGCCCACGCGCACCGGGTCCACCCTCAGGTCCGTGTCGAGCCGGGCTCCTTCCAGACCCTGCCCGCGGCCGCCTTCGACGGGATCCTGGCCTGGTACTCGATCATCCACACGCCCCCGCCCGAGGTGCCGCTCCTCCTCCGGCACGCCCACCGGGCGCTGCGCCCCGGCGGCTCGCTGCTGCTCGGCTTCTTCTCGGGGGACCGGCTCTAACCCTTCGCGCATGCCGTCACCACGGCATGGTCCTGGCCGCCGACAGAGCTCATGCGCCTGCTGACGGCGGAAGGATTCGCCGTGAGCGACGGCGGCACTCGGCAGGACCCCGGGGCGCGCCGCCATGGGTGGATCGAGGCGGCCCACGCCTCAACCGGCCAGGACCGCCCCGGCACCACCTTGCCGCCCCCACCCCACCTGTGACACGCTTCACAGCATGATGCAGCAGCAGTGACCCAGGCCGCCCCACGCCTCGTGTGCGGGCCTCCCCCGCCGTCGTCCGTCTGGAGCCCCGCTCGACGACGCACGGCCTCCACCCCTGCCCTGCTGAAGAGAGACATCACCCATGCCTGAGATCCTCGAGATCGCCCTGCCCGCCTCCGCCGACGATCCGCGCTGGCAGGCCTACTGCCACCTCAACCACGAGTACAACCACGAGCTGATCGGCACCACCGAGTGGGACGAGTCCCCCGAGGACGCGCTCGTGCAGGCCGTCGCCGAGACCGACCACACCCTGCGCCGCTACCTCGCCTATGACGACGACGCGCCCGTCGGGTACGCCCGGGTCCTGGTCAACCACGTGGACGAGCCCGACGCGGCCGCCCTGAACGTCTACGTCCACCCCGGCCACCGCGGCCGCGGGCACGGGCGGGCCCTGGCCGAACGCCTCGTCCAGGACACCGCCGGCTTCGCCCGCTTCGAGACGTGGCCGATGGCGCCGCCGCCCGCCCCCGGAGAGGACGTGCTCACCCCGTCGAGCGGGGCCGGCGCGATCCCGGCCGGGCATCCCGGGGTGCGGCTGGCCCTCTCCTACGGCTTCACGGTCGGCCAGATCGAGCGGGTGAGCCGGTACGACGTCGCCGCCCCGGCCGTCGACCCCGCCGAGGCCCTGGCGGAGGCCGAGCGCTTCTCGGCGGACTACGAGGTCCACACCTGGGAGGGGCCGGCCGAGGAGTCCCTGCGGGCCGACCTCGCCGTCCTCAAGGCGCGCATGTCCACGGACGTGCCCGCCGGGGACCTGACCGTCGCCGAGCAGACGTGGGACGCGGAGCGGGTGCGCCGCAAGGACGAGCAGATCCTCCTGACCGGGCGGTTCTTCCGCGCGGTGGCGCGCCACCGCGGCACCGGACGGATCGTCGGGCTGAACGAGCTCGTGGCGCCGCGCTCCCGCGCGGACGGCCTGATCGACCAGTGGGACACCATCGTGCTGCCCGAGCACCGCGGCCATCGGCTGGGCATGCGCGTGAAGGCGGCGAACCTGCTCGCCCTGCGCCGGGCCCTGCCCGAGGCCCGGGCGATCATCACCTGGAACGCCGAGGAGAACCGGCCCATGCTGGACGTCAACGAGGCGCTCGGGTTCCGGCCGGTCCTGGTGGAGGCCGCGATGGAGGCGAGGGGCCCGCTGCGGCGCTCCAGAACGGCCGGATGATCGGCATCCAGGCCACGAACGGTCCCGACGTCGTCGCCTCCTCCGCGTGGGAGGACAGCACCGCCGCCCGTCAGATCAGCGAGAAGACCGGCTGCCGGGAGACCGCCACCTGACCCGGCACTCTCGGGCGCGCCCGCGGCCGCGCCCGAGGGTGCCGCCTCTCACACCCGCCTGCCGGGACCGGTGCTCTTGCCCCGGCCCGCCCCGCTTGGTGGACTGCCCTCACCCTTCCGCCTCCCCTTCCGGCCCCACCCCGCCGAAGGGCCTCCGATGAGGACGACATGACCATCTCAGCATCCCCCTCCCCCGCCGCCGCGTCCCGTGACACCGCCCCGGACGGCGACTCCCGACTCATCCTGGTGACCGGCGCCAGCGGGTACGTCGGCGGCCGCCTGGTCCCGAAGCTGCTCGACGCCGGCCACCGCGTCCGCACCACCCGTCGCGACGAGTCCAAGGACCAGCCCTGGTGGTCCGACCGGGTCGAGACGGTCACCATGGACGTGAACGACGCCGACCAGGTCCGGGCGGCCTGCGAGGGCGTGGACGTCGTCTATTACCTCGTGCACGGCATGGGCGGGAAGGACTTCGTCGAGAAGGACCGCGACGCGGCCCGGATCATGCGGGACGCCGCGGACGAGGCCGGCGTCGAGCGCATCGTGTACCTCTCCGGCCTGATCCCCGAGGAGGCGCCCCGCGAGGAGCTCTCCGACCACCTGGCCTCCCGCCTGGAGGTGGAGGAGATCCTCAGCCAGGCCGAGGCCAGCGTGATCACCCTGCGCGCGGCGGTGCTGATGGGCAGCGGCTCGACCTCCTTCGAGGTCATCCGCCAGATCAGCGAGCGCATGCCCCTGCAGACCGTGCCCACCTGGATGGACCACCTCGTCCAGCCGATCGCGATCGTGGACGCCCTCGAGGCGCTGGTGGCGTGCGCCGTCGTCGGCTCGCCCACCCGCAGCTACGACATCGGCGGCCCTGAGCGGCTGCGCTACCCCGAGCTGCTCTCCCGCTACGCCGAGCTGGCCGGCCTCACCCGGCCCCAGGTGGACGTGCCGCTCCTGCCGACCCAGCTGGTGAGCGTCCTCGCCGGGCGGCTGACGGACGTGCCGGCCCCCGTGGTGGAGGCCCTGCTGGACAGCCTGCACCACGACATGGTCTGCCGGGAGCAGGACTTCGTGCGGGACCTGCTGCCGCAGGGGCACGAGCTGATGGGCCTGGACGAGTCGATCCGCCGGTCCCTGGCGGACCCGCGGGAGACGGAGCCCGCGGACCCGGACGCGGCCGATCCGATGGGCCCGATGCCCCACGACCCCTCCTGGGCCGGCGGCGGGGACGACTCCCTGCTCCAGCGCGCCGCCGACGCCGCCCGCGGCCTGCTGCCGGGCAGGGACTGACCGGGGGGCCTCCGGCCGGAGGGCCAGGGGTGGGCGTGTCGGCCTGACCCTTGGTTGACTTGCGACGACGTCGGCCCACCCCACCCCGGGCGCCGTCGGACAGGGGGCGCTCACCCGGCGCCCCTCCCACCACGCCTGAGGAGGGCACCCATGGCTGATCAGCAGATCCCAGAGACGAAGAACTCCGACGCCCCCGGCGACCAGGACCAGGCCGCGCAGCAGGCGCCCGCCGAGGTCGACGGCCTCGCGGCCAAGGCCGAGCAGTCCGAGAAGGAGACCGAGGAGAACGACGAGGGCGGCTACGGCCACTGACCGACCACCTTGTCCCACCGACGACGCCCCGGGTGCCGCGCGCATCCGGGGCGTCGTCGCGCCCGGGGGCGTCAAGGTCGGCCTCCGCTGCCCCACGCCCTTGCGCCCGCCGGCAGTCGATGACTGAGTGTCACTCAGAGATATATCCCTCAATGATTCTCGGGGAGTGGCGGGACCCCGATGATCCGCATCTCCACACCACGTTGAAGAAGCTCAGGGATGCCGGGGTCATCGAGGAGTTCGACGGCGACGACGCCCGACGCGTCCATCGCCTCACCCCCGGGGACGCGGCGTCCTGATGAGCGACATCGAACGCCGACGCCGCCTCCTGGCGATGGCCGACCAGATCATGGAGACGACATGAGCACCACACGCATGAGCAGCGGGCTGGCCTTCACCCCGGAAAAGGACCTCGCGATGTTCGAGGACATGGCCCGCCGCGGCCAGCGGCTGGCCGGATTCTCCCTGGCCGCCCACGGTTGGCGATTCGAGGACGCCGAGCCCGAGGACGTCGTCTTCGACATGGCCTACGAGACCGACCCCGACGACGACTACTTCGACCTCTTCCGGGCCGCCGGATGGACGCCCATGCTGACCTACGGCCACATCCACTTCTTCAAGGCCGCCCCGGGCTCCGCCCCCGTCCACACCGGCACGGAGTCACGGCTCGAGGAGGCACTCGACAACCGCTCCCTGTTCCTGCGGTACACCGCAGTGACGCTCGCCGCCGTGCTCCTGGTCGTGCTGGTGATGACGGCCGCCGACTGGCCTCGCGCAGTGGAGATGGCGGCCGCGACGCTGAGTGCCGTGGCCCTGGTGTACACGAGCTTTCCGCTCGTCGGCTACCACCGCCAGGTGCAGCAGCTGCGTCGCCTGTCCGCGGTCTCATGACACCCCGCCCCACCGCTCGCGGGCCGCACCCCTGGCCACCCCCCCGATGCGCACATGCTACGTTCCCTACATGGCTGACACAGGGTCGAGACGGGCGTTCCTCGTGGTCATGGCGGTGCTCGCCACCGTCGCGGGCCTCTACGTCCTCTCCTTCACGGACCTCGAATGGCGCGGCCTCCTCGGCTGGGGGCTCCAGCTTCTCGGACTGGTCCTGCTCATCGTCGGAGCGGGACTGGGCAGGACGACGGCCCGAATCGGGCGCCGATGACCACCGCACCCGCCGAGGCGGAGCACACCGCCGTCGTCGACCCACCGGCCGGCTACCGGGTGCTGGGGTGGGCGCTGGTGTTCGTCACGGCACTCCCGTTGATCCTGCTCCCCCTGCTGGAGCCGGAACTGCGGTCGCCGGGCTACCTCGCGACCGGCGCCGCGAGCCTCGGGCTGGTCGTGTGGCTGAGCCAGGTGGCGTTCTTGCGCGCCCGCATCGAGCTCGAGGCGGACCCCGCCACCGGCGTGCTCCGCCTCCGGGCCCCGCTGTACTCCCGCGAGCTGCCCCTGGACTCACTGGCCACGGTGGAGGTCCAGGACGACGTCGGCCCGGGTGTCGCCTACATCAACTGGCCGGTGACGGGGCGGGCCCGCTCCCGCCGCGGCGTGCGCCTGGACCTCGGCGGCCCCGCCGGGCTGGTCCTCACCACCCACGACGGACAGCGGTTCACCGTGGTGACCCCGGACACGAGCACCGCCGCGGAGCTGCAGACGACGGTGGTCCAGGCGACGTCGGGCGGCGGCGTCCGGAATCGACTGCAGAAGTGACCCCTCTGACGCCCGCTGACACCCCCAGAAGGGTCACTTCCGCAGTCGATTCTCAGGTGTGCGCGCGACGCCCGTCCGTCGCACCCGTTCCCGCCCGCCGCATCGGCACGTGCGGGATCCCGTCCTCGAGGAACTCCGGCCCGTCCGGCGCGTAGCCCCAGCGGGCGTACCAGTGCGCCAGGTGGGCCTGGGCGTCGAGCACGCTGTCCCGCCCGCCGATCCGGGCGATCGCCTCGTCCAGCAGCGCGCCGGCCAGGGCGCGGCCCCGCGCGTCGGGGTGGGTGACGACGCGGCCGATCCGGGCGACGTCGCCGTCATCCAGCAACCGCAGCGTGGCGACGGGCGTGCCCGCCTCGTCCTCGACCCACAGGTGGACGGTGGCCGGCTCGAGGTCGCGGCCGTCCAGGTCCAGGTAGGGGCAGTCCTGCTCGACGACGAACACCAGCGACCGCAGCTGCCAGAGGCGGTAGGCCGTCGTCCGGTCGAGCTCGTCGAAGCCCGCGGCATGGACGGCAGGGGCGGGGCCGGGTGTGGCGGCGGGCGGCGTGGGGGCGGGGCGCTCGGGCATGAGCCGATGGTGCCACGGGAGCGTCCGACGCCCGGCGCCCGACGTGCTCCTGAGTGCTCCGGCGTCGCCGAATCCACTGCGGAACTGACCCTTCTGGCGACCGCCACCGCCCTCAGAAGGGTCACTTCCGCAGCGGATTCTCAGCCGTCCTCGCGGCGCAACGGCACCGGGACCGGCTCGGGCTGCGGCTCCCCGGTGGTGGTGGCCGCGAGCACGCCGTGTGCCGCCGCGGTCAGCACGGCGGCGAAGAGTCCCACAGCCAGCGCCGTGGCGGCCCCGTCCGCGAGCAGGGGGATCACCATGCCCGGCACGATCGCGACCCCCACCATCACCACCGCGAACCACGCCGTACTCCCCCGGCCGGCGTAGAACACCTGACGCCCCGCCTCCTCCTGGTCCACCCGGTGGTGCACGTCGCGCAGGGCGAGGACCACGCCCAGGAGGCACGCCGTCAGCAGCCCGACCGCCCATCCCAGCCCCAGCTCGTGCCGCAGTCCGGACACGACGCCGGCGCATCCCACGAGCGCCGCCGCGACGGCGATCCGCACGTGCCAGACCTTCTCCCGCTCCATCCCGTCCATGGCACCACCCTGTCAGAGCGCGGGACGAAGGGCGAGGCGGCCGCAGGACCTCCCCTTCTGCTCAGGACCGTGTCCTGAGGACGCGGTCCTGAGCACGACGTGAGGTCCGGAGGAGCAGCGTGCTTCAGGGAGCCTGCCGCCTGCCCTCCAGCCGGGCCAGCACCCGCTCCCACTGCCGCGGCGTGCTCAGGCGCAGCACCGGCGCCCCCTCCGCCGCGGCCTCCCGCTCCCGGGCCCATGCCCGCTTGCGGTCGAACGTGGCGGCGTGCCAGCGCAGGATCGACTCCTCCCCGAGCACCCGACGCCAGGACTCGCGGTTGCCGTTGCACATCTCCCCCTGCCCCACCACCCGGCGGATCGTGCGCCGCACCAGGCGCGTGAAGGTCCGGGCCCGCGAGTAGTCCAGGGCGATGACGACGTCGGCCCGCTCCATGACCATCGGCCGGTAGAAGCCGTAGGCGGAGTCCAGCACCCAGGCCTCCCCCGCCGTGACCGAGTCCGCCAGGGCGGTCTGCTCGGCCTCCGGCCGCGGGACCCAGCCCGGCAGCCAGCCGAACTCCTCGTCCACGAGGGTGACCGGCAGGCCGAGCACAGCGCCGAGCCGCACGGCCGCGGTGGACTTCCCGGCCCCCGTGACCCCGTGGAACAGGACGCAACGGGCCTGCCGCACGTGGTCGATCGAGGCGGAGGGCATGGGAGGAGGCTAACGGCCGTGACACGATGGCCCCGGTCGCACACAGCAGGAGGGGAACGATGACTCAGGTGCACACAGGCAACGCTCACAGGCAGATCGTGGACGGCCAGCGCGTCCGCGGGATCAGCCGGGCGGGTCATCCGGTGGTCTTCGGCGGGCTGATCGGGGTGGTCGGCGGCACGGCCTTCCTGCTCGCCGGGATCGCCGGGCTGCCCGGCGACGCTCAGAGCATGCTCCGCAGTGCGGCGGTCGCCCTCGCCGCCTTCGCCCTCGCGGCGGTCCTGCTCCGCCGCCGGACCCTGCCCGCCCTGCCGCCCCCGGCGCCCGGGGCGCTGCGGGTGTACGGGGCCGCCGTCGTCGTGATGCTGCTGCTGTTCCCGGTGACCCGTCTGGTGGCCCGGGCCGCAGACGCGCCGACGGCGCAGATCGCCCTGGGGGCGGCCGTGGTGGGCGCGCACTTCCTGCCGTTCGCGCGCGCGTTCGGCGCGCCGGTGTTCCGGTGGATCGGCGGGTCGATGCTGGTCCTGGGCCTGGTCGGCGCCCTGGCGGCGATGCTCGGCGCGCCCGCCGCGGGACCGGCCGGGGCCGCGGCGGCCGGCGCGGCGATGCTGCTGATCGTGGCGGGGCAGGCCCTGCGGCAGGGGGCGCCCGGCCGCTAGCGTTTCGAGGCTGACGGCTTGCCAGCCCCGCCTCCACCGAAAGTCGCTGATCGGCCTGCGCAGACCCCAACTTCCGAGGGTCCTCGGCTTCCCTGTGCAGCATCTAGCCTCCCCTCATGACCGAGACCACCCCCGCACCGGCCCCCACGGAGCCGAGGCCCGGCTCCGCCGCGAGTGGTCCGCCGGACCGCACCGCTGCGCAGGCGTGGCCCTACGCCCTCGCTGCGGCCGCCTACCTGGCGGCCCCGTTCGCCCTCGGCGCCGTACTGCCGGCCGAGACAGCCACAACGGCCCTGCTCGGCCTGCTGACCGCGGGCGCGCTGACGCTCGGGGCGATCGACGGCGTCGTCTTCCGCAGCACGTGGGCGTTCCCCGTGCTCACGGCGATCCTCGCCCTGCTCGGACTGGCCATGTACACCAGCGACGGCACGTGGATCTACGCGCTCGGCGTGCTGGCACTGAGCCGCCTCGGCGGCGCGCTCGGCGGCCGACTCCGGCGGAGGCGCTGAGCCGTGGAGATCTGGACCCTCGACCACCCACAGCACGGCCGGCTCGAGCTGCGGCAGGGGTTCGACGCCGAGTTCCTCGCCGGCGACCCGGGCTGGCCGCAGCCGGAGGCGGACGACGCCGTCGACGGGTCCGCCGAGTCGGCCCCTGCACGCGCCGGCGAGCGGCCTCCCCTGGACGCTCCGCTCCGTGACCGCGTGCGGGCCCGAGTGAAGAACCCGCCGCTGCGGCTGCAGGTGCGCATCGACGGCGAGGTCACCGGCCGCTACCCGCGCACCGGCGTGGGAGAGGTCCGATTGAAGAACCCGAAGACGGAAGAGGACGGCTTCTCCACGCTGGAGTCGCACCCCGCATCGAGCCTGCGGCGCCTGAGGGTCCAGTCGAACGCCCTGGGCGACATCCTCTCCGTGCAGTTCCGCGAGGGATCGTCCGTGGTGGAGTTCGACCCGCCGCCCGGTTCGCGGGGCGCCCGCCGGCAGGCCGCCATGGAGTCCAGCAGCGTGAAGCGGATCTTCTATCCGCTGATGGGCGGACTCGGGAAGGCAGGCGGGGCCATCCTCGTCCTGGTGCTCTTCCCCCTCCTGGCGAAGCTGCTGCCGGACTGGCAGGTGAACCTGCCGGAGTTCCGCCTCCCCCGGATCCACCTGCCCGTGCCGACCATGCCGCAGATCCACCTGCCGGTGCCCCGGCTCCCCGCGTGGGAGATCGACGTCCCCCCGCTGCCCGGCTGGCTGCGGACGGTGCTGGAGTACGACGAGGTCTGGAAGCCCGTGCTCCTCGGCCTGGTGCTCGGCGTCGTCGCGGTGCGCAACCATCGGCGCTCGGAACGGCAGAAGGCCGCCTGGGCGGCGGAGCGGGCGGCCGCCGACGGCGCCCATCCCGACCAGCCTCCGACCCCGACAGCCGTGTCCGAGGCGAGCTCGTCGTCGCGCAAGCCCTCGAGCACCAGTCGCTCCTAGTCAGGGACCGGCTCAGTCCGCCAACGCCTCCGCGGGGATCGTGGCGATCGCCCGCACCGGCGCACCGTCCGCGCCGGCGAGCGGGAGCGGCAGGGCGGTGAACTCCAGGCTCGTGACCGACGCCGGCAGGGCGGCGAGGCCACGGAGGTTCTCGATGATCAGCCGGTCGGCCCCGAGCAGCGCCTCGTGCACCGGCAGCGGCGCGGACCCGTCGGGGGCGGTCTCGTCCGGGCTGAGGGTGTCCACGCCCAGCACGTCCACCCCGCGGTCCCGCAGGTGCTCCCCCACGGCGCCATCGAGGAACGGGTGCTCGAGATAGGCGTCCTCGCCCCAGAACCGGTCCCAGCCGGTGACGAGGAGGACGATCCGGGCGCCGTCGGGCAAGGCCGCCAGCTGGCCCGCCAGCCGCGCCGGGCCGATCCGCTCCCGGGGGGCCGCATCCGGCACGCGCAGCAGGTGCGCCCGGCCGATCAGGCGGGCCACGTCGACGTCGTCCATCGTCCGTCCGTCGGCGACCGTGTGCCTGGGCGCGTCCACGTGCGTGCCCGAATGGGACCCCATCGCGACGGCGGTGACGGCGAACCCCTCGACCTCGATCTGCGCGGCCGTCTCGAGCAGGATCTCCGGGTCCCCTGGGAACACCGTCCCGCCGGTGGCCAGCCGGTGGCTGAGGTCCACCCGCCGCGCGCCCTCCTCACGCACGCTCGTGCTCCACCGCGTCCGCCAGGTGCAGCGAACGCACGTCCGGGGCCTCCCGGATGCCGGCGACCCGCGTCCACGCCCAGTACAGGAGCGCGGCCACGGCGAACGTCGGCAGGGCCGCGCCCGCCGGGGTCGAGATCACGAAGTAGAACAGCAGGTAGGCCACCGCACCCAGGATCCAGACCAGCAGCGCCCCGAGGTTCCACCCGCCGCGGAACCAGTAGGCGCCCCCGGAGTGTCGCAGGATGTCCGCCCGGTAGACCCGCCGGCGCGCCACGTAGTAGTCCACGATCATCACGGCGAACACGGGGATGAAGAGGGCCCCGATCAGGGAGAGGAAGGCGGTGAACCGCTCCAGCAGGCCCAGCCAGGTCGCGCCGATCACGCCCACCGCGCCCAGGACCAGCGCGGTCGGCACGAACGGCAGCGGCCGGGTGCGCGGCAGCGCGTGGCGCACGGACTCCGTCATCCCGTACATGACCATGGTGTTGGTGGCCATCACCGAGAGGAACATGGCGATCGCCACCGGCGCCCCGAACGAGCCGATGAGCAGGGTCGGGTCGAAGGGCAGCACCTCGCCGCCCTCGAGGAGGACGAACGACGCCGCCGTCAGGCCGAGGGTCATCGAGACGACGGTGGACACCGTGTAGCCCACTCCGGCGCCGACCGCGCCACCGGCCTGGGTGCGGGCGGACCGTGTCAGATCGGCGGAGAGCACGGTCCAGGAGATGGCCGTGGCGAAGACGATGTCGAACACGGTGATGCCGTCGTACCCGGCCGGGTCGGCGGGGATGGCCACGTACTCTGCGGGCGCGTGGGAGCCGAAGGCGGTGATGAAGATCCACGCCATGATCCCGAGGATGACCACGGCGAACAGCGGCTCCACCTTCGCGATCCCCTCATGCCCGAAGATCGCGAGACCCACTACCAGCGCCTGGCAGAGCGCGGAGAAGAGCGCCGGGTTGGAGAACCCGGTCCACTGCTCCACGAGCGCGTTCAGGGAGATGCCGGCCAGCATGGCCTGCACCCAGGACCACCCCATCAGGATGACTACGTTGGCCACGGCGGGGACGATCGAGCCGCGCAGGCCGAAGGACCCGCGGGTCAGGGCCATGGTGGGCAGCCCGGTGCGGACGCCCATGACCGCCACCAGGGTGAGGACGATCGCACCCAGGATCGTGCCGAGGACGATCCACCCCAGGGCCTCGGCGAACGGCACCCCCGGCACGAAGAGCGTGCCGGTCAGCAGGGTGGTGACCACCAGGTTGGCCGCCAGCCAGATCAGTCCGATGCGCAGACCGCCCAGGGTGCCCCGCACGGGCGGGTCGGCCATCGCGTCGGCCGAGGGGACGGCGCCGGTCGCGCCTGCGGCGCTGCTCATCGGACGGCCTCCTCGTTGGTCGCCTCGGCCTCGGCGGGCACCGGAGAGAGGTGCTCGTGCACGGCGCTCAGGCGTCCGTCCCGGCGCTCGAAGACGATCGTCTCGCGCTCGCGGTACGTCTCACAGCGACCGTCCTGCTCGGCGGTGGTCTCCAGCTCGTGCAGGAAGACCCCGCCGTCCCGGCCGATCGGCTGCACGTGGGTGGTGAGGGAGTGGCAGTCGACGACGCGCCAGCCCGACTCGTGCAGCTCCCGCCACGCCGAACGCCAGGCATCCCGGCCGAGCAGCACCTCCCGGTCCGTGTGGAAGGCGAAGCTGCACTCCGGGGCGAACCCGGAGAAGTACCGTTCCTCGTCGTTGGACCGGAACGCGTCCACGATCGCCGCCGCGGCGTCCGTGATCTCCTGCTGGAGCTGATCTGACAGGGGGCCTCCTGGGCACACGGGGATGTGGGGCACAGTCCACCCCTTCCGCCTGCGTCCGTCAACGATCCGACCCGCCCCCGCTACCCTGCCCCCATGCTCCCAGCCCCCGCACGCGCGGCCCTCAACGCCTTCCCCCTCGCTCCCCTGCGGGACGACCGCCTGGACGAGGCCGCCCTCGTCCGGATCATCCGGCGCCTCGCCGCCGCCGGCGTCGACGCGATCACCGTCCTCGGCTCCACCGGCGCCGGCGCCTACCTGGACCGCGCGGAGCGACAGCGGGTGGTGCGCCTCGCCGTCGACGCCGCCGGGGACGTCCCCGTGCACGCCGGGGTCAGCGCGCTCCGCACGGCGCACGCCCTCGCCTTCGCCGAGGACGCCGCGGCGGCCGGCGCGCGGGGGCTGCTCCTGGCGCCGCAGTCCTACCAGCCCCTCACCGACGACGACGTCGCCGGCCTCTACGCGGACGTCACCGCCGCCACGGAGCTGCCGGTGACCGTCTACGACAACCCGACCACCACGCGCTTCACGTTCAGCACCGCCCTGTACGGGCGCGTGGCGGCGCTGCCCGACGTCGTCTCCCTCAAGATCCCAGGCGTGTCCGCGGACCCGTCCGAGGCACGGGCGCGGGTCGCCGAGATCCGCGCCGCGGTGCCGGCGCGCGTGAGCGTGGGCGTCTCGGGGGACGCGGGCGGCGCCGCGGGGCTGATCGCCGGCTGCGACACCTGGTACTCCGTGATCGCCGGGACCCTGCCCGAGCCCGCGCTGCGGATCACGCACGCCGTGCGGGAGGGACGGCACGAGGACGCCCTCGCCGAGTCGGAGCGGCTGGCACCGCTGTGGGATCTGTTCGCCCGGCACGGGAGCCTCCGGGTGACGGCCGCGGCCGCCGAGCACCTCGGTCTCGCCGCGCCCGGGTGCCTGCCCCGACCGCTGCTCGGTCTGGGTGCCGCGGACCGGGCGGAGGTGGCCGACGTCGTCGGCCGTCTGCTGGGCGACGGGGCCTGAGGCGCCGCGGCGACGGTGGACCGGGGCCCGTCCCGTGCGGCACCCTGGGACGGCGCGCCCGCGGTGGGCGCCGTCCGAGCAGATCCCCGAGAGGACCCCGATGACCCAGGACACCCCGCAGGCCCAGCTCTCCCCGCAGCAGGTCGGCGTCCTCGTCGGCGCCACGCGCCCGCACCGCGTCGGCGGGGACCTCGCCGAAGCCGTGCGCGCGGCGGTCGCCGAGCGCCTCACCGCGGAGGTGGAGCTCATCGACCTCCGCGAGGTCGACCTGCCCTTCCTCAGCGACCCCCGCCCGCCCAAGCAGGGCGCGTACGAGCTGGAGTCCACGAAGGCCTGGGCCGCGCGCGTGGACTCGTTCGCGGGGTTCGTCATCGTCACCCCCGAGTACAACGCGAGCGTCCCGGGCGTGCTGAAGAACGCGCTGGACACCGTGTGGGGCGAGTGGAACGGCAAGCCCGCGGTCATCGTCTCCTACGGCAGCTACGGCGGGAAGACGGCGGCGCAGCACCTCGCGGACGTTCTGCCCCGGCTGAAGATGGACGTCGTCGAGCCGATGGTGCACATCGCCATCCTGGAGGCCCCCCGCGACGACGACGGCCGCCTCGCCGACCCGGCCGGGCTCGTCGGCGCCCACCAGGACGAGCTGGACGCGGCCGTGACCGCGCTGGAGTCCGGCCTCTGACCTGCCCTCTTGTCGGAGAGGCGGCTACCGTGGGCACCATGTCGACCGCCCCCGCCGCCACGCGCCCCCTCGACACGGCCGCCCCCGACCTGCACCGCCGCCTGCTGCTCTCCGGGATCCTCTTCGGCGTGGGCGTGGCCGCCTTCGTCGACGAGACCGTGCTGCACCAGCTCCTGCACTGGCACCACTTCTACGACCGCTCCACCACGGCCGTCGGGCTCGTCTCGGACGGGCTCTTCCACGCCTTCGGCTGGTTCGCCGCGGTGGCCGGGCTGTTCCTCTTCGCGGACGTGCGGCGCCGGGGCGGTCCCGGGGTGGGCCGCTGGTGGCCGGCGGTGCTGATCGGCGCGGGCGCCTTCCAGGCCTGGGACGGGACGGTGCAGCACAAGCTCCTGCGGATCCACCAGATCCGGTACGAGGTGATCCCCACCGAGCTGCGCGGCACCGGCCCGTACCCGCCGGTGGAGAACATCCTCGTGTACGACCTCGTGTGGATGGCGATCGCGATCGCCTTCCTCGTGATCGGCACCCTCGCGTGGCGGCGCGGCTCCCGCCGGGCGGCCGCCCGTGCATGAGCACTCCGGCGGGCTCGGCGCGGAGCTCGGCGCCCAGGCGACGAGCGCCCCGTTCCCGCTGGCCGGCGTCGTCCTCGGCGGCGGACTGCTCCTCTTCCTGGTTCTGTACGTGCTGCTGGTCCGCGCCGGACGACGCCGGGGCCGCGCCTGGTCCGACGCGCGCACCCTGAGCGCGGCGGCGGGGGTGGTGGCCGGCGTCGTGGCGGTGGGCCCGCTGGGAGTGCTCGGCCACCACGACTTCACGGCCCACATGTGGGGGCACCTGCTGCTGGGCATGCTCGCCCCGCTGCTGCTGGTGCTCTCCGCGCCGGTGACCGTGGCCCTGCGGGGCCTGCCCGTGGCGTGGGCGCGGCGGCTGTCCCGGGTGCTGTCCACGCCGTACGTGCGGGTGGTGTCGCACCCGGTGGTGGCGGCGATCCTGAACATCGGCGGGCTGTGGCTGCTCTACACCACCCCCGTGCACGCCTGGATGCACGCCTCCGCGGTGGGGCATCTGGTGGTGCACCTGCACGTGCTGCTGGCCGGATGGGTGTTCACGGCCGCAATCCTGCAGGCGGACCCGGCGCCGCACCCCCGCGGTCACCCGCTGCGGGCGGGCGTGCTCGTGGCGTTCCTCGCGCTGCACGCGATCCTGTCCAAGCACGTCTACGCGCACCCGCCGGCGGGTGTGGGCGCGGCGGAGGCCCAGGCCGGCGCCCAGCTCATGTACTACGGGGGCGACTACATCGACCTGGTGCTGATCGCCCTCTTCTGCCTGGACTGGTACCGCCGCACCGCGCCGGTGCGGTCCGGGCGGGCGGGGCGCGGAGTGGCCGGCGCGCGGGCGGCCTGACGGGCCGATCCTGACCCCTGCCCTTCACCGTGGCCCCCTGCTAGCGTGCGGGCATGGTCACCGGTCCAGTGCTGCAGCAGGTCGTCCTCGACGCCACCGACATCCGCCCGCTCGCCGAGTTCTACCGTCGGCTCCTGGACCTGCGCTACCGCAAGGGCGACCAGCCGCCCGCCGACGGCACCCCCGACGACGGCGACTGGCTCGTCCTGCTGGACCACGAGGGCCGCCGGGTCCTGGCCTTCCAGCAGACGGACGAGCTGACCCCCACCACATGGCCCTCTCCCGAGATCCCGATGCAGGCCCACCTGGACCTCACCGTCCCGGACGTGGAGTCCCTGCGCGCCGCGCACACCCTGGCTCTCGGGCTCGGGGCGCGGCTCCTGCGGGACGAGTCCGAGGACCCCGAGGAGCGGCTCTACGTGTACGCCGACCCGGCCGGCCACCCGTTCTGCATCTTCGTGGCGTGAGTGGGGATCCCGCCCGGCCGCGGAGTGCGGGGGCCGCCGGGGACCGTCGACCCTCGACCCCGCGGACCGCCGGGTGGTCGGCGGCCTGCGATCCTGTCCCCCGCAGCCGGAATGGAGGGGCCTGTGCCATGCCGCTCCCCTGGGCCGCCGGCCCCGCCCGAGAGACCGTCCTTTTCGACAACCTGCGCGCGCCGGGCGTAGGGGCCTGGAACCTCCTGGCCGTCACGGATCCGGAGGTGTCCTGCACGGACGAGCGGTGGACCATGCTCCTCGGCGCGTTCGAGAACCGCTTCCGCGTACGGCTGGTGCAGGCAGACCTCCCACCCGGGCGCGATGCCCACGAGGCCCCGTGGCGCGTGCGCACCCGTGGCCCCTGGGGCACCGCGGTGCCGCTGGCCCGCCCCCCGCGCTGGGCGTTCGACTCCGCCGGCATGGGATCCCCCTGTCTGACGGAGGGCGTGGGAGCGGGCGGAGAGCCGGTGCGGCGTGTCTACTACACCGGCCTGGACCGACTCGTGCGCACCCCGCGCACCTACGCCGTCGGGGTCCTGGAGGAGACGCCGGACGGCGGGTGGTGGCGGCGTGGTACGCCGGTGCTGCGCGGCGACGCAGAGCGGCCGAGCGTCCTGGAGCCCTGCGTCCGATACGCGGACGGGCGCTGGCACCTGTGGTTCCTCTCCTTCGTGGCGGACCCGCCCCGGGGGCAGGCGCCGGACTACCGCATCCGGTATACATGGAGCGAGGACGGCCTGACGGGGTGGAGCGATCCGCTGGAGCTCTTCGACGCGCGGCACGACTTCTTCGACGCGGACGTGCGGCCGTGGCGGGACGGCTGGCTCATGGTCCTCGCGGGTGACCCGCACGCGGAGGCGGCACCGCAGGGGCTCTGGCTCTCGTGGTCCTCCGACCCTGGGGACCGCACCCAGTGGCACGCGAATCTGCGCCCGCTGCTGACCCACGACGAGACCGCCCCCGCCTGGCGGGGGGCCGGGGTCTACGGTCCAAGCATCGCCGCACTCACCGATCAGGCGCTGACCGTGTTCGTCTCCGGCCGCCACCTGCGCCCCCGCTGGCTCACCGAGGCGCGCCGCCGACTGCGCGAACGGCGGCTTCCGCCTCCCCCCTTCGGCGACTGGTACCTCTCGGTGACTCGGCTCGAGTTCGACGCCGGCTGAGGTGCCTCACCCCCGCGCGAAGGCGAGCGCCTCGCGGATGATCCCGACGGCGACCTCCAGTTCCGCTTCATCCCGCGGCCCGTAGACCATCCACTCCGTCCCGGAATCTGCGTACCCGTGCGGTTCGGCCCACCCGAGCTCAGTGAGCCGCACCCCCCGGTCGGGCGGCAGCACCAGATGGATCGAGGTGTCGGTGACGCCGTGCAGGTGCACGGGTTCGAGTCGGCGGCCCGGTGCAAGGTTCGTCTCCGGTGAGCGCTCCTCACCCACATCCCGGAGGTGGACGGCGCGGGAGGGCGCCGGCGAGACAGCGCTGTGGCCCTCCTCGACACCGTCCAACGCGAAGACCTCCGCCACGAGTCTGCCCCACAGCTCAGGCGCGGACTGCTGATCCAGCTGACGGTGCGGTCCTTCGGAGGAGGTGGTGGGCCGGACACCGGGCCGCGGCGCGAGGCCGTCGTCGTGCACTGCGGAGTACGTCATCGAGCCAGCGTATCCACCCACCGTGACTCACCCCGGCGTCGTTGACATCGGCCCTGGATCCGCGTTCAGTCTCCCCATGTCCTCACCCCGCGATCGTGCCGCCCTGCCCGCCCGGCTGCGCGTCGCCGTCGTCGGCGCGGGGATCTCCCTCGCCCCGAACGCCGTGACCGCCCTGGAGAGCCTCGGCTACGGGCCGGCCGTGGGTCCGCTGCTGCGCCGCCAGCCCGCTGTCGAGAGCGGCCAGCGAGATCCCCGCCGCCGCTGGCTCACCCGCACCCCGCCCGAAGTGGCCTCGGGCACCCTCTTCCTCACCCGCGCAGAGCTCCACGAGATCCTCCAAGCACCCCTGCCCGGGGACGTGGTGCACACCGGCGTTCACGTCACCGCGGCGGACGCCGAGGGCGGCCGTCTCACCCTCACCGACGAGGCGGGCCGGGACACCGTCCTGGAGGCGGACCTCGTGGTCGGCGCGGACGGGCCGGGCGCGATGACCGGCGCGATCGGTGGCGGCGCCTCGACGTGTGCTGGGGGCCCGCCGCAATCAGTCACACGCCCGCCCCCCCTTCCGTGTCCCGGAGACTCTCCCCCATGCCCGCCTCCGCCGCACCGCCCGCGCTCTCCCGTTCTGCCGTCCTGAAGGCGGCCGGGCTCATCCTGGTCGGGTCCCTGGGCATCCAGCTCAGCTCCGCGGCGTCGGCCGGGATGTTCGACGCCCTGGGCCCCGCCGCAGTGAGCTCGCTGCGCATGGTGATCGCCGCCGTCGTGCTGCTGGTGATGTTCCGGCCGCGCCTGCGTGGGCGGACCCGGCAGTCCTGGCTGGGCGTGGTGGTCTACGGCGTGGCGATGGCCGCCATGAACCTCAGCCTCTACGCCGCGATCGAGCGGCTGCCCCTCGGCGTGGCCGTGACCCTGGACTTCCTGGGCCCGTGCGCCGTCGCCCTGCTGGCCTCGCGCCATCTCCAGGAGGGACTGTGCGCGCTGCTGGCGCTCGGCGGGGTCGTCCTGATCGCGGGCCCGTCCGGCTATTTCGACCTGATCGGCTACGCGTTCGGCCTCTCCGCGGCGTTCTTCTTCGCGCTGTACACGGTGTTCGCGGAGAAGGTCGGCAAGGACGACGACGGCCTGGCCGGCCTGGCGCTGTCCGTCACCGTGGCCGCGGTGGCCTCCCTGCCGTTCGGCCTGCCGCGGCTGCCGGACGTCACGGCGCCGCAATGGGGCATGCTCACGTTCTCCGCGCTGATCGGCGTGGTGCTGGCCTACACCGTGGACACGGTGGCCGCGGCGATCTCCTCGGCGCGCGTGGTGGGCACCCTGTTCAGCATCGACCCGGTGATGGGCTCGCTCGTGGGCGCCGTGGTGATGGGCGAGGTCATCTCGCTCAGCGCGTGGGCCGGGATCGTGCTGGTGTCCGTGGCCGGGGCGCTGCTGGTGTGGATCTCCGGCCGAGCCCCCCGCGCCGGTGGCGGCCGGTAGCCTGGCGCGCATGCCCTCCCCCACCGGCTGGCAGGCCCAGCACGACGCCGACTACCGCGCCCACTGGCACGCCCTCGCCGCGCACGAGGACCCCGACGCCCTCACGTGGGTGGTTCTCGGCGACTCGGCCGCCGTCGGAATCGGGGCCGAGAGCGTGGAGCGCACGTACGTGGCCCAGGTGGCCGAGCGGGTGGCCGCCGAGACCGGCCGGCCCGTGCGCGTGGTGAACCTCGCCGTGTCCGGGGCCATGGCGAAGGACGTGCTCGCCGACCAGCTGCCCCTCATGCCGGCGAGCGGGGTGGACGCGGTGACGTGCGTCGTCGGCGGCAACGACGTCACCTGGGCTTGGCGGTTCCGCGAGGCCGCGTTCGAGGAGCCGCTCGAGGCGATCGCCCGCGCCCTGCCCGCCGGCGCCACGCTGGGCCTGGTCCCGACGTTCCGCATCCCGCCGTTCGAGGCCCGCGTGCGCCGGGCGAACACGGTGGTGCGGCGGGTGGCGGCGCGGCACGGGCTCGGCGTCGCGGACGTTCACACGGCCACCCGGCGGCGGAACCTGAAGCACCAGGTGAGCCGCCTCGCGCGCGACCTGTTCCACCCCAACGGCGCCGGCTACGAGGACTGGGCCGCAGCGATCACCCCCGAGGTGCTCCGGCAGGTGGGGGGCCGGGCGCTCCGCTGAGGCATGCGCCGGCGACGCGCCGCGTCCGGTCGACGTGGATTCGCAGGATCGCCCTGACCCAGGGCGACCCTGCGAAGGGACGTCGACCCGATGGGAGTTGGCGGACGCGGGCCCCCCGCACGCACGACGGCGGGGGCCGCGTCCCCACGACACGGCCCCCGCCTGCGGCACCCTCGGGCGCCCGCCCGGGACGTCCCCACGACATCCCCGGCACCGGCCGTCCTGCGCTCCCCACGAGCGCGGAACGGCCGGAGTCTCGTCACACGATCAGTGGTCGTGGCCCTCGTGCTCGTCCGAGGACTCGCCCTCGTGGCCGTCGTCGTCGTGCGCCTCGCCCTCATGGTCCTCGTGGTCGGCGTGGTCGTCGCCCTCCTCGGGCTTCACGGACTCGGGCTCGCCGGTGACCACGGCCATCTCGACGGGCGCGAACTCCAGGTCCTCCTCGAGGACCTTCTCACCGGTCTCCAGGTCCACGGCCACGAGCTTCTTGTTCTCGGCGTCGGTCACGTAGGCGGTGTTCCCGGCGACCTTCAGGATCGGACCGGGCTCCTGCCACTCGTCCTTCTCCTTCCAGGGCTGGATCACGGGGTGCTCGGCGGTGATCTCGCCGGTCTCCTCGTCGATCACGTTGAGCTCGCCGTCGTAGGTGAGCACCACGCCGGAGCCGTCCGCCGCGCGGCCGAGGGAGCGGAACCAGTACGAGGAGCCCAGCTCCACGGTGGTCAGCTCGTCCGTGCGGGAGTCGATCAGCGCCACCTTCGTGGGCCGCTCGACGGCCTCCTCCGGCTCCTCCTCGACCTTGTAGTCGCCCAGGACGATCGGCGAGTCGTGCAGGCCGAACAGGTTGCCCGAGCGCTGCCACTCCGGCTCGACATCCACCTTGTGGAACTCGCCGTCCCGGTACACGATCGGCCCGTTCTCGCAGCCCATCACCACGACGTCGCCGGACGCGTTCGGCTGGGCCGCCGCCTCGCCGTGGGAGCCGGGGCAGTCGTCGGTCTCGGCCTTGACCTCGCCCGTCTCACGGTCGACCACCTGGACGACGTTCCGGGACTCCTCGGTGCCCTGTGTCGTGAACAGGGTGCCGTCCGCCAGCTCGAGGGCCACGCCGTGGTGCGGGTCGTCGGTGGTGTTCTCCTCCATGACCGGCATGAGGTCCCGCGTGGCCTTGTCCAGGTGGGCGGAGTCGAAGGTCTGGATGGCGCCGGTGCCGTCGGCGAAGAGGGTGGTCTGCCCGTTGTGGGTCACCACGTGTCCGGCGTGGTCGCCGGGGAAGGTCACGCCGGTCATGCCCGGCTCGGACTCGTAGTTGTGGAAGTGGTCCCCGTGCGCCTTGGCCTGGATGCCGGCGTTGAAGACCTCCCAGCCGTTGCCCGTGATCACCATGACGTCCTTGCCGTTGCCGGCGTTGGACAGGCGCTTGAAGCCGGGGGCGGGCTGGTCCTTCACGACCTCGCCGGTCTCCGCGTCCAGCAGGGTCAGGCCGTCCTCGTGGGAGAGCAGCACGCGGGGGGTCACGGTGGCCACCTCGGTGGCCTTCGTCGGGTCCACCCAGTCGGACTCGGGCACGGAGGACGCGGCCTGCACCTCACCGGACGCCGACGACGACGCCCCCGCCTCCGCCGGATCGCTCGCCGCGGCCTGGTCCGAGGCCCCGGCCGAGCCGGCGGCGGACGAGGCGGACCCGGCCGCCGTCGTCGGGCCGGAGGAGGCCGGAGCGGAGGAGCTGCCCTGCCCGGCGGTCCCGCCGGAGCACGCCGTGAGGGCGATGGCCGCGGCGGCGAGGGTGGCGGTGAAGGAGGAGGCGGCAAGGCGGGAGCGGCGCTGGGGGCGCGGGGTCATGGGGTCTCCAGTCGGATGGGTGTGAACAATTGCGACTGGTTCACAATAAACACTTCTGCGAACAGTTCTCAACTTCCCCCTCCCGTTTTCGCCGACGCAACACGCCCACGGCTCAGTCTTTCGCTGACGCAACACGCGCCGAGGACTCGTTGTCGCTGCCGCCCGCGCCCGGCCGAACCCCTGCGACATCACAGCGCGGCGGAACGGCGGTGACGTCGCTCCGGGTCGGCCAGGGCGGGGGCGGGGACGGGGCGGGTGGCGGAACTGCCGGTGGAGAATGAGGGCATGTCCCCCTCGGAAGCCGCCGTCGCCGTCGCCCTCCCCGTGCTGGGCTGGGCCCCGCCGCAGGGGTGGCCCGCGGCGCTGACGGAGCACCTGGGGATGGAGCTGTGGCGGATCCCCGTGGTGGTGCTCAGCGCGGTGGGGATCTACGTCACGGCGCTGCTGCTGCTGAGGGTGTTCGGCGCGCGGCTGATCACGGGGCTGTCCGTGTTCGACACCGTGGTGGCGCTGATGTTCGGCGGCGTGGCGGGCCGCGTGATCCTCGGCCACCCGCCCACGCTCGCGGCCGGGGTGGTCGGCCTGACCACGCTCGCACTCCTGGAGACCGTGTTCGGCGCGATCACCGGCACGGTGCGCGGCGCCCGGACGATGGGCGGCCGGGCCCGCGTGATCGTGGCCCGCGGTCGGATCCTCGCCGACCAGGCCCGGCGCGGTCGCGTCACCCGCGGCCACCTCAACACGGCCCTGCGCGCGGCCGGGGTGCGCCACCTCGGGGAGGTGCAGGCGGTGATCCTCGAGGCCAGCGGGCGGCTCAGCGTCATCCGCGCCGGGGAGCCGATCGACCTCGACCTCCTCGGGGACGCGATCGGCGCCGACCAGCTCCACGACGACGCCTGAACGCTTCCGCTCGCAGAACGAGGGACTCCCCGACGTCTTCGCTCGCGCAACAGGGGGCTCTCCGGCACTTCCGCTGACGGAGCGGGAGGCCTCAGGCCGGGCCGGGACCGACGTCGTCGTCGTGCTCACCCTCGAACTCCCCCGGGCGGTGCAGCCGCCCCCCGGGCGAGCGTGCACGCAGCCACGTGAGCACGGTGAGCAGGATCAGCACGAGCACGGACATGATCAGCCCGTTGAGCACCAGCACCCCGGCGGGCACGGGGTCCACCGCCTGCAGGAGCGTGGGCTGGGCGGCCGCGCCGGCCAGCGTGGCCAGCACCAGCGGCCAGCGGGTCCCCAGCCGGTCCGCGACGCCGGCCCCCAGCACCGCGGCGGGCAGCGCCAGCAGCGGGGTCAGGGAGGGGTTGGGCGCCAGCAGCGCCCCCGCGAGCGCCACCCCGGGCACCGCCGCGAGCCACAGCAGGGACCGCCGGGGCAACGTGGGCCCGGACGGGCGGTCCCGCCCCGCCGACTCGACCACCAGCAGCACCGCCAGCAGCGCCAGGAGCCCGGCCGCCGTCGTCGCCCCGGGCACCGCGGTCAGCAGCCCGCCGCCCGCGCCGCTGGTCAGGTGCAGCGCGGTCAGCGCCAGCCCCACGGCGACGGCGGGGGTCGGCTCGTCCAGCCAGCGCCAGTCGCGCTCGTGGGCGGCGGGGGCCTGCTCGACGCGGATCATGGGCTCCATTGTGGGGCAGGGCGGGCGGGGTCGACGGGCGCGTCAGCGACGACGGGCCGGCCACGCGTGTTGCGCGAGCGAAAACGCCGACGGGACGCGTGTTGCGCGAGCGAAAACGCAGGAGGGGGGTCAGGCGTCCGGGTCGTCGAGGGAGAGCAGCTCGCGGATGTCGTCGGCGGTGAGGGACTCGGTGAAGGCGCCGGAGGCGGAGTCGTCGGACTCGTCCATGAGTGCGCCGAACAGCTCGGCCTTGCGCTGCTGCAGCTCGAGCACCTTCTCCTCGATGGTCCCCTCGGAGACCATGCGGTAGACCATCACGGTGCGGTCCTGGCCGATCCGGTGCGCGCGGTCCACGGCCTGGTTCTCCGCGGCGGGGTTCCACCACGGGTCCATGAGGAACACGTAGTCCGCCTCGGTCAGGGTCAGTCCGAACCCGCCCGCCTTCAGCGAGATGAGGAACACGGGCGCCTGCCCGTCGCGGAAGCCCTGGATGACGTCCGCGCGGTTCCGGGTGGAGCCGTCCAGGTAGGCGTGCTCCACGCCCATCGCGTCCAGCTCCTCGGCCACCACGCGCAGGAAGGAGGTGAACTGGCTGAACACGATCACGCGGTGCCCCTCGGCCAGGACCTCCTCGAGGTCCGCGAGGAACCGCTCGAGCTTGGAGGACGGCACGGCCGCGTACTCGTCGTCCACGATCTGCGGGGCCAGGGCGAGCATGCGCAGCAGCGTGAGCGACTTGAAGATGGTGAACCGGTTGCCGTCCATGTCCCCGAGCAGGCCGAGGACCTTGCGCCGCTCGCGCGCCAGCACGCGGTCGTACACCTTGCGGTGCGCGGCCTCGAGCTCCACGGAGAGCACCTGCTCCTGCTTGGGCGGCAGGTCCTTGGCCACCAGCTCCTTGGAGCGGCGCAGCATGAACGGGCGCACCCGCCGGCGCAGCGCGGCCATGCGCTCGGGGTGCTCGCCGGACTCGATCGGCGTCACATAGGCCTCGCGGAACCGGCGATGGCTGGGGAACAGCCCCGGGACCACCACCTCCAGCAGCGCCCAGAGGTCCGTGAGCGAGTTCTCCATGGGCGTGCCGGTGATGGCCAGCCGGAACGGGGCGTCGAGGTCCCGGGCCACCTGGTGCACCTTGGAGGCCTTGTTCTTGAGGAACTGCGCCTCGTCCAGCACCACGCCGCCCCACGTCGTGCCGCTGTAGCCGGCCGCGTCGATCCGCAGCAGCGTGTAGGAGGTGACGACGACGTCGGCGCCCGCCGCCTCCGCCGCGACGTCCGTGCCGCGCCGGCGGGTGGTGGTGTCCAGGACGCGCACGTCCAGGCCCGGGGTGAAGCGTGCGGCCTCGGAGGCCCACACGGACACCACGGAGGACGGGGCCACCACCAGGAACGGCGCCCGGTCCGGGTGCTCGGCGCGGGCGTGGGCCATCAGCGCCAGGGTCTGGACGGTCTTGCCCAGGCCCATGTCGTCCGCCAGGATCCCCCCGAGGTCCTGGTCGTGCAGGAAGCGCAGCCAGCGCAGGCCGTCCTCCTGGTACGGGCGCAGGTCCGCCTCCAGCCCCGGCACCTCGGGGGCCTCGGGCAGGCGGTCCACGGAGGCCAGGCGCCCGACGGCGGCGGTCCACTCCGGGTCCTCGTGCACCTCGTCCGCGATCTCCTTGAGGTCCTCCCAGAAGCCCACCTGGTGGCGGGAGACGGCGGTGCTCTCCGGCGTCCACTCCTGCAGGGTGGCCGCCTCGGAGAGCAGGGCGCGCAGCCGGTCGAACGCGGGGTGGTCCAGGCCCAGCCAGGTCCCGTCCCGCAGCATCAGGGTGGTCCTGCCCTGCACGAGCGCGGTGAACAGCTCCACGAACGGCAGCATGTGCCCGTCCACGGACACCTGCACGCCCAGGTCGAACCAGTCGTGCCGGGCGGCCCTCGTGGAGACCTCGATGCGCGGCGCCGCGGTCAGCTCCCGGTAGTCGGGGCGGTCCCCGGTGACGTCCACGCGCACGTGGTCCAGCCGCTGCAGCAGGGGCAGCACGGTCTCGGAGAACCGGGCCGCGCCCACGCCCTCGAGCTCCTGCTCCTCGGTGCGCGCGGCGCGCGGCCACACCTCGACGGCGGCCCGCACCACGGCCTCCTCGTGGCGGGGGTCCCGCAGGCCCTCGGCGCCGAGGTCGAGCTCCCGCGGCGGGTCGAAGTACAGCCAGGACCAGCGCAGCACGAGCCGGTGGTCCGGGCGGAAGTCCGCCTGCAGGCGCAGCACGGGCGGCTCGAATTCGGGCAGCTCCACGGAGGCGTCGCGGCTGTCCACGTCGAGGGCCGCTCGCAGGCGCGGGTAGATCCGTCCCAGGAACTCCTCCCGGTCCGCGGCGGGCACGTGCACGGGGCGGCCCGCCAGGACCATGCGCTGCACGGGCTCCGGCACGGGCCGCCGGGCGGGGATCAGGTGCAGCGTCCAGGTGCCGTCCTCCTCCTCGACCGGGCGGTAGAAGCCGATCGAGCCGACCGCCCGCACCCCCCGCAGCGGCTCGGGCCGGGGCGGGGCGGCGGCGTCGTCCGCGGCGGGGCGGCGGCGGGCCGGGACCAGCGAGGGCGAGACCTCGAGCCCGCCCTCCGGGGCGGCGGCCACGTCCAGGCCGACCTCCACCGGCGCGTCCAGGACCACGTCCGCCAGCACGCCCTGCGCCACGAGCGGCACGCCGGCCTCCTGGGCCTCGGCGAGCAGCTGCCAGATGCGCCCGGAGTCGAACGCGTGCAGCCCGAACCAGGCGTCCGTGGGGTAGGAGTCCTCCGCCTGCAGCTGACGCCACACCAGACGCAGGGCGCGCTCCTGCGCGGGGGCGTACTCGGCGCGCGGGAACTGGAACGCCTTCCACGTCAGCCCGCCCTTGATCCACGTGCCCTTCGCCCCGCGCTTGAGCGGGCGCAGGATCACGTACAGCGGGCGGTCCTCACGCAGGTGCTCCTCGCCCGCCGGGGCCGGGCCCCACTGCTGGTACACGTTGTGGGAGGACTCGGCCACCAGCTCGACGCCGATCGCCAGGTCCGGCGGCGGGGCCAGCCGGCGCGGCCCGCCGTCGAGCCCGGCCAGGGGCTCCAGGACGCCCCGCCACGGCAGGGCGGCGCCCTCGGTGTGCGCGGGGTCGGCGTCGACGGCGACGGCGGCCTCCGCCCCGGCACGGGCGGCGCCGGCGTCGGGCGCGGCGATCCGGTCCGCGGTGGTGACCATGCGGGCGAGCTCGTCGCGGGCGGCCTCCCGGGCCGCGTCCGCGTGGCGACGGGTGATCTCGTAGAGGGCGGCGGCCACGTGCTTGCAGTCCTCGCCCACGGGGCACTGGCAGCGGCCGGCGGTGGGCTCGAGCAGGGGCGTGCCGTCCTCGGCGCTCTCCCCGGACTCCTGCAGGCGCACGGCCTGGCGGTAGGGCTGCGGCGCCGTGCCCCGCACGGCCGAGGTCAGGCGCAGCCGGGCGGCGTCGTAGGTGACGCGGACCACGTCCCCGGCGGCCGCGATCTCGAAGCCGCGGTCCGCGCTGGTGGGGCCCACGAGGGCGCGGATGGCCTCGGTCCGCAGGTGCGGGAGGGGGTCGCCGGGAACGCCAGATGCCATAGGGGTCAGTCTTTCACGGACCGGCCGCCCCGCGCCGCCCAGGCATGCCCCTCACGGGTGCCGCTCCCTAGGCTGGGGGCATGACTGAGAACGAGACGGGCCATCCGCCCCGGGGCGGCAGCCCCTCCCCCACCTCCGAGCCCCTCGACGGCGCGCACGTGGCCGACCACCAGTCCCCCGCCGCCCCCGCGGAGCACGCCTCCCCCCTCGGCCTCTCCCTGCCGGAGGGGCGCGGCCGCCGCGTGCTCGTCACGGGCGCCACCGGCTACGTGGGCGGACGCGTGATCCCCGAGCTGGTCGCGGCCGGGTTCCAGGTGCGCGCCGCAGCCCGCAACCCGCACGACCTCGACGGCCGCCCGTGGTCGGAGGACGTGGAGGTCGTGGAGTGCGACCTCTCCGAGGCCGAGCAGGTCCGGGCCGCCATGGAGGGCGTGCACACCGCCCTCTACCTGGTGCACTCGATGGGCGGCAGGGGCGACTTCGTGGAGCGCGAGCAGCAGATCGCGGACATCGTGGCCACCGCCGCGGACCGGGCCGGGGTCACCCAGCTGGTGTACCTCTCCGGCCTCCACCCGGACGGCAAGCCCGTGGAGGAGCTCTCGGACCACATGCGCTCCCGCGCCCTCGTGGCCCAGCGCCTCGAGGACGCCGAGACGCCCGTGCTGACCTTCGAGGCCGGCGTCGTGATCGGCTCGGGGTCCACCTCCTTCGAGATGATCCGCCACCTCTCCGACCGCCTGCCCGTGATGCCCGGCCCCAGCTGGCTGGACAACCGGGTGGAGCCGATCGCCATCCGCGACGTCCTCTACTACCTCGTGCACGCGTGCGCGCTGACGGAGCCGGTGCAGGCCCGCGCGCAGATCGGCTGCGGCCGCGCCCAGCCGTTCAAGGAGATGCTCACGGACTACGCGGAGGCCGCGGGGCTGTCCCGGCGCCGCGTGTTCACCCTGCCCATCCCGGCGCAGCGGCTCTCCGGCTTCTGGATCGGCCTGGTCACCCCCATCCCCATGGGCGTGGCCATGCCCCTGGCCGCCTCCCTCGCGGAGGACGCGGTGACGGAGGACCACGACGTCGAGCGGATCATCCCCGACCCGCCGGGCGGGCTCACCTCCTACCAGGAGGCCGTGCGCCGCGCCCTCAAGCACGAGGAGCAGGGCCCGCTGGAGGTCACCTTCGACGCGGACCTCTACGCCTCCAAGGACCCTGCCGCGCCGCTGCCCTCGGACCCGGACTGGGCCGGGAAGACCGTCTACACGGACGACCGCGAGCGCGAGTCCGACCTGCCGCCGGAGGCGGTGTGGCCGGTGATCGAGTCGATCGGCGGGCGCAACGGCTACTACTCCACCCCGCTGCTGTGGAAGGTGCGCGGGCTGATGGACAAGATCGTGGGCGGGCCGGGCCTGGCGCGCGGCCGACGCGACGCCGAGCACGTGCGCGCGGGCGACTACGTGGACTGGTGGCGCGTGGAGGAGGTGGAGCCGGGGCGGCGCCTGACGCTGCGCGCGGAGATGCGCGCGGGCGGCCGGGCGTGGCTGCAGCTGAGCACCGAGGCCACGGACACCGGCTCGCGCTACCGCCAGCGGGCGATCTTCATGCCCGACGGCGCCCTGGGCCGCGCGTACTGGACGGCGATCCTCCCGTTCCACGCGCTCGTGTTCCCGGAGATGGCCGCGAACATCCTCGCCGAGGCCGAGCGTCGGCACACCGGTGCGGACAAGCCCTCACGCCGCCCCGGCGTGGCCGGGCTGCTCGACCGCCTGCCGCTGCGCAGGAACCCGCTGCGCCGCAACCGGGACGAGGAGCAGGGCGAGCCGAAGGACGCCTGAGCCCGACGCCGTCGCGCGGCCCCGCCGCACGGTCCAGCCTCCGACGCCGCCGCCCGCCCCTGCTCCTCAGGGGCGGGCGGCGGCCTGCACCCGGCGCACCCAGCGCATGCCCGGGGACAGCTCCGCCCAGTTCAGGCGCAGGGTGGTGACGGCCATCCGTCCCTGGCGCACCCGCGCGTCGAGGGAGCCGAACAGGCGCCCGGCCGCGCCCACCCGCAGTCCGGGGTCGAAGCGGGTGGACGCGGGGGCGTGGCGGAGCAGGTGGAAGCTGAGGTCGAGGTCGTCGTGCACGTCCGCGCGGTGGCGGTGCACCCGGTGCCGGACGGCGCGCCACGCCTCGGCCCGCAGGGCGCAGTTCGAGCCCCACAGCGGGGTGCCCGCCAGCGCGGCGCCGCCGGCCCACCGGTAGGCGGCGGTGTAGGCGGCGGAGCGCACCCGCCCCAGCAGGCGGGGCTGGTCGTAGAACCGCCCCGGGCCGGTGAGCCCGAGCAGGGCCGGCTCGGCGGCGAAGCGCGCGGCGATCCGCTCGGTCCAGTCCGGGGGCACGCGGGTGTCCGCATCGCAGCGCAGGATCAGGTCCCCGCGGGCGGCGTCGTACCCGGCGGCCGCGGCGGAGGGGATGCCGCGGCGCGGCTCGTGCACCACGCGGGCCCCGGCGGCGCGCGCCACGGCCGCGGAGTCGTCCGTGCTGCCGTTGTCCACCACCACCACCTCGTCCGGCCGGCGGGTCTGCCGCGCCAGCAGGGCGAGGCAGGCGCGCAGGTGCGCGGCGTCGTCGAGGACGGGCACCACCACGGAGACCGTGGGCGCCGCCGTCGGGACGGGCCCGGGGTGAGCGGCGTCCGCCGCGGGACCGTTCACCGGCCGTCCCGCCGCGCCGCGCGCACCGCGACCACGGCCGCGACCACCGCGCCGACGAGGTCGGCGGTGAGGTCGCCGAGGGTGTCGTCGTAGCCCACGCCGATCTCCTCCGTGACCTGGTGGTGGCCCCACCACTCGGCGATCTCCCACACCACGCCGAGCGCCACGCCCGCCGAGGCCAGCGCGAGCACGGAGAGCACGGGGCCGAGCACGCGCACCGCCTCGGCCGGCGTCACCGGGCCGCCGTCCCGTCCGCGCCGGCGCAGGGCGGAGCGCACCACGACGGCGACCAGCCCCGTGACCACGGCGGTGGCGGCGGCGTGCATGACCAGGTCCAGGCCCTCGGCGCGGTGGTAGAGGCCGATCACGCTGGCCCAGCCGGCGGCGAGCAGGACGACCTGCCCGGCCCAGTCCAGCAGGCGCCCGCCGGCGAGCCAGCGCAGGAGCCACTGGCCGCCGAACACCAGGAACATGGCGGCGGCGCTGGGCCAGCCGGCCACCGCCCCGGCCGCGGGGACGAGGGCCAGGCCGACCAGGCGCAGCACGTCCGCGGGGATCGGGGCGGGCATCAGGGCGCGTCCCGGCGACGACGGCGCCGGGTCCCCGTCAGCAGCAACCACAGCCCGGGCAGCAGCAGGGCGGACCCGAGCGGGTAGGCGAAGTCCTCGATGGGCGCGAGGCCCACGTGCACGCCGGCCAGGGCGTGGCCGCCGTAGTCGAACAGCCCGGAGGCGATCATCACGTTGTCGAACACGGCGGTGAGCACCCAGAGGGCGGCGGTGGCCAGCAGGATCGCCCCGACGTGGCGGGCGCGGACCCGGCCGGCCAGCGCCGCCGCGAGCAGCACCCCCAGCGCCAGGCCGAGGAACACGGCGTTGAGCTCCCAGAAGGTCACGGGGCCCTCCTCTCGGCGCGGTGCTCCAGCACTCGCAGGGCGCCGGTGAACAGCACCATGGTCAGGTAGCTGAGGAACAGGAGGAAGAACGCCTCCTCGAGCGGCAGCTGGTGGGCCAGCATGATCCCGGTCATCAGCGGGGAGTCGCGGTGCAGGAAGATGCCCTCGGCGATCGCCCACACGTCCCACCAGAGGAAGTAGGCCAGGCCCACGGCCAGGACCACGGCCCCGGCCACGGGGCGGCGCCACAGGAACAGCCGCCAGCGGGCGTCCGTCAGGGCCATGCAGCCGATCAGGGCCACGAGCACGAGCAGGTACGTCATCCGAGGATCCCCCGCTCGAACGCCCACCAGATCAGCAGCATGGTCACGAGGAACCCCGTCAGGTAGTTGAGCCACAGGAAGGTGCGCCAGCCGCGGTTCGCCTGCCCGGAGGTGGCGTCCGTGATCCTGGCGAAGCGCAGGGTGCTGGCCAGGTACGGCAGCGCGAGCAGGGCGGCCAGCGGGCCGGGCCACTGCGTGCCCAGCAGCAGCAGGCCCGCCCCGGCGTAGAGCGCGGCGGCGGCCCACACGGTGGGCCGGGCGCCGAGCACGGTGGCCACCGAGGACAGGCCTCCCTCGCGGTCCGGGACCACGTCCTGCACCGCGCCGAACATCTGGGAGGCCATGCCCCACAGGAAGAAGCCGCCCAGCAGCGCCCACAGGGCGCCGGTGAACTCCGCTCCGGCGAGCACCAGGGCGTACACGGCGGGCGAGACGAAGTGCGTGGCGGAGGTGACGGCGTCGAGGAACGGACGCTCCTTGAACCGCAGCCCCGCCCACGAGTACGCGGCCACCGCGAACAGGGACACCGCCAGCACGCCGACGGCGGCCCACTCCCCCCGCAGGATCGACCAGCCGGCCAGCACGGCCGCGAACGGGGCGGACACCAGACAGGACCAGACCAGCACCCGGCGGCGCACCGCGGGGTCGGCCAGCACGGAGCCCTCCACGCCGCCCTTGCGCGGGTTGCGCAGGTCGGACTCGAAGTCGAAGACGTCGTTGATGCCGTACATCGCCAGGTTGTAGGGCACCAGGAAGAACACCGTCCCCAGGGCCACGAGCCACCACGGCAGACCGCCGGTCAGCAGCGCGGCCGCGGCGAACGGGTAGGCGGTGTTGACCCAGCTCAGCGGCCGGGACGCCCAGAACAGGGTGCGGATCACGCGATGTCCTCCAGCTCCTCCGGCGTCCCCCGACCGGTCTCGTCGTCATGTGCCCGCGGGTCCCGGACGAGGGTCCAGAGCCCGGCCAGCAGGGCCGTGCCGGCGATCGGGTAGAGGAAGTCCTCCACCGGGGCGAGCCCGATGCGGGCGCCGGCGATGTTCGCCCCGGTGTAGTCCACGATCCCCAGCCCGATGATGACGGAGTCGAAGACGCCCGTCAGCGGCACCAGGAGGGCCAGGGCCGTCGCGACGCCGAGGCGCACCCGCCGGGTCAGGCGGCCCCGGAGCCCCGCGGCGGCCAGCACGAGGCCGGCCACGGCCAGGAACGGCAGGCTGATCAGCAGGTATGTCACGACCCTACTCCGTCCCGCGTGCGCCTCGCCCACGCCAGCACCCGGGGGGCGGCCTCCACGTAGACGAGCGTCTGGTGGCACAGCAGCCACAGGAAGAGGACCTCCTCCACCGGCAGCTCCGGGGCCAGGAAGAGGCCCACGGAGACCTCGTTGGCGCCGTGGCGGAACACGTCCGCGGCGATCCCCACCAGGTCCCACGCCAGGAAGAACGCCACCCCCGCGGCCAGGACCGCCACGGCCCGGCGCGGGGTCCCGGAGAACAGGACCAGGCGCCAGCGGGCGTCGATCAGCAGGAAGCAGCCGCTGACCAGCAGCAGGGCGGCGAGGTACATCAGGCCCCGGCGGCGGGCCGGGTCCCCGCGTGCAGCGCCACCTCGGAGCCGGCGGGCACCCCGGAGACCTGCTCGCGGGCGATCTCCGCGGAGATCAGGCACATCGGCACCCCGATGCCCGGGCGCACCGAGGAGCCGGCGTAGACCAGCCCCTCGACGCGAGGGTCGCGCACCGGCGGCCGGAACATCGCGGACTGCCGCAGGGTGTGCCCCGGGCCCAGCAGGGAGCCGCGCCACGCGTGGACGTCCGCGGCGAAGTCCGCCGGGCCCCACGTGCGGCGCACCACGATCCGCTCGGCCAGGTCCTCCACGCCCGTCCAGCGGGCCAGCTGGGCGAGCGCGCGGTCGGCGACGGCCTCGACCTTCGGGTCGCCGGGCTCGTCCACGCCGGGGGCGCGGACGCCGCCGCGGCCCCAGCCGGTCTGGGCGGGGGCGGGCACCAGCAGGAACAGGGCCTCGTCCCCCTCGGGGGCGGTGGACGGATCCGTGGCGGAGGTCATGGACACGTAGATCGAGGTCTCCTCGGTGAGGTCCTCCCCCTCCTCGATCCGGCGGAAGTTGTCCTCCCAGTCCTGCGTGAACAGCAGCGTGTGGTGCAGCAGCCGCGGCAGCCGCCCGCGCACGCCCACGCACACGAGCACGGCGGAGGGACCCGGGTCGCGGGACTCCCACGCGGCCTCGGTGACGCGCTGGTGGTGCGGCAGCAGCGCGGTCTGCACGTGGTGCAGGTCCGCAGCGGCGACGACGACGTCCGCCTCGCTCCGCCGGCGCGCCCCGGTCCCGTCCGTCCATGCGACGGCGCGCACGGCACCGGCCCGGCGGCGGGCGCCGCGCGGGGTGCGCGGCTCCCACGGGCGCGGCAGGCGCTCGAGGGCGCGGGCCACCCGGCCGCGCGGGGCGGGGGCGTCCTGCACCTCGACGGCGGTGACCTCGGCCTCGGTGACGATCTCCACGCCGGCGTCCCGGCACAGGTCCGCCATGGCGTCCACGAGGGCGGCGAACCCGCCCATCGGGTACTGCACGCCGTCCTCGAGGTCCAGGTGGGACATGAGGTGGTACATCGAGGGCGCCCGGCCCGGGGAGGTGCCCAGGAACACGGCGGGGTAGCCGAGCACCTGGCGCAGGCGCACGTCCTCGAAGCGGGCGGCCACGTGGTCCCGCAGGTTCCCCAGCAGGCCGGGGACCAGGGCCGGGAGCGCGCGCAGCACGTCCGGGCGGACCAGCTCGGTGAGGTCGCGGAAGTCCGTGTAGAGGAAGCGTCGCTTGGCCAGGGCGTACACGTCCTGGGCGGAGTCGAGGTAGGCGCGCAGGCGGGCGCCGGCGCCGGGCTCGAGGCGCTCGGCCAGGGCCGCGGCGGACTCGCGGTCCGAGACCACGTCCACGGGGTCCTCGTCCAGGTGGCCCTCGAAGTACACGCGGTAGCCCGGCTCGAGGCGGCGCAGGTCCAGGGCCTCGGCGGCGGAGGAGCCCATGAGGCGGAACCAGCGGTCGATCACCTCGGGCATGAGGTACCAGGACGGGCCCGTGTCGAACGTGAAGCCCTCGGCGGACCAGCGGCCGGAGCGGCCGCCGAGCTGCGCGTTGCGCTCCAGCAGGGTGACGCGGTGGCCGTCGCGGGCCAGCAGCCCGGCGGTGGCCAGGCCGGCGAAGCCGCCGCCGACCACGACGACGCGGCGCGCCTGCGCGGGGCGGCCGGGGGCGTCCGGGCGGGGGGAGGTGCTCATGCGGGGGTGCTCCTGACGGTCTCGGGCGGCAGGGGACGGCCGCGGCGGCCCACCCCCACGGGGGAGGCGGCGAGCACGCGGGCGGCGATCGCGGCCTTGACGGGGTCGGGCACGCGCACGCGGCGGCGGGCGAGCTCGGCGGCGGGGGTGGCCTCGATCCGGCGGGCCAGCTCGGCGAACAGCCCGTGGGCCAGCAGGACGGCCCGGCCCACGCGGGGGTCGAGCGCGAGGATGCCCGGCAGGGCGGCGTCGAGGTCCGCGTCCAGGTCCGCCAGCAGGGCGGCCTTGCGCTCCTCGGTGAGGGCCTCGGGGGTGGCGCCCTCGAAGTAGGTGCGGCCCAGCGAGTCGTGGTCCGCGGCGAGGTCGCGCAGGAAGTTGACCTTCTGGAAGGCCGCCCCGAGGCGGGAGGCGCACGCGCGCAGCCGGTCCCGCTCGGCGTCGGTGCGGGCGCGGGTGCCGGGCAGGGAGAGGAACACCTGCAGGCACATCAGCCCCACCACCTCGGCGGAGCCGTGGATGTACTCCTCGAGGGAGCGGGCGCCGTGCTCGACCACCGTGAGGTCCGCGCGCATCGAGGCGAAGAACGGCCGGGTGAGCTCGGGGGTGATGCCGTGGCGGCGGGCCACGTCCGCGAACGCGTGCAGCACCAGGTCCGTGGCGAACCCAGTGGCCATCGCGTCCTCACACGCGGCCTCGTAGGCGTCCAGCGCGGCGGCCACGCGGGGCCCGGGGACCCCGGCCTCGGCCGCGGTGCCGTCCACGATCTCGTCCGCCACCCGGACCATCGCGTAGATCGCCGCGATGTCCCGGCGCTGGGGGGCGGGCAGCGTGCGGCAGGCCCAGGAGAAGGACGTGGAGTAGCGCCCGATCACCCGGGACGCGGCGTCCAGGGCCACGGCCGTGTACAGGCCCAGGTCCGTCTCCCGGGAGGCGTCCCGGCCGGGCGGGAGGGCCTCGGCCTCGGCGGGCTCGCCGGGACGCACGGGGGTGCCCGGTCGGGGCGTGCGGAACATGCTCAGGCCTTCCGGTGCAGGATGTGGTGGCACGTGGCCACGAACTCGGCCCGCTCGGCGGGCCCCAGCGGGAGCCCGTCCAGCAGGACGCGGGCGCGGTCCACGAGGTCCGCGGCGACGTCGGTGGCGTGGGCCACGGAGCCGGCGGCCACGAGCGCCTCACGCGCCGCGTGCACCGCCTCGGCCAGCTCCCGTAGGTCCGCGCCCTCGCGCTCGGCGCGGGTGACGCGCTCGAGCGCCGCCCGCACGCGGGGGTCGCGCCGGCCGTGGGCGGTGATGAGCGTGGCCTTGCCCTCGCGCAGGTCGGCGTCGTCCGCCTTGCCGGTGCGCTCGGGGTCGCCCGTGGTGCCGAGGACGTCGTCGATCACCTGGTAGGCGATGCCCAGCAGCGCGCCGGCCTCCGCGAGGGCGTCCGCGTGGGCGGGCGCGGCGCCGGCCAGCAGGGCCCCGGCGCGCAGCGGCTCCTCGAAGGTGTAGCCGGCGGTCTTGAGCCGCTCCATCGTGAGGATGCGCTCGGTGGGCGGGTGCTCCCCGGCGTGGCGCTGGAGCGCGAACAGGACGTCCTCGAGCTCGCCGGCGGCCGCGGCCGTGGCGGCACGGAACACCGAGGCGGCCGCCGCCGCCCCGCGGTCCGGGTCCTCCGCGCACGTGACGGCCAGGCGGAACGCCTCGGTCAGCAGGACGTCCCCGGCGATCACCCCGGCGGAGCGGCCCAGGTGGGCGTCCTCCCCCGCGGGCGCCCCCGCCTCGGCCGCCTCCCGGCGGTAGAGCTCGGCCACGGTGGGGCGGCCACGGCGCACCATGTCCCGGTCGATCACGTCGTCGTGGACGATCAGCGCGGCGTGCAGCAGCTCGAAGGCCGCGCCGAGGCGGGCCACCGGCCGCGGGCGGGGGGCGTCCGGGACCGCGGCGGCGGTGCGGTAGCCGAGGTCCACCAGGCGCGGGCGGACCAGCTTGCCGCCGTCGGTCTGCTCGCGCAGCCGCTCCCACAGCACGTGGAAGGAGGCGGGCGCGTCCTCCCCCAGCGGGCGGCGCTCGAAGACCTCGGCGAGCTCGGCGCGGACGGCGTCCACGGCGTCGTGGCGGGGGCTCATGCGGCGGTCTCCCGGAGGTCGGCGCGGGCGGCGAGGTCGTCCCGCCAGGACTCCATGTGCGCGGCGGTGCGCTCGAGGAACCGCAGCACCGCGGCGGCCTCCTCCTCGGGGATGCCCGCGAGGACCTCCCCCACGAGGTCCACCATGCGCTGGACCTCCGTCATGGCCTGCTCCCGCGAGGACTCCACGGCGCGCACCACGGTGCGGCGGCGGTCCTCCGGGTGCGGCTCGCGGACGGCGTGGCCGGTGGCCACCAGGCGGTCCACCACCGCGGTGGCGGAGGCGGTGCTCAGGTGCAGGGCGCGGGCCAGCTCGGTGGGCCCCATCGGTCCGCGCATCAGCAGCGCGAGCGCGGCGTAGGCCGTGTCGTTCAGATCCATGAGGCGGCGCATCTGCGTGCGAACCTCGCCGTTGAGGCGGACGATCCGTCGCAGCGCGCGGGCGTGGTCGGTCACCCCGATGACCGCTGATGGCTCCTCCGCCATGCGCCTCTCCTCCGCCCCTGCTGTGTCTCTCGGCTTTCTAATAGTATGGCGGTCGAACCGTACACCGCCATCCGTCCCCCGAATGCCCGCGCGGGGACGCAGATCCGGAGGCCCCCGTGGACCGACCGACCCCCGCCGACGCCGCCGAGGCCGTCCCGCCCGCCGAGCTCGTGGTCCTGCTGGACCCGGACGGCCGACCGGCCGGCACCGCGCCGAAGGCCACGGTGCACCGGCGCACGGACGACGGCGGCACCCCCCTGCACCTCGCGTTCTCCTGCCACGTCTACGCCCCGGACGGCCGGTTCCTGCTCACCCGCCGCGCCCTGGGCAAGAAGGCGTTCGCCGGGGTGTGGACCAACGGGTTCTGCGGTCACCCCGGGCCGGACGAGGACCCGGCCGCCGCCGTCGTGCGCCGCGCCCCCCAGGAGCTGGGGATCACCGTGCGGGACGTGGCCCCGCTGCTGCCGGACTTCCGCTACCGGGCCGCGGACGCCGGCGGCGTGGAGGAGCACGAGGTGTGCCCCGTGTTCCGTGCCGTGGCGGACACGGCCCCGGACCCGGTGGCCGACGAGGTGGCCGAGTGGTGCTGGGTGGCGCCCGCCGAGCTGACCGCCGCCCTGGCGGCCGTGCCCCGCGCGTTCAGCCCGTGGCTGGTGCAGCAGTGGGAGCAGGGCGCGTTCGACCGGCCCTGACGCCCCCGCCCGGAGACGACGACGGGGGCCGCCGCGCGATGCGGCGGCCCCCGTCGGGGCGTCGGGCCCGAGGTGCGGGGGTCCGGCTCAGCGGGCGTCAGCGTCGTCCTGCGGAGCGGCGTCGCCCGGCTGCTGCTCGCCGGCGGCCTGCTCCTCGGCCATGCGGCGGACCTCGGCGATGTCCAGGCCCTTGACCTGGTCCAGGAGCTGGTCGAGCGCCTGGCCCGGCAGGGCGCCGGCCTGGGAGAACACCAGCACGCCGCCGCGGAACGCCATCAGCGTGGGGATGGAGGTGATGCCGGCCATCGCGGCCAGCTGCTGCTGGTCCTCGGTGTCCACCTTCGCGAAGACCACGTCCTCGTGCTTGTCCGAGGCGGCCTCGAACACGGGGGCGAACTGCTTGCAGGGGCCGCACCAGCCGGCCCAGAAGTCCACGAGGACGGTGTCGTTCTCGGCGACGGTGGTGCCGAACTGCTCGAGCGTGAGATCGGTGGTGGCCATGGGGGCGGCTCCTTCGGGATCGGGTGCGCCGTGCCCCGCGGACGCGGGGCGGCGTCGTTCCCCCGGGCCAACGACGCCGACCGGGGACCTATTCCGTGCCGCCGGAGCGCCCGTTCCGGGGCGTGCGTAGGCTGGCGCGCATGAGCACCCCCCTGCCCCTGCTGGTCCTCAACGGCCCCAACCTCAACCTCCTGGGCACGCGCGAGCCGGAGACGTACGGCACGCAGACCCTCGACGACGTCCGCGCGCTCACCGAGGAGCGCGCCGCCGAGCACGGGATGACGGTGGACTTCCGCCAGTCCAACCACGAGGGCGAGCTCGTGGACTGGATCCAGGAGGCCCGCACGGCGCACGCCGGGATCCTCATCAACCCGGCCGCCTACAGCCACACCTCCGTGGCGATCCGCGACGCGCTCGCCGCGGTGGACGTGCCGATCGTGGAGGTGCACATCAGCAACGTCCACCGCCGGGAGGCCTTCCGCCACCACTCGCACGTCTCCGCCGTGGCGGACGCGGTGATCGCCGGGGCGGGCGTGGACGGCTACGCCCTCGGCGTGGAGTGGCTGGCCCGCCGCCTGCGGGGCTGAGCCG
>NZ_JAUNHR010000087.1 GCF_030523875.1 Micrococcus sp. | reverse complement strand
TGGAGGCCTTGGCGGTCGTGGCCTTGTTCGCCGCGGTGGTCCGCTTCGCGGCCGTCCCGGTGGACTCCTCGGCCGCGGCGGAGCGCCGTGCGGATCGCGACGCGGTGGCCTTCCGGCCGTCCTTCTCGCCGTTGGTCGTCGACGTGGTCACTCGTGGCCTTTCCCTCGGGTCCACGCCCGGACGGCGCGGAGCACTGCACTGCAACTAGGTGTGACCCTGTCAAGTCCGCACACGGCCACGGCTCACGCCGAGGCCCCGAGCGGATGCCAGGGTCTCTCGTGCTCACAACGCCGCGCCCGCGGGGTCTATTCCAGGCGGTCGAGGTTTCCGCGCATCCGCCGGAGCGGTCCGCATCGAGCCCCGCCATCCTCCCACGCGCCCCGCCTCAGGGCCGCCAGCATCGCCGCGGGTCCGCCGCCCAGTCGCACACCACGCCGGCCCCGATCAGACGGTCGAGCACCCGCCCCAGGCCGTCCGGCGCGGCGAGGGCGGCGGCGGCCTCGAGGTGGGCGCCGGCGGCAGAGCCCTCCCCACGCGCCCACGCGATCCAGGACGCGAGCGTGAGCGCCTGCGCCGCATGCCCGGCGGGGGCACGGACGGCCAGCTCCCGCAGCCGTGTCCAGAGGGCGTCCAGCCGCCGCCAGTCCGGTGCCTGGGCGGCCCGCCCGGTCAGGACGGCGGCCCGGCGGATCGGGTCGTCCGGCACGGCGCCCGGGCGGGACGCCGCATGGAGCAGCAGCGCGTCGCGCCAGCAGGCCCGCACCAGGGGGCCGCCCCGCCGCGCGTCCGTCGACACGTCCGCCCAGGCCGGGATCGCCCCGGGCGAGAGGGCCCGCTCCCAGTCGGTGAGCCACGCCTCGAGGGCGGCGGGGTCGGCGGGCCCGAGGGCAGGGGTGTGCCGCTCCCACTCCTCCGCCGGGCCGGATGGTCGGTGTGCGGGCACGCGGGTGTGGTCGGCCCGCAGCCCCCAGACGGACCCGCGGCCGATCAGGTGCAGGGACAGCGCCGAGGCGCCCGGGTCCACCGCGACGGCGGCGGGGCGGTCCGGACGCGGCCCACCCTCGTCGTGGGACGTCCCCTCCCCCGGCCACGGGTGGGCCAGTCCCCCACGCACGGTCCACCCCTCCCGCAGGGGGCGGCCCCGGGCGGCGAGGGCGAGGGCCAGCGGGGCGTGCCAGCCCGGCGCGGCGGTCCGCCCGGGCAGTCGGGGGCGGTCGTGGACGACCTCGAGGGCCACGGCGGCGTCCGCGGCCCGGTCCCGGGCCAGCACGTCGGCCACCGCCTCGGCCCAGCGCTCCGGGTCCCCGCCCCCGCCCGCCGCCACGGAGGGCGGGTCGACGCGCACCACGGCCCCCAGCACGGTGCCGTGGAGGGCCACCAGGACCAGCGAGCCCGGGCGCAGCGCTCCGAGGACGTGGCCGGCGTAGCCGAGCAGGTCGTCCACCCCTCGGGCACGCAGGACCGGCGGGGCCATGGCGTCCGCGGGCGCGTCGGGCCCCGGTTCGGCGGGGTCGACGCCCGTCTCGTGCGGCGGGAGGGAGGAGGCGGGTCCGGTGAGATGGTCCATGCACCTAGCCTGGGCCCGCACCGCCCCGGTGCGCCGCTCAGCCCTCGCGGTCGGTGGACGGGGCGGGCCCGTCGTCGTCCTGTGCAGGAGGCGTGGGCCCGGTCACCGGCGGCCGCGGCTGGACGGACTCGTCCCGGCGGGCCAGGTACTCCTCCACCGCGGAGGCGATCTCGTCCCCGTCCGGCAGGCCCTCGGCCGACTCCAGCAGGGAGCGCTCCTGCTCCTCCGCGTTCTGGTCGTGGTTCTTCTCCAGGCCGGTGATCATCTGCTGGATCTCCGGGGAGGCCGCCACCTGGCGCTCGATCTCCGCCTCGACCTCGCGGGCCGCGTCGCGCAGCTCGTCCGTGGGCATCATCAGGCCCATCGCGGCCCCCACGTACTCCAGCGCCGCCACCGCGCCGGGCGGGTACGCGGCCTCGGCCACGTAGTGGGGCACGTGGACGGTGTACCCGGCCGTGGCCAGGCCCGCCTCCCCCGCGCGCAGCTCCAGCATCTGCAGCGCCCCCGCCACGACGTCGGCCTCGGGGCTCCACGTGGACAGGCCCTCGAGGGCGTCCGTGCGCGTGCCGTGCGTGGTCACCCCCACCCGACGGGTGTGCGGGACCGGCAGCGGCGCGGCGTCCACGAACGTGACGGTGTCCACGCCCCACTCGCGGGCGAGGCCGACGACGGCCGCCGTGAACCGCTCCCACTGCAGGTCCGGCTCCGGTCCGGCCAGCAGGAGGAAGGGCCGGCCCAGGAGGTCCTCGACGAGGTCCACCGACAGGGTGGGCAGGCGCAGGTCCGTGTAGCGGTCGTGCGCGAACCGCACCCGCGGGCGCCGGGCCCGGTAGTCGTGCATCTGGTCGAGGTCGAAGGACGCCACGGTCCGGTGGGTCAGGTGCTCGCGCAGGGCGGAGCGCAGCTGGCGGCCGACGTGGCCGGCGTCGAGGTGGCCCGTGAGCGTGACCAGCAGGCCGAGGCCCGCGGGCACGGCGGCATCGCCGTCGGCGCGGGAGTAGAGCTGCGTGGGATCCAGCACGAGTGCCGCCTTCCGGTGGTCTTGTCCCCCCGGCGGAGGCCGGCGGGCCGGCCGGCGGCACGACCTCTCGGCCGAGGCGCCGCCGCGCCGTCCCGGAGCACAACCGAGCGGACCGGGCCCGCTATTCCGCGCCGCTGCGCCCTGCCGCCCGCGGGACCGGCCTGGCTAGGATGACGCCGACTGCGCCCGCCCGCCCCGAGCGGCCGCGCGCCACCCCAGACCCCTCGTGGAAGGACCCCCGTGATCTCCAAGGACCGCCCCTCGCTCACCGCCCGAGCCCTCGAGGAGGTCTCCGCCTCGGCGGTCGTCGTCGGCGTCGGCGCCGGGTCCGAGGGCCCCGTGCTGCTGACCGACGCCCTCCCCGCGGACGCCGCCTCCGCCCTCGAGGACTCCTTCGACCTGCTGGGCGTGCGCGCCCGGCCGGACGAGGTCCACCGCCTGCCCGGCCTCGCGGGCTCGCGCTGGCCCCTGCTCGTGCTCGTGGGCGTGGGCGACCTCGACGACGACGGCGCCCCGGGTCTGGAGCCCCTGCGCCGCGCCGCCGGCGCCGCCGTGCGCTCCCTGGCCGGGACCGAGGCCGTCGCCCTCGCGCTGCCGGCCGACACGCCCGAGCGCCTCGCCGCCGTCGCCGAGGGGGCCGCGATGGGCGCCTACACGTTCACCGCGCTGAAGTCCGCGGCCGCCCGCGAGGCCGCCGCGTCGTCCGCTCCCGTCGCGCGCATTGAGGTGGTCACCCCCCTCGGGGCGGACGCCGCGGCCGAGGCCCTGGCGCGCGCCGCCGTCGTCGGCGACGCCGTGTGCGCCGTGCGCGACCTCGTGAACACCGCCCCGTCCCACCTCTACCCCGCCTCCTTCGCGGACACGGTGCGCGAGGAGCTGGACGGCTCCGAGGTCAGCGTGAAGGTCTGGGACGAGGAGGCGCTCGCGGCCGAGGGCTTCGGCGGCATCCTCGCGATCGGCCAGGGCTCCTCCCGCCCGCCGCGCCTGGTGCGGATCGAGCACGCCCCGGCCGACGCGCGCGCCCACATCGCGCTCGTGGGCAAGGGCATCACCTTCGACACCGGCGGCATCTCCCTCAAGCCCGCCGCCTCGATGATGACCATGAAGTCAGACATGGCCGGAGCCGCCACGGTGTTCGGCGTGGTCCGCGCCGCGGCCGAGCTCGGGATCCCCGTCAAGGTCACCGGCTGGCTCGCCCTGGCGGAGAACATGCCCTCGCACACCGCGATCCGCCCCTCCGACGTCGTGACCATGTACGGCGGCAAGACCGTCGAGGTCATGAACACCGACGCCGAGGGCCGCGTGGTCATGGCCGACGCCCTCGTGGCCGCCACGGACGAGCGCCCCGACGCCGTCCTGGACATCGCCACGCTCACCGGCGCGCAGCTGGTGGCCCTCGGCGTGCGGCACACGGGCGTGATGGGCGACGAGGCCCTGCGCGACGAGGTCGTGGCCGCCGCCGACGCCGCCGGCGAGCTGGCGTGGCCCATGCCGATCCCGGAGCAGCTGCGCTCCTCCCTCGACTCCCGTGTGGCGGACATCTCCAACATGGGCGAGCGGTTCGGCGGGATGATGACCGCGGCAGCGTTCCTGCGCGAGTTCGTCGACGCCGGCCGCGGCGCGGACGAGCGGGCGGAGACGCCGACCCCGTGGGCGCACATCGACATCGCCGGCCCCTCGTTCAACGAGTCCTCCCCCTACGGCTACACCCCCCGCGACGCGACCGGCGTGATGGTGCGCACCCTGATGGGCCTCATCGCCGGACGTGCCGGGTAAGGTGGCCTGAAGACGCCGCTGACCGGCGCGGCCCGGCCGATCCCGGGCCGGCGTCGGTGCGGTGGCCAACGCCAACGACTCCCTCCCACCCGACACCAAGGAGCATCACCGTGGCCGATTCGGCAACCGCTCAGGAATTCGACGTCCTCGTCCTCGGCGGTGGCTCCGCCGGGTACGCCGCCGCGCTGCGCGCCGTGCAGTACGGCATGACCGTGGGCCTCATCGAGAAGGCCAAGCTCGGCGGCACCTGCCTCCACTGGGGCTGCATCCCCACCAAGGCCTACCTCCACGCCGCCGAGGTCGCGGACGAGACCCGCCACTCCCAGAAGTTCGGCGTGAACGCCACCCTGGACTCCGTGGACATGGCCAAGGTCCGCGAGTACAAGGACGGCATCGTCGCCGGCAAGCACAAGGGCCTGACCGGTCTCATGAAGATGAAGAAGGTCCAGGTCATCGAGGGCGAGGGCAAGCTCGTCTCCAAGAACGAGATCGAGGTCGACGGCACCCGCTACAAGGCCGAGAACATCGTCCTGGCCTCCGGCTCCGTGTCCAAGACCATGGGCCTGCCGATCTCGAAGAAGATCATGACCTCCACCGAAGCGCTCGAGCTGGACTACACCCCCAAGTCCGCCATCGTGCTCGGCGGCGGCGTGATCGGCTCCGAGTTCGCGTCCCTGTGGAACTCCTTCGGGGTCGAGGTGACCATCATCGAAGGCCTCAAGAACCTCGTGGCGAACGAGGACCCGGCGATCATCAAGGTCGTGGAGCGCGAGTTCAAGAAGAAGGGCATCAAGTCCAACCTGGGCACCTTCTTCGAGAAGGTCGAGGAGACCGACTCGGGCGTCAAGGTCACCCTCGCCGACGGCAAGGAGTTCGAGGCGGAGATCTGCCTGGTCGCCGTCGGGCGCGGCCCGAACACCGAGGGCCTGGGCTACGAGGAGCAGGGCATCACCCTGGACCGCGGCTTCGTCATCACCGACGAGCGCCTGCACACCGGCGTGGGCAACATCTACGCCGTCGGCGACATCGTGCCCGGCCTGCAGCTGGCCCACCGCGGCTATCAGCAGGGCATCTTCGTGGCCGAGGAGATCGCCGGCAACAACCCGATGGTCGTCGAGGACGTCAACATCCCGAAGGTCACCTTCACCGACCCGGAGATCATGTCCGTGGGCTACTCCCAGCCCAAGGCCGAGGAGAAGTTCGGCAAGGACAACGTCGAGGTCGCCGAGTACAACCTGGCTGGCAACGGCAAGTCCTCCATCCTCGGCACCGGCGGCATCATCAAGATGGTCCGGCAGAAGAACGGCCCCATCGTGGGCGTGCACGGCGTGGGCAAGCGCATCTCCGAGCAGATCGGCGAAGCCCAGCTGATCGTGAACTGGGAGGCCTACCCGGAGGACGTGGCGCAGTTCGTCCACGCCCACCCCACGCAGAACGAGTCGCTCGGCGAGGCCGCGATGGCCCTGTTCGGCCACCCCCTGCACGGCTGACCCCACCGAATCATCCCGGGTCCGCGCGTGGGACCCACACCCGACCCCGGCGAGCGCCCACGGCGCCGCCACCCGTGAGGAGCAACAGGACATGTCTGAGAAAGTCACCCTGCCCGCCCTCGGTGAGTCCGTCACCGAAGGCACCGTGACCCGCTGGCTCAAGGCCGTCGGCGACGAGGTCGCCGTCGACGAGCCCCTGCTCGAGGTCTCGACCGACAAGGTCGACACCGAGATCCCCTCCCCCGTGGCCGGCGTGCTGCAGGAGATCCTCGCCGAGGAGGACGAGACCGTCGAGGTCGGCGCCGTCCTGGCCCGCGTGGGCTCCGGCTCCGGCGGCTCCGCGCCGGCCGCCGCCTCCGGCGACGAGGAGCCCTCCGCCGAGGAGATCGAGGACGAGGCCACCGAGGCCCCGACCGGCGAGCAGACCGAGGAGGCCGCCGAGGACGCCGGCGCGGCCCCGGCCGACGACGCCCCCGAGACCAGCCCCTCCGAGGAGGCCTCGAAGGCCGAGTCCGCCCCGGAGCAGGAGGAGTCCGCCGAGCAGGTGTCCGCCGCCCCCACGGCCACCGAGCCGGGCCAGGGCTACGTGACCCCGCTGGTGCGCCGCCTGGCCAAGCAGCACGGCGTGGACCTGTCCACGGTGCGCGGCACGGGCGTGGGCGGCCGCATCCGCAAGCAGGACGTGCTGGCCGCCTCGCTGGCCTCCCAGGCCTCCTCGGCGGACGCCGGCTCCTCGGAGCAGGCCCCGGCCGCGTCCTCCGACGCGGGCCAGGAGAAGGCCGCCCCGGCCGCCTCCGCGCCCCGCGGCGAGACCGAGAAGGCCCCGCGGATCCGCCAGGTCATCGCCCAGCGGATGCGCGAGTCCCTGGACCTGTCCACCCAGCTGACCCAGGTGCACGAGGTCGACATGACCCGCATCGTGCAGCTGCGGTCCAAGGCCAAGGGCTCCTTCCAGGAGAAGAACGGCGTCAAGCTCACCTACCTGCCGTTCATCACGCAGGCGGTGACCGAGGCGCTCAAGCAGCACCCGAAGCTGAACGCCTCCTTCTCCGAGGACAACAAGGAGATCACCTACCACGCCTCGGAGGACATCGCGATCGCGGTGGACACCGACCGCGGCCTGCTGGTGCCGGTGATCAAGGACGCCGGGACTCTCAACCTCGCCGGGATCGCCCAGAAGATCGCCGACGTCGCCGAGCGCACCCGCACCAACAAGATCGGCGCAGACGAGCTGTCCGGCGGCACGTTCTCCATCACGAACATCGGCTCCGTGGGCGCCCTGTTCGACACGCCGATCATCAACCAGCCGCAGGTGGCCATCCTGGGCACCGGCGCGATCGTGAAGCGTCCCATGGTGGTGGCCGACGCCGACGGCAACGACACCATCGCCATCCGGCACATGATGTACCTGTCGCTGACGTACGACCACCGCCTCGTCGACGGCGCCGACGCCGGCCGCTTCCTCCAGTCGCTGAAGCAGCGCCTCGAGGGCGGCGAGTTCGCGGCCGAGCTCGGCCTCTGACGGGAGGAGCGCCCATGGAGATCCTCTACAGCGTCCTGGTGGCGGTGCACATCATCGCCGCCGCCGCGATCGTGGGCGGCTGGTTCGCCCACTTCAGGAACCCGACCGTGACCGGCTCGCAGTGGTGGGGCTCGGTGGCGATGATCGTCTCCGGTGCCGCCCTCTTCGGCTGGGCCATGACCGGCGAGCCGGACCACATGAAGCTGGGGATCAAGTTCCTCATCGGCGTCATCGTGTTCGTCGCCGCCCTCCTGGGCCGCCGCAGGTCCAACCGCGGCGAGCTGGTGCCCACGGGCCTGGCCCACGCCGTCGGCGGCCTCGGCCTGGTGAACATCCTGATCGCCACGCTCTGGAACTGAGCCGCTGACCGCCGCCCGAGGGGCGGCCCCCACGCCGTGCCCACGGCGTCCCTCGGTCCACGCCGCCTGCGTGCGGCCGTCCCGGCGCTCAGCGCGGGTCGACCGCGTGGACGAGCCACCCCGTCCCCTGCCGCACCAGCGTCAGCAGCACGTCCTCCTCCGATCCGGGCACCTCGTCCACCACGGCGCCCGTCTCGTCCAGGACGGTGTGCGGACTCATGGTCAGGCGCGCGGGCACGGTCAGCCGCCCGGAGACGGCGTCGACGGCGTCCCCCTCGGCGCTCAGCCTCACCACGAGCCCGGAGAAGGCGTAGCCGCCCGCGGCGAGCTCCTCCTGGATGGCCCGGTCCCGCTCCCAGGCCGGGCCGCCCGCGGCCGCGTAGCCGGTGAGGCGGTCGGGGCGCGGGTCGGCGAGGGCGGCGGTGCGCCCCTCGGCCAGGTCGTCGAGGAGGTCCTGGAGCGCCTCTCCTGCGGGTGCCTCCCCCGTGGCGGAGGCCGACAACCCCGAGGACGTCGCCGGCACGGACGTCGCGGAGGCAGGACCGGCCGACGCCGTCGGGGTGGGGGCTGTCGAGCCCGGGGCGGGCGACGCCGCGACCGCCGGAGGCTCCTGAGCCGGCTCCTCCCGGGTCAGCACCGCCGCCCCGGAGGCCAGGCCGACGACGACGACCCCGGCCAGCGCCACGCCCGCGGCCCGTCGCGCACGTCCACCGCCCGGCGCCGGCCCGGCCGCCGCGCGGCCGTCCC
>NZ_JAUNHR010000086.1 GCF_030523875.1 Micrococcus sp. | reverse complement strand
GACCCACGCCAGCGGCATGGCCGCCTCCTCGCCCGTGCGCACGTGGCGCTCCGCCTCGGGGACCGCGCTCACCTGACGGGCGAGGAACACGCGGATCGCCTCGGTGGACCCGCCCGGGGTGGTGAAGAAGTCGACCAGCGTGTGCCACTCGGCGGCCACGAGGTCCGCCTCCTCGTGCAGCTCGCGCCGGGCGGTCTCGTGGAGGGGCTCGCCGTCCACGTCCCGCAGGCCGGCGGGGACCTCCCACAGCTCCATCCCCACGGGGTGCCGGTACTGGCGGACGAGCGCGACCTCGTCCCGGGGGCCCAGCGTGGTCAGCTGCGTGCGGAGCGCGAGCACCGCCACGGCGCCGGGGTGCACCATGAGCTCTCGCGTGAGCGGCTCCTGGCCCTTGTCTTGGGGGTCCAGGCGGAACGTCTCCCGGGCCACGTCCCACACCCGGCCCTCGAAGACCGTCCTGGCCTTCTTGACCTTCCGGGGCCGGTGCAGGTCCCGCAGCGGGGAGCGGCCCTCCCGGGCCGACGCCTCAGCCACGGGAGGCCTGCCCGTGCTCGACGCCGCCGGCCGCCTCGGCCTGCTCCGCCCGGTCAGCGCCGCGGACCGCGAGCGCGGCCCCGATCAGGCCGGCGAACAACGGGTGGGCCTGCGTGGGGCGCGACTTGAACTCGGGGTGGGCCTGCGTGGCCACGTAGTACGGGTGGACGTCCCGGGGCAGCTCCACGAACTCGACGAGGGTCCCGTCCGGGGAGGTCCCGGAGATCACCAGTCCGGCGGCCTCGAGGTCCGCGCGGACGTCGTTGGCGACCTCGTAGCGGTGGCGGTGGCGCTCGGTGACCTCGGTGGTCCCGTAGGCCTCGGCGGTCACGGAGCCGGGGGCGAGCACGGCAGGGTAGGAGCCCAGGCGCATGGTGCCGCCCAGGTCGCCCTCCCCGGAGACGATGTCCCGCTGCTCGGCCATGGTGGCGACCACCGGGTGCGCCGTGTCCGGGTCGAACTCGGTGGAGTGCGCGTCGGCCCAGCCGAGGACGTTGCGGGCGTACTCGATGACCATGGACTGCATGCCCAGGCACAGGCCGAGCGTCGGGATCCCGTGCTCGCGGGCGTGGCGCAGCGCGCCCACCTTCCCGTCCACGCCGCGCACGCCGAACCCGCCGGGCACGCAGACCGCGTCCACGCCGGCCAGGGCCCGGGCGGCGCCCTCGGGGGTCTCGCAGTCGTCGGAGGCCACCCAGCGCAGCGTCACCTTCGCGCGGTGGGCGAAGCCGCCGGCACGCAGGGCCTCGGTGACGGAGAGGTAGGCGTCCGGCAGGTCGATGTACTTGCCCACCAGCGCCACCTCGACCTCGTGGCGGGGATGGTGCACGGCCTCGGTGACGACGTCCCAGCGGGACCAGTCGACGTCGTTGAACTTCAGACCCAGGGCCTGCACGGCGTACGCGTCGAGGCGCTGGGCGTGGATGACGCGGGGGATGTCGTAGATCGAGGGCGCGTCGGCGCAGTTGACCACGGCGTCCTCGTCCACGTCGCACATCCGGGCGATCTTGGACCGCACGTCCTGGGGGACCTCGCGGTCGGAGCGGATGACGATCGCGTCCGGCTGGATGCCGATCGAGCGCAGCGTGGCCACCGAGTGCTGGGTGGGCTTGGTCTTCAGCTCGTGCGAGGGTCCGATGTACGGGACCAGGGACACGTGCAGGAAGAAGACGTTGTCCCGGCCGATGTCCTGGCGCACCTGCCGCGCGGCCTCGAGGAACGGCTGGGACTCGATGTCGCCGACGGTGCCGCCGATCTCGGTGATGATCACGTCCGGGGTCGGCTGTCCCTCCGCCGGGGTGGCGGGCAGCCGCATGCGCCGGCCGATCTCGTCCGTGATGTGCGGGATGACCTGGACGGTGTCCCCGAGGTACTCGCCGCGGCGCTCCCGGGCGATCACGGAGGAGTACACCTGGCCGGTGGTCACGTTGTTGACGCCGTCGAGGTCTTCGTCGAGGAACCGCTCGTAGTGGCCGATGTCCAGGTCCGTCTCGGCGCCGTCCTCGGTGACGAAGACCTCCCCGTGCTGGAACGGGTTCATCGTCCCGGGGTCCACGTTGAGGTAGGGGTCGAGCTTCTGCATCACCACGCGCAGGCCGCGGGCCCGCAGGAGGTGGCCGAGGGAGGAGGCCGTGAGCCCCTTGCCGAGGGAGGAGGCGACGCCGCCCGTCACGAAGATCTGACGGGTGGCCGTGCCGGAGGACTTGAGTCGAGAGTCGCGTTGCACCACGGAGTTCGATCGTACACACGTGCCCGCGGATCCCGCGCGCGTCGCGGGGACCGCAGCGTTCAGGCCCGTGCGGTGCGGGAGGCCTGCAGCAGCTCGCGGGCGTGGGCGCGGGCGGCCTTGGAGTCGCCGTGGCCGGCGAGCATGCGGGCCAGCTCCTCGACCCGCTCCTTGGCGCTGAGGGTGACGACGTCGGAGGTGGTCACCCCGGCCTCGGGGTCGGAGTTCTTCTCCACCCGCTGGTGCCGGTCCGCATGGGGGGCCACCGGGGGCTGGTGGGACCCGGCGATCCCGTGGCGGGGGCGGGCCAGCCGGGCCTGGGGGGCGCCGTTGCTCAGGGCCGCCTCGCCGCCCACGCCCGCGTCCACCTCGTCGAAGACGAAGGTCGGCACCGGGTCCGTCTCCGCGAGCACCACCTCGAGCGCCAGCATGACGCGGGAGAGCTCGCCGCCGGAGGCACCCCGGCCCAGGGGGCGCGGCTCGGCCCCGGCGTGCGGCCGCAGGGCGAGGGCGACCTCCTCGGCGCCGTGCGGCCCGAGCGCGCCGTCGACGGCGGGGGTCAGCGTGACGTGGAAGGAGGCGTCCGGCATGAACAGGGCGTGCAGCTCGGCGGTCACGGCGGCCTCGAGCCGCTGCGCCGCATCCGTGCGCAGCGCGGTCAGCTCCGCGGCGCGCTCCCGGCGGGTCCCCTCGAGCCGGACCAGATCGGCCTCGAGCTCCTCAACGCGCCCGGAGTCGCCCTGCAGCTCCTCGAGCCGCGGCCGCTGGGTCTGGGCCCACGCCACGACGTCGGTCAGCTCGGGCCCGTAGAGACGCTGCAGACGGGTCAGCTCGGCCAGGCGGGACTGTGCCGCGTCGAGGTCGCCGGCGGCGTCGGCGTCGAGGTCCGCCCCGTACCGGGCGAGGTCGGCGGCGATGTCGTTGAGGACCACGGCCGCCTCGGCGAGGCGGGCGGCGGCGGCCTCGAGGTCCTCGTCGCGGCCGGGCGCGGCCAGCACGGCGGCCCGGGCGGACTCCACCAGGGTGACCGCGCCGGGCGTGTCGTCGCCGGCCTCCAGGTCCGGACCGGCGAGCAGCGCATGCGCCCCGCCGGCGGCCGCCCGCAGCTCCTCCACGTCCTCGAGACGACGGATGCGGGTGCGCAGCTCCTCGTCCTCGCCGGCGTGCGGATCCGCCTCGTCGATCTCCTCGAGCCCGCGCTGCAGGGCCTCGGCCTCACGGGCGCGCTCCTGCTGGCGCTCCACGAGCATGTCCCGCTCGCGCCGGGCGCGCGTGTACGCCTCGTGCTCCTCCCGGTAGGCCTGCAGGGCAGCCTGCAGGCCGGGGCCGCCGAACGCGTCGAGGGCGTGCCGCTGGGCCGCGGGGCTCTGCAGGCGCACCTGGTCGTTCTGCCCGTGCACGGTCACCAGGGCCGTGCCGACCTCGGAGAGCACGCCCACGGGGACGGCACGGCCCCCGACACCGGCCCGCGAGCGGGTCCCCTCCCCCGCGGCGGTCACGGAGCGGCTCAGCAGCAGGTCGCGCGCGCCGGCCCCGTCCGCCTTGTCGACGACGGCGCCGGCCTCCTCGGCCAGGGCCACCGCCCGGTGCCCGGCGGGCAGACGGACGCCGGCGTCCACGGACGCCCGGCGGGCGCCGCGGCGGACCACGCCGGCGTCGGCGCGCCGGCCCAGCAGCAGGCCGAGGGCGGTGACCACCATGGTCTTGCCCGCGCCGGTCTCACCGGTGACCACGGTGAAGCCCGGGTCAAGGTCCACGGTGGCCTCGCCGATCACGCCGAGGCCGGAGATCTGCAGGTACTCGATCATGAGGTCCGGTCCCCTCCCCGGCCGTCGCGGCGGCGGTAGCGCTCGAGGTCCTCGGGGGTGAGCACGGGCAGCGACGCCGTGGGCGGGGGCACCACGTCCGGGCGGGGGCCGGCGTGCCGCGGCTCCACCGTCTCCACCTCGGCCACGGCCTCCCGGGCCCGGACTTCCTCGTCCGTCACGGGGCCGCGCCAGCCCTCGGTGGGCAGACGGAACTTGCGCACCAGGCGGTCGGCGAACGGGATGGGGCTCAGGCGGGCCAGGCGGACCGGCTCGGAGGAACGGGTCACCTCGACGCGCGCGTTGGGCGGCAGGTCGACCGTGCGGCGCCCGTCGCACCACAGCACGCCGGTCTCCCGCGTGCGGGTCATGACGTCCACGGCGATCGTGGAGTGCGGCCCCACCACGAGGGGGCGGGCGAACAGGGCATGGGCGCTGATCGGGACGAACAGCAGGGCCTCCACGCCGGGCCACACGACGGGCCCGCCGGCGGAGAACGCGTAGGCGGTGGAGCCGGTGGGGGTGCCGAGCACCACCCCGTCGCAGCCGAAGGCGGTGAGCGGCGAGTCGTCCACGGAGACCACGACCTCGAGCATGCGCTCCCGGTTGGACTTCTCCACGGAGGCCTCGTTGAGCGCCCACGTGCGGGCCGCCTCGCGGCCGTCCACCCGCACGACGACGTCGAGGGCCATCCGCTCGATGACCACATAGGCCTCGTCCGCGATCGCCTTGACGGTGCGGTGCAGGTCCGTGCGCTCGGACTCGGCGAGGAACCCGACGTGCCCGAGGTTGACGGCCAGCAGCGGGATGCCGTGGCCGCGCACGAGGTCGGCCGCGCGCAGCACGGAGCCGTCCCCGCCGAGGACGAGGCCGAGGCTGACGTCGGAGAGCTCGCAGTCCTCGCCGAGCGAGAGGGGCCGGACGCCGGGCTGCTCCCCCACGGCGGCGCGCACGGCCGCGACGTCCGCGGCGGGCATGACGCTGTCCAGACCCTCCTCGTCCAGGATGCGGATGGCCTGGAGGGCGGCCTGGATCGCGTCCTGCCGCCCCGTGTGGGCGAGCACGAGCACGCGGCGTGCGGGGGTCTCGGACATGGTTCCTTCCGCGGTGGGGTGGGCTCCCGTGACGGGACCTCCCCCAGGATAGCGACGGCCCGGACACGACAGCGGCGTGATCCCCCGCCCGGGGTCAGGCCCAGTCGACGCCGGCGCCCGCCACCAGGTCGGCGGAGCGGGTCCCGGCGTCGGGAGCCCCGTCGGCCGGCGGTGCCGCCCCGGCCTGCGGGGCGCGCAGGTGCAGGAAGAACTCGACGTTGCCGTCCTGGCCCGGCAGCCCGGAGCGGGCCAGGCCCGCCACCTCGAGGCCCGTCTCGAGCGCGGCCTGCGCCACCCCCGCCACGGCCGCGGCCCGGTCCTGCGGGTCCGTCACGACGCCGGTGCGCGGCAGGGCGGACCGGCCCACCTCGAACTGGGGCTTGACCATGAGCAGCAGGTCCGCGCCCGGGCGGCACGCGGCGGCCAGGGGTGCCAGCACCAGGCGCAGGGAGATGAAGGAGAGGTCCGAGACGACCAGGTCCACGGGGCCCTCGACGTCCTGGGCCGTGAGCCCACGGACGTTCAGGCCCTCGCGCACGAGCACGCGGGGGTCCTCCCGGATCCGCGGGTCCAGCTGGTCATGGCCGACGTCCACCGCGGCCACGTGCTCGGCGCCCCGCTCGAGCAGCACCTGGGTGAACCCGCCGGTCGAGGCGCCGGCGTCGAGGGCCCGCCGCCCGGCCACGGGCACGGGGAACGCCTCGAGGGCGCTCACCAGCTTGTGGGCGGCGCGGGACACGTAGCGCGGGCCGGCGTCGGCGAGCTCGAGACGGGCCCCGTCGGGGACGGCCTGCGAGGGGCGTCGCACGGGGATCCCGTCCAGCAGGACGGCGCCGGCCTTCACCAGTGCCGCCCCCTCGGTGCGGGAGCGGGCCAGGCCGCGGGCCGCCAGCGCGACGTCGGCCCGCACGCCCTCAGCCACGGGCACCGCCCGCCCGTTCCGGGGCCTCGGCGAGCAGGGCGGTCAAGTCCTCGACGATCCAGTCCGGCCGGTCCTGGGCCGGGGCCTGCTCGGCACTGCGGCGGGTGTCGACCCCGGTCAGCACCAGCACGGCGTCCATGCCCGCCGCGTTCGCCCCGCGGATGTCGGTGTCGAGCCGGTCGCCGACCATCAGCGGGCTGGCCAGACCCAGCTGGGCCGCGGCCAGGTGGAAGAGGTGCGGCTCAGGCTTGCCGGCCGCGACCGGCGTCGTGCCCGTGGCGTGGCCGACGGCGGCCGCGAGTGCACCGTTGCCGGGGGCGACGCCCTCGGCGCGCGGGATGGACAGGTCGAGGTTGGTCGCCACCCAGATCGCGCCCGCGTTCACCGCGTACGCCGCCTCGGCGAGCTGGGACCAGCCGATGCCCGGGTCGAAGCCCTGCAGGACGGCGTCCGGGGCGTCGGCGGCCGAGGAGACGACGGTGTGGCCGCGCTCGGCGAGGAGGTCGCGCAGGTATGCGGAGCCCACCACCAGCACACGGCCGGTGGACCGGCCCAGCCGTTCCTGCAGCGTCTCCTCGAGCAGTGCCGCCCCGGCGGGGGCGGACCCGAAGACCTCCTGCGGATCGGCCTGGACGCCCAGGTCGCGGAGGTGCCCGGCGACGGCCTCCGGGGGCCGGGACGCGTTGTTCGTCACGAAGCCCACCGGCACCCCGCGATCACGCAGGGCGGCGAGGGCCTCCACCGCCCCTGGGAGGGGACCCGCGCCGGCGTAGACCACGCCGTCCAGGTCGCAGAGCAGGCCGTCGTGCCCGCCGAAGAACGTCGGACGGCTCACCGCTCCTCCCGACGGCGCTCCGCATCCGCCACGTCCGCGTCGGCCATGCCGTCGAAGAGGGACATCTGGTTCGGGTCCTCTTCGGGATCCGCCTCGGGGGACCGGCCCTCCGCCGTCCCCGAGTCCGGGGCGGCGTCCGACGCAGGCTCCCGCGGGGTGTCGGCCGCGTCGGCCCGCGACGGGGTCGGGGCATCCGCAGCGGGCGTTTCCGGCGTCGCAGACGTCTCCGTCTCCGGCTCCGCAGCGGGCTGCACGTTGTCAGGGGCGCCGGCGGTCCCATGGTCGTGTCGAGGGGCCGGACTCCGATCCCGCGCGGCCCGCGGACGAGGGGCCTCGTCCTCCGGCTCGACCTCGACGTCCACGATCTCCGGCTCCGCGAAGCCGCCGATGCCGAGCGCGCGCTCGACCACCCGGACGGACCGGCGCCAGCGGGCCGCCTCGTCCTCCCGGCCCAGGGCCGACAGGACGTCGGCCTGGCGCTGGAAGAGACGGGGAGAGAACGGATATCCGCGACGGCGATCCAGCTCCGGGATCTGCAGGGCCTCATGGGCCCCGGCCAGGTCCCCCATGTCCTCGCGGACGCCGGAGACCACCATGACGAGCTCCACCCGGGCCGTGCGGTCCAGACGCTCCTGATCCACCTCCGCCGCCAGCTGCAGTGCCTTCTCCGGACGCCCCAGCGCACGCTCGCAGTCCACCTGCGCCGCGATGTGGGTGTCGTCGCCGGTCATCCGCCGGTAGGTGCGGAACTCACGCAGCGCGTCCTGGTACTCCCCCGCCGCGTAGGCGGTGAGGGCCACGGCCTCCCGCACACGCGCCAGCCGACCGCCCTTCCGGGAGGCCGCCAGAGCATGCTGGAAGGCGAGGCCGGGATCCTCGTCGAGGTAGCGCCCGGCCATCACCAGGTGCTTGGCCACCCAGGTGCCCGGGCGCTCGTCCAGGCCACCGATCTCCTTCAGGGTGCCGCGGTCCAGCTCCTTGCCGGTGACGTCGGCATCGATGTCCGGGGAGCGTTCCTGATCGGCGCGGTTGGCCGCCCGCAGGTCAGCCGGGTTGTGCACGGGGCGCTCCCGCTCCGTGCGCTCGGGGCGATCGCCACGCGGCGCGGAGTGGGGGCGGCCACGATGGGTCGGCCGCTCTCCCTGCCGCGCACGTCCGCCGGAGTCTCCTCGCCGCTGCCCCCGAGCCTCTCCGTCCCGCCGCGCCGGACGCCCCTGGCGGTCCGTGCTGCGGCCGCCGCGCTCACGGGACTCGGCAGCGTCGCCGGTCTGCCCGCGACGAGGGGTGTCCCCCGCTCGGCACTCGCCACCTCGCGGGTCGCCACGTCGGGAACCGTCCCGACGGGCGCCGCCGGCGCCGAAGGACTTCCGCGGCCCCCCGCGTCGATCGTCGCGACGGTCTCGAGAAGAGTCCTCTGCCATGGTGTCCTTCCATCGGGAACGGGGTGCAATGGCCTGCAGCTGCAGAGAGCAGTGCACCGGGGATGCGCGGTTCAGCCTACCGGGCGGTGGGCCGGGGTCGGCTGAGACCCGAAAGGGGCCTGTAAACGCGGGGAGGCCCCACACCAAACGGTGTGGGGCCTCAACCCTCAAAA
>NZ_JAUNHR010000085.1 GCF_030523875.1 Micrococcus sp. | reverse complement strand
CATGGCCAGGGCGCGGGCGATCGCGACGCGCTGCTGCTGGCCGCCGGAGAGCTGGGCGGGCATCTTCTTGGCCTGGTGGGCCACGCCCACGCGCTCGAGCAGCTCCATGGCGTGGCGCTCGGCGTCGGCCTTGCGCTTGCCCTTCACGCGGATCGGGCCGAGCGTGACGTTCTCGAGGATCGACTTGTGGGCGAAGAGGTTGAAGGACTGGAAGACCATGCCCACCTCGGCGCGCAGTCGGGCCAGCTCCCGCCCCTCGGCCGGCAGCGGCTCGCCGTCGATGAGGATGCGGCCGCCGTCGTCGTCGATGGTCTCGAGCCGGTTGATCGTGCGGCACAGCGTGGACTTGCCGGAGCCGGAGGGGCCGAGCACGATCGCCACCTGGCCGCGCGGGATCGCCAGGTCGATGTCCTTGAGCGCGTGGAAGTCGCCGAAGTGCTTGTTCACGTGCTCCAGGCGGATGAGCGCGTCGGCGCCGGCCGGGGCGGCGGTCGAGCCGGTGTGGCCCGCCCCACCGGGGGATGTGGTCTGCGTCATGGCGGGGAGCATAGCGCAGCACCGCGCCTGCGCCCCTCCGACGCGCGGGTGCGTCGGCCCCGGCCGTGCACCCCCTCGCCTAGGCTGGGCGCATGGCCCCCGACGACTCCGCCGCCCCCGCCCCGACCGCCGGCGCCGACCGCCGCCGCGTGCACCGTGGCGGGCAGGTCCTGACCGGCCCCGCCGCCACGGCCCCGACCTTCGACCAGCTGCTGCTGGACGCCCGCCAGGCGCCCGCCGGCCAGGCCCGGGTGCCGTCCACCTCCTCCACCTCGGACGCGTGGCGCGTGCTGCGCATCCAGTCGGAGTTCGTCGAGGGGTTCGGCACCCTCGCGGACCTCGGCCCCGCCGTCTCGGTGTTCGGCTCCGCCCGCACGGGGGAGGGCACGCAGGAGTACGCGCTCGGCGTCGAGCTCGGCCGCCTGCTCGTGGAGGCGGGCTACGCCGTCATCACCGGCGGCGGCCCCGGCGCCATGGAGGCCGGCAACCGCGGCGCGCACGAGGCCGACGGCGTCTCGGTGGGCCTGGGGATCGAGCTGCCCTTCGAGACGGGGCTGAACCCCTACGTCGGCATCGGCGTGGACTTCCGCTACTTCTTCGCCCGCAAGGTCATGTTCCTGCGCTACGCGCAGGGGTTCGTGGTCCTGCCCGGGGGCTTCGGCACGCTCGACGAGCTGTTCGAGGCACTCACCCTCGCGCAGACCGGCACGGTCACGCGCTTCCCCGTGGTGCTCGTGGGCCGGGACTTCTGGGGGCCGCTCGTGGACTGGATCCGGGGCACCCTCGCCGCCCGCGGGATGATCTCGCCCGAGGACGTGGACCTGTTCTCCGTGGTGGACACCGCCCAGGAGGCCGTGGACCGCATCCGCGCCACGTGCGGGGAGCCCCGGGCATGACCACGCCGATCTGGATCGCCGCCGTCCTGGTCCTCGTGGTCGCCGTCGCCGCCCTGGCGGCCGTGTCCGTCGGCCGTGCGGCCCCGGCCCCGGGGGACCCGGCGGGGCAGGCGCCCCCGCACCCCGTCCTGCTGCCCCCGCACCCCCGCGCCGCCGACGTCGACCGCGTCCGCCTGGCCACCACGGTGCCCGGGTACCAGCGCGACCAGGTGGACGCCGTCCTCGCCCGGCTGCGCGACGCGCTGGCCGAGGACGAGGCGCGCATCGCGGCCCTCGAGGACGAGCTGGCCCGCCGGCCGGGCGCCGAGCGGGCCGGTGGCACGCCCGCGGCGGATCCGGGATAAAATGCATGTGCGACCGGTCACGTCCGCCCAGCGGACGGGGGCCGGTCAGACCGACGCGAGCGCCACCCGCAGCACGTGTCAGCCGGGAACTCCATCAGAAGGGAAGTCACAGATGGCCGCCATGAAGCCCCGCACCGGGGACGGTCCCATGGAAGTGACCAAGGAGGGGCGCAGCCTCATCATGCGTGTCCCGATCGACGGCGGCGGACGCCTCGTCCTCGAGATCAACGCCGACGAGGCCAAGGAGCTGAAGCAGTGCCTCGAGGGCGTCACGCAGGGCTGACGCCCGCGTCCTGACGCCGAGGCCCCGCACACCCTCCGGTGTGCGGGGCCACGGCGTGTCCGGGGGAGGGGCCCCGCCGGGGCACCGTTCAGCGGCGGACGGCCAGCAGCACGCCCGTGCCCGTGGGGACGACCGCCGAGACCCAGGACTCCTCCTCGCGGACCAGCTTGTCCACCGCGCGGGCGGCCACGGTGGAGGCCTCGCGCACCGCGGCCCGCGGGACGCGGTCCGAGTCCAGGGCGTCCACCACCACGAGCAGCCCGCCGGGGGCCAGCATGCGTCCGGCCTGCTCCACGTCGAACGCGCGGGAGGCCGGGTCGCCGTCCACCAGCACCAGCTCGTACGCCCCGGCCGTCAGCCGCGGCAGCACCAGGCGGGAGCGCCCCGTGATCATGCGGGTCCGCGAGGTGGGCAGGCGGGCCTCCGAGAACGCCTCGCGTGCCGCCCGCTGCACCTCGGCGTCCGGGTCCATCGTGGTGAGGACGGTCCGCTCGGGCAGGCCCCGCATCAGCGCGAGGCCGGACACGCCCGCGCCCGTGCCGATCTCCACCACCGCCGACGGCGCCCGCGTGGCCGCCAGGACGGTCAGCAGCGCGGCGGTGCCCTCGCTCACGGCCCGCACGCCCAGCTCCGCCGAGCGCTCGCGGGCGCGCAGCAGCACCTCGTCCTCGGCCGTGCGGGTCTCCGCCCACGCCCAGGCGGCGTGCTTGTCGGTGGGCTGGGGGTGCAGGGCGCTCATGGGGGGGGGCTCCGGGGTCGGGCGGGCGAGGGGACGGGCGTCCCCTCCGGGTCGGGGCCAGTGTACGGAGCGGGGGCGGGGCGCGGTCCCGCGGGTCGCCGTCGGCGCCCCAGGTTCCTCCCAGCCGGGCCGGTCATGATGGTCGAGGCCGCGACGCCGCGGTGCGAGCCCCCAGCCGCGCCCCGCGCCGCCGGCCCGCCGCAGACCGCCGTCGGACCGGGAGGAGGCGCCATGGGGCACCGGCACTGCGTGACCCGCCTCGACGCCCACCTCGAGGGCGCCCTGCCGCGCCGCCTGGACCGCCGGGTGGAGCGCCACCTCGACCGCTGCCCGGAGTGCCGGGCCGTCGCGGACCAGCGCGCCCGCGTGCTCCTGGCCGCCCGCAGCGTCCACTCGCGCCCGGCCGCCACCGCGGCCGTCATGCGCCCGCGCGGGGTGTCCGGCCGGCTCGTGGTGTCCGTGCTGGCCCTCACCCTGCTCATGGGCGGGGTGCTGACCGCCCTGTGGCTGGTCGGGGCCCCGGACCCGGCGCTGCGCCAGGCCGGCGTGCAGGCGGGCGCCCCCGTGCTGGAGGCCGCCCCCGCCGTCGCGGGCGAGGAGGAGGACGCGGCCGAGCGCGTGGAGTGGCTCCGCGAGCACGGCTGGACCGCCCCCTCCCTCTACGCGGGCGGGCTGCGGCCGCTCACGGTGGAGGCCGCGCACGAGTCGGACACCGCCCGCGTCACCGTGGCCTGGGGGCGCGGCGCACCGCTGGTGACCGTCCGGGAGTGCCGGGGCGGCCAGGAGCGGGCGCGCGCCGGGTGCGCCCAGAGCGGGGCCCCGGGGCTCGGGCCGGAGCAGGCCCTGCCGGTGGGCGTGGCCTACCGCATCACGGAGGGGGCGGACCGGCCGTGGACCGCCGTGCTGACCACCCCCGAGGCCGCGTACCGGGTGGACGCCGACCTGCCGCGCGGCCAGGCGGAGGCCCTGCTCACCCAGGTGGTGGTCGCGGAGCGCTCCGGCCTCACCGAGCCCCCGGACGACGACGCCCTCGGCGAGCGCCTGGAGCGCGGCCTGGAGCGGCTGCTCGGGGCGGGCCCGGCGGACCGGTGAGCGCCGCTCGGCGGACGGACCTCTAGTAGAGTTCCGAGCGTGCTGGGAATCAACGGGTCTGAGCTGATCATCCTGATCGTCATCGCCCTCGTCGTGCTCGGGCCCGAGAAGCTCCCGGAGTACACCCGGAGCCTGACTCAGTGGATCCGCCGCATGCGGGACATGGCCGAGGGGGCCAAGACCCAGTTCAAGGAGGAGACCGGCACGGACTTCGACGAGGTGGACTGGCGCAAGTACGACCCCCGCCGGATCATCCGCGAGGCCCTCTCCGAGCCGGTCGGCGGCTCCTCGCCCGCCGCCCGGGCCCAGGAGCTCACCGGGGTCTCGGCGGAGGACGTCCACGGGGGCCTCACCCAGCAGGACCTGCGGGACATGGACCCGCGCACCCTCTTCCGCCGTCCCTCGGGGGACGGCAGCTCCGCCGTCCGCGCCGACGACGCCCCCGCCCCGGCCGCAGCCGCCGCGCCCGCCGCCCCGGCGACGACGTCGGCCGCCTCGTCCGCCGTGTCTGCCGGCGGCGCCCTCGCAGGCGGGGCCGCCGCGGCCCTGCTGGCCTCGGGCCGCGCGCAGGACGTGCTGGACGTCCACGAGTCGGAGCCGCGGCCGGATGCCACCGCCGCCGCCCCCGGCCGTGAGGACCGCACCACGGCCCCGGCCGCGCGGCCGCGCCGCGTGGAGACCGAGCCCCGGCCCCTGGACCTGCTCGGCCTGGCCCCGGCCCCGTTCGACGTCGACGCCACCTGAGCGACGACGAGGCCGGACCGCTCAGCGCGGGCTGATCGGCAGCCCGCGCCCGCGCAGGCTCTGCGGCCGCACCGCCAGGCGCGCGGCGATCCCGGCCAGGGCGCGCCCGGCCGGGCTGTCCGGCTCGGCGAGCACCACCGGCTCCCCGGCGTCGCCGCGGCGGCGCAGGGCAGGATCCAGCGGCACGGTGCCGAGCAGGGGCACCTCCGTGCCCAGCACGCCGGTGAGCCGCTGCGCCACCTCCGTGCCGCCGCCGGCGCCGAACACGTCCAGCACCGTGCCGTCGGGCAGGGTCATGGGGCCCATGTTCTCCACGACGCCGGCCACGGTCTGGCCGGTCTGCTCCGCGAGCTGGCCCGCGCGGGCGGCCACCTGCGCGGCGGCGTGCTGCGGGGTGGTGACCACCACGAGCTCGGAGGCGGGCAGCAGCTGCGCCGTCGAGATGGCGATGTCCCCGGTGCCCGGCGGCAGGTCCACGAGGAGCACGTCCAGGTCCCCCCAGTGCACGTCCGTGACGAACTGCTCGAGCGCCCGGTGCAGCATGGGCCCGCGCCAGGCGACCGGCCGGTCGGCGTCCAGGAACATGCCGATGGAGATGACCTTCACGTCCCGGCTCAGCGGCGGCAGGATCAGCTCGCCGACCCGGGTGGGGGTCCCGGAGATCCCGAGCAGACCGGGGATGGAGTAGCCGTGCACGTCCGCGTCGATCAGGCCGACGGCGAGCCCGCGGGCGGCCAGCGCGACGGCGAGGTTGGCCGTCACCGACGACTTGCCCACCCCGCCCTTGCCGGAGGCCACGGCGAGCACGCGCGTCAGGGAGTCCGCGCCGAAGGGGTTCGCGGGCCGCGAGGCGCGCAGGGCGTCCTGCAGCGCCGCGCGCTCGGCGGGGGTCATCACGCCCAGGACCACCTCCGCCGCGACGACGCCGGGCACGCGCCGGGCGGCGGCGGAGACGTCGGCCCGGATGGTCCCGCGCAGCGGGCACCCCTCGATCGTCAGCAGCACCGTGACGCGCACGGACCCGGGGGAGGTCTCCTCGACCGCCCGCACCATGCCGAGCTCGGTGACGGGCCGCCGGATCTCGGGGTCCACCACGTCGTCGAGCGCGGCCAGGACCGCGCGGGCCAGGTCCGTGGCGGCCTCCGGGCGCGGCAGACCCGTGGGGGCGGGGGAGGCGCTCATGCGCGCGGCCCCGTGCCGCCGTCGTCGGCCGCGTGGGAGCCGTGGCCGGAGCCGCGGGCGGCGGCCTGCTCGGCCGCCTCCTGGGCGGCGATGATCGCCAGGGTGGTGGTGGCGGTGTCCTCGGCCTCGGTGCGCGCGCCGTCCCGGTCGCGGGACTTGGCCTTCTTCTTCTTGGGCTTGGGGGCCGGCTCGGTCGCGGGGGCGTCGGCGCCCTCGGCGCGCAGCTCGGCGCGGACCTCCTCGCGGATGGCCTCGCGCAGCTCCTCGACGAGGTCCTCGTGAACGCCGCGCAGCTCGCCGCGCACGTAGTCGCGCGTGGCCACGTCCTGCAGCACGAGGCGCAGGCCGGAGATCTCCCGGGTGAGGTACTCGGTGTCCGCGAGGTTGCGCTCGGCGCGGTCGCGGTCCTCGCGCAGGGCCACCTTGTCCCGGTCGTCCTGACGGTTCTGCGCCAGCAGCAGCAGCGGGGCGGCGTAGGAGGCCTGGAGGGAGAGCATCAGCGTCAGCGCGGTGAAGCCCAGCGCCGCCGAGTCGAAGCGCAGGCCCTCCGGCCCGTAGGAGTTCCAGCCCACCCAGAAGAGGCAGAACAGGGTCATCCACAGCAGGAACTGCGGGGTGCCCATGAAGCGGGCGATGCCCTCGGTCCACTCCCCGAAGGCGTCCGGATTGGGGCTCAGCCGGGGGATCCGGCGCTGCCGGGCGCTCATCGGCGTGTCCAGGCCGGTGGGACGGGCCTCGCGGGCGTCGCGGGGGGACGGGGCCATGCTCACTCCTTCGGGGCGGTCGAGGGGACGGGGCGGGGGTCAGGCGCGGGCGTCGGCGGAGGACGCGCCGTCGGGCTCGGGCGTCTCGTCCGGGTCCATGGCGCGCCAGTCCTCGGGGAGGATGTGGTCGAGCACGTCGTCCACGCTGACGGCGCCCACCACGCGGTGCTGGGCGTTGACCACGGGGATGCAGGTGAGGTTGTACGTGGCCAGCTCGCGGGTCACGTGCACCACGGAGGCCATGTCGGACACCGGCTCGAGGTCCTTGTCCATGATGTTGCCCAGCGCCTCGGGCGGCGGGTAGCGCAGCAGGCTCTGGAAGTGCACGACGCCGAGGAAGCGTCCGGTGGGCGTCTCCAGCGGGGGGCGGGCCACGATCACCAGGGAGGCCAGCGCGGGGGAGATCTCCTGCTGGCGGATGGTGGCCATGGCCTCGGCGACGGTGGCCTCGGGGGGCAGGACCACGGGCACGGGCGTCATGACGGAGCCGGCCGTGTCCTCCTCGTACTCCAGGAGGCGGCGGACGTCCTCGGCGTCCTCGGGCTCCATGAGCTCGAGGAGCAGCTCCTGCTGGGAGTCCGGCAGCTCGTGCAGGAGGTCCGCGGCGTCGTCGGGGTCCATCTCCTCGAGGACGTCGGCGGCGCGCTCGACGTCCAGGTGGGAGAGGATCTGCACCTGGTCGTCGTCGGGCAGCTCCTGGAGGACGTCGGCCAGGCGCTCGTCCTGGAGCTCGTTGGCGACCTCCACGCGGCGCTTGGCCGTCATCTCGTGGAGCATGTCGGCGAGGTCGGCGGGCTTGAGGTCCTCGTGGGCGGCCACGAAGCTCGTGGCGCCCTGCGGCTCGGCGGCCGTGCCCCAACGGGCCTCGTCCCAGGACAGCAGCAGGTGCTCCCCGCGGGGGCGGCCGAAGGCGCTGCGGCGGGAGTCGCGGCGCACGTAGAGGTCGGAGACCAGCCAGTCCCCGTTGCGCTGCTGCTCCAGGCCCAGGTCCTCGATCACGGCGGGGCCGGAGCCGTCCACGAGGTCCACGCGGCGGTCGAAGAGGTCGCCGGCCACGGTCTGCTCCGCGCCGCGGCGGGAGAAGCGGCGCAGGTTGATCAGGCCCGTGGTGATGATCTGCCCGGAGTCGAGCGAGGTCACGCGGGTCATCGGGACGAACACGCGCTTCTTGCCGGGGACCTCGATCACCAGGCCGGTGGCCACGGAGCGCTCCGTCCGGCCGCGGTCGAGCACCACCACGTCCCGCAGGCGGCCGAGGCGGTCGCCGAGCGGGTCGAAGACGTCCAGGCCCAGCAGGCGGGCCACGAAGATCCGGGGGGAGTTCACCGGGCCAGCCTAGTGGCTCGGCCCCGCCCCGCCCCGGGAGTGCGACACAGGGCCGGTGTCCGCGCTGCGCGGACCCGCCGGGCGGGCGCGGCACGGGACGGGCACAATGGGGGCATGTCCTTCATGATGACCTCCCCGACCGGTCCCGCGGGCGGCGGCCTGCCCCAGGGCGAGCTGCTGGCCACCTACAGCACGTACTCGCAGGCGCGCGAGCAGGTGGACCGGCTGGCCGGCACGGACTTCCCCGTCAGCGCGGTCTCGATCGTGGGCAAGGACCTGCGCGTGGTGGAGCGCGTGCGCGGGCGGCTGGACTACGGGCAGGTGGCCCTGGGCGCGGCGGTGCGCGGCCTGCTGTTCGGCGCCATGATCGGCGTCTTCCTCCTGCTGCTGGACCCCACCGGGGGCTGGATGCAGGTGCTCACCTCCGCGCTGCTGGGCGTGGCCGTGTGGATGATCTTCGGCGTGGTGGGCTTCGCCGCCCGCAAGGGCCGCCACGGGTTCGCCTCCACGCAGTCCGTGGTCCCCGGCGGCTACGACCTCGTGGTGGCCTTCGAGCACGCCGCCCGGGCCCGTCAGGAGCTCGGCCTGACCGGCCGGCCCTCCGGGGTCGCCGCCCCGACGACGACGGCCCCCGTCCCCCACGACGCCGCCCCGACCTCCGCCCCGCCCGCGGCGCCGGCGCCCGCCCGCCCCGAGGGCGGCTCGCACGCCGCTCCGGCTCCGGGCCAGGCGGCCGCCGCGCCC
>NZ_JAUNHR010000084.1 GCF_030523875.1 Micrococcus sp. | reverse complement strand
AGAGGATGTCGAACTCGGCCTGCTTGAAGGGCGGGGCCATCTTGTTCTTGACGATCTTCACGCGGGTGCGGTTGCCGACGGGGTTGCCGCCCTCCTTGAGGGTCTCGATGCGGCGGACGTCGATGCGGACGGAGGCGTAGAACTTCAGCGCCTTGCCGCCGGTGGTGGTCTCCGGGGAGCCGAAGAACACGCCGATCTTCTCGCGCAGCTGGTTGATGAAGATGGCGGTGGTTTTGGTCTGGTGCAGGCGGCCGGTCACCTTGCGCAGCGCCTGGGACATCAGGCGGGCCTGGAGGCCGACGTGGGAGTCGCCCATCTCGCCCTCGATCTCGGCGCGCGGGGTCAGCGCGGCCACGGAGTCGATCACGACGATGTCCAGGGTGCCCGAGGAGACGAGCATGTCCATGATCTCGAGGGCCTGCTCGCCGGTGTCCGGCTGGCTCACCAGGAGGGCGTCCGTGTCCACGCCGAGCTTGCGGGCGTAGACGGGGTCCAGGGCGTGCTCGGCGTCGATGAACGCGGCGATGCCGCCGTTGCGCTGGGCGTTGGCCACGGCGTGCAGCGCCAGGGTGGTCTTGCCGGAGGACTCCGGGCCGTAGATCTCCACGACGCGGCCGCGGGGCAGGCCGCCGATGCCGAGGGCCACGTCCATGGCCACGGAGCCGGTGGGGATGACCTCCACGGGAGCCTGGGTCTGCTCGCCCAGGCGCATGACCGAGCCCTTGCCGAACTGCTTGTCGATCTGGGCGAGGGCGGCGTCGAGCGCCTTCTCGCGGTCCGTGGTCGCCTTCTCGGCGGCGGTCGCCTTGCTCATGGTTCACTCCTGGGTCTGATCCGTGCTCGCGCGGGTCCTCCCGCGGCTGCCTGATGTCTGGAGAGTACGGGCCGCGGCGGACACGTTAGGGGTCCGACGGCCGGGCTGGGGATCGCCGGGTCCTCCCGGCACCTGTGCAGGACTCTACCCCATGCTTCGAACACGTGTTCGAACCCGGGCGACCCCGATCACCGGCCCGGGCCGGATCAGCCCCTCGGCGGGATGTCGCGCCCGAGGCGTCGGGACTCGGGGACCCCGTTGAGGTCGCACACCGCGAGCCACACCTCGCGCGGGTCCGCCCCGGACGCGAGGGCGTCCGAGGCGGTGGTGTCCAGGCCCGGCAGGTGGAGGGTGTCGGCCATGAGCTCCGCCCGGGCGGGGCCGAACTCCTCCGCCATCAGGCGGCGGAACTCGCTGGCCCTCACGCCCGCGCGGCGAGGGTCCCGACCGGCGGGACGTCGTCGGCCGTCATCTCGGCCGGCACGGTGTCCGGGATCGCCACGCCCTCCTGGTCGGCGAGCCGGTCGGAGACCTCGCGCAGCAGGAAGGACATGGGGATCTCGAGGGCCTCGCAGATGGAGGCCAGCAGCTCGGAGGAGGCCTCCTTCTGGCCGCGCTCCACCTCGGAGAGGTAGCCCAGCGAGACGCGGGCGTCGTGGGAGACCTCGCGCAGGGTGCGGCCCTGGCGCTGGCGGACGTCCCGGAGGACCTCGCCGATCTCGTGGCGGAGGATGGGCATGGCGCGCTCCTTGAGCTCGGGGGCGGGCTGACGGCGGACGGGCTCGTCGCTCACCCAGCGGGTGACGCCGTTGGCATGGACGGGGTGTCGCATCATGTGTGATCGCTGCTCCTGAGGTGGCCGGCGGGCGGTGCGGGAGCGATGTCGTCCCTGGACCCGGCGTCGCGGTGATCTTGAGTCGTTCAGGACAACGTACCGGTGCCCCCGCTCATTCCCGGCGTCCGGAGACGCTCGACTCCCCCGACCGCCCCGGCCGTCCGGCGTCCTCGCCCCCGAGCTCGTCCGCCAGGCGGCGCCGTTCCAGCTCCCTGCGGGAGTAGGTGGCCGTGCGGATCCGGTCCGAGTCGTCGAACCCGGCGCCCACCGCGCCCGCCATGGTGCCCATCGACGTGGACAGCCACACCAGCCGGAGCATGTCCGTCATGCCCGCGTGCTCGCCGAGCTGATGGGAGAGGTAGGACATGGGGATGATCACGGCGGCCACCACCGCCAGCACCGCGAACAGGCCCGCGTAGACCGCCGTGCAGGCGATGCCCACGGTCGCCAGGGTGGAGAGGTTGTCCAGGGCCGGCCGCCCGCCGTGCCGGCCGCCCCGGACCCACAGCCCGTTGGTCAGGATGAGCCACAGCACCAGCATCACGACGGCCAGCACCGTCACCGCGGCCAGGCGGAGCAGGCCCATCTGGCTGGACAGGGTCCAGATGGAGCCGAAGAACACGCCGTAGGCCCCGGCGGCGCCGGCGGAGGCCACCGCCCACTTCATCCCCCGGGCCAGGCGCAGGGGCCGGTTGGCCGCCACCATCCCCAGCAGGAGCCGCGCCGTGCCGCCCGGACCCTTGACGAAGACCGTGGAGAGGTCGTCGTCCTGATCCGATCCACGGACCTCCGTGTCCGCTACGGGTGTGAGGTCCTCCCCCGCGACGACGCCGTGGCCGGGCGAGGCGTCCGCCCCCTCGGGCGCGGCCCCGTGCGCACCACACCCAGGGCCGGCACGCACACCGAGGCGACGCCGCGGTGCGGCATCACGTCCGCGACGACGCCGCGGCCCTCCTCGAAGCGCGGCAGGTCGACGACGGCCACGACCGTGTCCCAGCCGTTCTCCTCCGCGAGGCGGGCGGCCTCCCCCTCCAGGAGGAGGTGCCCGTCGGGGCTGACGGGGAGGACCTGCTGCCGCACCTCGACGCTCCACCGGACGGATCCCCCGCGCCGCTCGGCCAGGAGGTCCGGCAGGGTCCGGGCCGCCCGCTGGGCGAGCTTCCAGGGGACGCCGGGGTCGGCGATCAGACCGATGCGACGCTCGTCGGAGGAGGAGGGACGGGAGGCATCCCGCCGCGACGCGGCGGTCCGGGGAGGGGAGGACACCACCCGAGCCTAGGGGGCGGGGTGCCCCGCGGCGAGCGGCGGCGTCCCGAGGGCCCGCAGCAGCGCCAGGACGCGCTCCACGGTCCCGGCCCGCACGGCCGCCCGGTCCCCCGTCAGGTGCAGCTCGAGGCCCAGCGCGGCGCCGTCGTCGTCCTCCACCACGTCCGTGGGGGCGGGCGCGAGCGCGCGCAGCGCCGGTGCCAGCACCGGGCCCACGGCGAGGCCGACCATGACGGTGCCCACGGGGCGCCCCTGGTGCGACTCGGGGCCGGCCACCCCCGTGGTGGACGCCCCGACGTCGGCTCCCAGCGCCCGGCGCGCGCCCGCGGCCATCTGCCGGGCCACCTCGGGGTCGACGGCGCCGCGCGAGGCCAGCAGGTCCGGGTCCACGTCGAGCAGGTCCGTCTTCACCGTGTTCTGGTAGGCCACCACCCCGCCCTGCAGCACGGCGGAGGCTCCGGGCACGTCGGCCAGCGCGGCCGCCACGAGACCGGCGGTGAGGGACTCCGCCGTGGCCAGGGTGACCCCGGCGGAGGTCCCCCACGCGATCACCGCGCGGGCGTCCGCCGATCCGCCGCCGACCGCCTCCGAGGCCTCGATCCCAGGTCCGCTCACCGGGCGCCGCCGTGCGCGGCCAACCAGTCGCGGCGCAGCCGGACGGCGTCCCGCACGTACTCGATGCCCGTCAGCACGGTCAGGACGGCGGCCGCCCCGATCACGGTCCAGCCCAGCCACGGCCACCAGCCGCCCAGCACGGGCGCCAGGGGCATGAGCAGCAGGCCGATGCCCGCGGCCTGCAGGACGGTCTTGAGCTTGCCGCCGCGGCCGGCGGGCATCACGCCGTACCGGATCACCACGAAGCGCATCAGGGTGATGCCCCACTCGCGCACGAGGATCACGGCGGTGACCCACCACCACAGCTCCCCGAGCAGGGAGAAGAGGACGAGCGCGGAGCCGGTGAGCAGCTTGTCCGCGATGGGGTCGGCGATCTTGCCGAAGTTCGTCACCAGGCCGCGGGCGCGGGCGATGTCCCCGTCCAGCTTGTCCGTGTACATGGCCACCACGAACAGGGCCACCGCGATCCAGCGGGCCGTGGTCGAGTCGCCACCCCACGGGCCGCCGACCCACATCGCCCACACGAAGAACGGCACCATGACGATGCGCAGGCCCGTGAGGACGTTGGGGAGGTTGAACTCCGGGGTCTTCTCCGCCGGGGCGGGGGCGCCCGCGGCGCGGTCGCCTCCCCCGGTCAGCGTCCGGTCAGCTGCCACGCGTCCTCCGATTCCTCGTCGTCGTCCTCATCGTCCCAGCTCGGCGCGGCCGGCCGGGAGTCCAGGTCGTCCCCCACCATGTCCCCCGAGGACCAGCGGTCCGGCTCGCCGCCGGTCGCCGGGGCGGGTGCGGCGGCAGACGCCGCCGGTGCCGCCGGGGCGGCCGCCTGCGAGGGCGGGGTGTCGCCGCTGATCATGGCGAGCACGTCGGCCAGGTCGTCCGGCTTCACGAGCACGTCGCGCGCCTTGGACCCCTCGGAGGGCCCCACGACGCCGCGGGACTCCATCAGGTCCATGAGCCGGCCGGCCTTCGCGAAGCCCACGCGCAGCTTGCGCTGCAGCATCGAGGTGGAGCCGAACTGCGTGGTGACCACGAGCTCGACCGCCTGCAGCAGCAGGTCCAGGTCGTCCCCGATGTCCTCGTCGATGACCTTCTCGGACTTCTCCGGGACCACGTCCTCGCGGTACTGCACCTGCATCTGCGTCTTGACGTGCTCGACGACGGCGTGGATCTCGGACTCGTTGACCCACGCCCCCTGGACGCGCATCGGCTTGGACTTGCCCATCGGCAGGAACAGGGCGTCGCCCTGGCCGAGGAGCTTCTCGGCGCCCGGCTGGTCCAGGACCACGCGGGAGTCCGTCACGGACGAGGTGGCGAAGGCCATGCGCGAGGGCACGTTGGCCTTGATCAGGCCGGTGACCACGTCCACCGAGGGGCGCTGGGTGGCCAGCACGAGGTGGATGCCGGCGGCGCGCGCCAGCTGTGTGATGCGCACGATCGCGTCCTCCACGTCCCGCGGGGCCACCATCATCAGGTCGGCGAGCTCGTCCACGATCACGAGCAGGTACGGGTAGGGGCGCAGCACGCGCTTGGAGTCCGGCGGCAGGGTCACCTGGCCCGCGCGGACGGCCCGATTGAAGTCGTCGACGTGCTTGAAGCCGAACGCCGCGAGGTCGTCGTACCGGGTGTCCATCTCCTTGACCACCCACTGCAGGGCCTCCGCGGCCTTCTTGGGGCTGGTGATGATGGGGGTCACCAGGTGGGGCACGCCCTCGTACGCGGTGAGCTCCACGCGCTTGGGGTCCACCATCACCATCCGGACCTCGTCCGGGGTGGCCCGCATGAGGATCGAGGTGATCATCGAGTTGACGAAGGAGGACTTGCCCGCGCCGGTGGCGCCGGCCACGAGCATGTGCGGCATCTTGGCCAGGTTCGCGACGACGTACCCGCCCTCCACGTCCTTGCCCACGCCCATGACCATGGGGTGATCGGTGCGCTGGGCGGCCTGCGAGCGCAGGACGTCGCCGAGCGCGACGACCTCCTTGTCCGTGTTCGGGATCTCGATGCCGATGGCGCGCTTGCCCGGGATGGGGCTGAGGATGCGGACCTCGGAGGAGGCCACCGCGTAGGCGATGTTCTTCTCGAGGGCGGTGACCTTCTCCACCTTGGTGCCGGGGGCGACCTCCACCTCGTAGCGGGTCACCGTGGGGCCGCGGGAGAAGCCGGTGACCTGCGCGTCCACCTTGAACTCGGTGAACGTGGTGGTCAGGGCCCGGACCACGCGGTCGTTGGACTCCGTGCGCTCCTTGGGCTGCGGCCCGGCGGGCAGCAGGGAGGACTGCGGCAGGTCGTAGGTCCCGTCCCCGTCCAGGGTCTCCTGGCTCCCACGGGCGGGCTCGTGGGTGACCTCCGGCACGGGCTCCGGTCGGCTGACGGAGGGCACGGTCGGCGCGGGCTCCGCCTCCTCCTCGGGTTCGGTCGTCTCAGGCGCGGCGGTCCGGGCGGGCGCGGCGGTCCGGGGCCTCGGGGCGGGGAGCACCTCGGTGGGCTGCTCACCGGCGGCGTGGGACCCGGCCGCGGAGGGGTCCGCCGGGGCGGGGGTCTCCTCGATCACGGCCGTGTCGTAGGCGCGGGCCTCGCGGACGGGGGCGGCGGGGGCCTGCTCCTCGTCCCCGCCGCGGCCCAGCAGGCGGGCCAGCAGGCCCGGCCTCCTCCTGGGCGTCGGTGTGGCGTGCGCACCGTGGGCGGCGTGGGGGGTGTCCAGGTAGGACTGGTCGTGGTCCGGGTGGGTGCGCCCGTGCGGCCGGTCCTCGGAGGACAGGTCGAGGTCCTGCTGCTCGCCCCGGTGCTCGGCGCCGGAGGCCTCCCGACGGGCGCGGCGGGCCTCGGCGCGCTCCTGGCGGCGGCGCTCGGCACCCTCGGGGTCCTGGCCCGTGAGCCACGCGTAGGCCCCGCGCAGCCGGGAGCCGATGGAGCCGACGGGGGTGGCGGTGAGCACCAGCAGGGAGAACACGGCCAGCGCGAGCATGAGGATCCACACCGGCACGGCCGTCAGCAGCGAGGCCAGGGGCACGGTGGCGAGGTAGCCCATCATGCCGCCCGCGTGCAGGACGTCCGCGAAGGCCTCGGCCGCCGAGGGCAGCCCGCCGACCAGGTGGGCGATGCCGCTGCCGGCCACGGTGGCCATCAGCAGGCCGATCACGATGCGCCCGTTGTCCCGGTGGTCCAGGGGGTGGCGGAAGCAGCGGACGGCGACCACGGCCAGGACGATCGGCACGAGCAGGGCGAACCACCCCACGGTGCCCCCGACCACGGGGTGCACCACGCGGCCCACGGCGGTGTCCCGCAGGCCCCACCACTCGATCGCGGCGACGAGCCCGGCCACCAGGATCAGGAGCAGGCCGGTGCCGTCCCGACGGTCCTCCCGCGGGATGCGCACGTCGCGCCCGGCCTTGCGGACGGCCGCGCCGACGGGGGTGGCCAGGGCCATCCACGCCGTGCGCAGGGCGCGCACGGGCGCGGGCTGCTGGTCGCGGTCGGAGGTGGCGGCGGACGCGCCCTTCCCCGAGGAGCCCTTCGCGGTCCGGGCGGAGCCGGACCGGGACTTCGACGAGGAGGACGACGACCGCGCGGGGGAGGTACGGGTCGCCATGGGATCCAACGTACCGTGCGCCCCGGACGCGGAGAGCACGGGGACGGGAGCGCGGGCGCGCACCCCGCCGGCCTGGGCCCGTCAGAAGCGGATGCCGGCCTCCGCGAGGTCGGCGCGGATCGCCTCGAGCTCCTGCTCGGTGGCGCGCACCAGCGGCAGGCGCACGGTGTCCGTGGGGATGACGCCCTGGGCGGCGAGCACGGCCTTCGAGGCGACGGCGCCCTGGACGTGGCCCATCACGCCGCGCTGCACGGGGTCGAGGGCGTAGTGCGCGGTCCGGGCGGCGGCCAGGTCGCCGGCGCGGACGGCGTCCACGAGCTCGCGGTACAGGCCGGGGGCCACGTGGGCGGCCACGGAGACCACGCCGACGGCGCCGAGCGCCATGAGCGGGAGGGTGGCGCCGTCGTCGCCCGAGTACAGGTGCAGGTCCGTGTGGGCCAGCACCGTGGTGGTGGACTGCAGGTCGCCCTTGGCGTCCTTCAGGGCCACGATGTTCTCGTGCGCGGCCAGGGCGATCAGCGTCTCCGGCTCGATCGGCATGACGGAGCGGCCGGGGATGTCGTACACCATGACGGGCAGCCCGGCGGCGTCGGCGATCGCCTCGAAGTGGGCGCGGATGCCGGCCTGGTTGGGCTTGTTGTAGTACGGGGTGACGATCAGCAGGCCGTCCACGCCGGTCTCGGCGGCCCTGCGGGACAGCTCCACGGAGTGGGCGGTGTCGTTGGTCCCGGTGCCGGCGATCACCTTGGCCCGGTCCCCCACCGCCGCCACGACGGTGCGGAACATGGCGAGGTTCTCCTCGTCCGTGAGCGTGGAGGTCTCGCCCGTGGTGCCCGTGACCACGAGGCCGTCCGCCCCCTGGTCCACGAGGTGCTCGGCGAGCGCGGCGGCCGCCCCCAGGTCGACGGCGCCGTCCCGGTCCATCGGCGTCACCATGGCTGGCACGACGGTGCCGAAGGGCAGGTCGGACGGGTTCACGGGTCCAGGCGCGGCAGTCATGGGGCACACCCTACCTGCGAGGATGGCCCCGTCCCCGTGTGCGGCGCACCTGCGACGCCGGGCTCCCGTCCGGCCGCGCGGCAGCCCCGGCCCGCCGTCCCGGGACGACCCCGCCGCCCCCCCCGCCGAACGAGGTGCCCATGCCCGTCTCCCCCCGCCGCCTGACCGGGGTCGACGCCGCCCGCGGCGTCGCCCTGCTGGGGCTGGCCGCGGTCCACGTGACCGATCCGGTGACCGCGGCGGGCCACCCCGATCCGCTGCACCTCGTCTTCTCCGGCGGCGCCGCCGCCCTGTTCGTGACGCTGGCCGGCGTGGGCCTGGGCCTCGCCTCGGGCGGCCCCTCCCCCGTCCCGCCGGGGGCGGCCGCGGTGCTGCGCCGCCGCACGGTCCGCCGCGCGGGACTGCTGTTCCTGCTGGGGCTGGCCTGCGGGGCCCTGGGCACCCCGGTGGCCGTCATCCTGTGCCACTACGCGCTGCTCTTCCTCCTCGCCCTGCCGCTGCTGCGGCTGCCCGGACGCACGCTCGCGGCGCTCGCCGGGGCCTGGCTGCTCCTGGGTCCCGTGCTGGTCTTCGGCCTGCAGGCGGCCGGGCTGGCCGCCCTGGGCCGCGAGGCGTTCCTGCAGGAGGCCCGCCTGTGGACCTCACCGGCCCCGTCGGACCTGGCGACCCCGGTCCTGCTGCTGGCCGACCTGCTGCTGACCGGGTACTACCCCGTCCTCTCGTGGGGTGCCTTCCTCACGGCGGGCCTGGCGATCGGACGGCTGGACCTGCGGCGTCGGCGCACGGCCGCCGCGCTCGCGGCCGCGGGGGCCGCGGCGTGGGCGACGGCGACGGCGGTCGGGGCCGTGGTCCGCGGCGCCCCGGGCGTGGTCCCGGC
>NZ_JAUNHR010000007.1:9415-47253 GCF_030523875.1 Micrococcus sp. | reverse complement strand
GAGACGTGGGCGCTCGACCTGCCCGAGGACGCCGACGCCCCCCTGCCCGCCCCGCGCCTGCTGATCGGCCGGGACGCGCGGATGCTCGCCGACGTCGAGCCCCTCGACCTGGACGGCGAGCGCGTGCTGCTGGTCGTCCACGACCGCCGGGCCGACGGCACGAAGGCCCCCAACTCGCTGCTGTCCGTGGTGCGCGAGGCCGACGTGGCCGACCGCGCCGCGTGGCGCACCGTGGTCCCCCACTCCGAGACCGTGCGCGTGGACGGAGTCATGGTCACCCGCACCCACGTGGCGCTCGCGGTGCGCCGGGACACCACGCCGCGCGTGCTCGTGGCGCCGCTGGACGGGCTGCGGGACCTCCTCGCCGGCACGGGCGCGGGCGACGACGGCGGCCCCGCCTCCGCCGGCGCCCTCACCTGGTCCGAGCCGGAGTTCGACGAGGAGCTGTACACGTGCCGCCTGGCGGGCGTGAGCCAGGACTCGCCCTTCCTGCGCCTGACCTACGTCTCCTGGACGACGCCGGCGCGGGTGCTGGACGTCGTCGCGGCCACGGGCGAGGTGCGCCTGCGCCGCGAGGTGGAGGTGCCCGGCTTCGACCGGGAGCTGTACGTGGCCGAGCGCTGGTGGGCGCCGGCGTCGGAGCCCAGCTCGATCACGGGCGAGGACGTGCGCATCCCGCTGACCGTGATCCGCCGCAGGGACGTGGCGCAGGACGGCACGGCGCCGGCCGTGGTGTACGGCTACGGCTCGTACGAGATGTCCATGGACCCGGTGTTCGGGGTGGCGCGGCTGTCCCTGCTGGACCGCGGCGTGGTCTACGTGGTGGCGCACGTGCGCGGCGGCGGCGAGCTCGGCCGAGCCTGGTACGAGGACGGCAAGAAGGCCGCCAAGCACCACTCGTTCACGGACTTCGTGGACGCCACGCGGTTCGTCGCGGACTCCGGCTGGGTGGACCCGGCGCGGATCGCGGCGACGGGCGGCTCAGCCGGCGGCCTGCTCATGGGCGCCGTGCTGAACCGCGCCCCGGAGCTGTACCGGGCGTGCCTGGCGGTGGTGCCGTTCGTGGACGCGCTGACCTCCATCCTCGACCCGGAGCTGCCGCTGTCCGCGCTCGAGTGGGAGGAATGGGGCAACCCGATCGAGGACCCGGCGGTCTACGCCACCATGAAGGCCTACTCCCCGTACGAGAACGTGCGCGCCGTGGACTACCCCGCGATCGCCGCCGTGACCAGCCTGCACGACACCCGGGTGCTCTACGTGGAGCCCGCGAAGTGGGTGGCGCAGCTGCGCCGCACCGTCACCTCGGACCAGGCCACGCCCCTGGCCGAGGGCGGCGCCCCGATCCTGCTGCGCACGGAGATGGACGGCGGCCACGGCGGCGCCTCCGGCCGCTACCAGGGCTGGGAGGACACCGCGTGGGAGTACGCGTTCCTGCTCACGGCGCTCGGAGCGACCGACCGCCTCTGAGGCTTTCGTTCGAGATACGGGCGGCGTGTCGGACGCTTTCGTTCGAGAAGCGGGCGGCGCGTCCGACAGGCCGCCCATGTCGCGAACGACAACGCAGGGGGACACGTCGCGTGCGGGGGTCACCGCTCGCCGCGGACCTCCGCGAGCGCGTCGGCGGCTGACGGCCCCGGCGCCGCGCGGTTCGGCTCAGACGTCGTCGGGAAGGCGCAGGCGCTCCGGCAGGTTCGCCAGCAGCAGGGACCGGAGCCGGTCCCCGTGCTTCATGAGGCCCACGGGGATGTCGCCGCCGCCGCCGTCGAGCGTCTCGATGCTCACCACGTCGATGCCGTCCTCGTCCGTGGTGGCGCTCCATGCCACCACCTCCTCCCAGAGGACGCCCACCCGCCCGTCGGGGAGGTCCAGTCCCAGACCCCGCTCCCCCACGGTGCATCGCAGGCGCAGACCGCCCATGCGCACCATGAGGCCAGGACGGAACTGCTCTCCCTCGATGGCGGGCCCGTCCGGCCGCTCTGCGCGCGGCAGCATCCGGGTGTCGCCCGCGAGGACCTCCTCCTCCGTGCGGCTCCCGGGCCCGAAGCCCACGAGTAGGGTCCTCTCCAGCTGGGCGAGCAGCGCGGCCAGGTCCTCGTCCCGCACGGCTCGGATGTCCTGTTCGCCCACCTGCGTGAGCGGCGGCCAGCCGAGGAGGGCGTCGTCCGCGTCCCGGCAGAGCGCGTCGAACGGGGTCGTCTCGGCCCGGGCTTCCGCGAACTCGAGTGCCGCCTGCTCGCGCTCCGCGTCCGTGACGCCGCCGTCGCGAAGGTCCCGCAGGATGGAGAGCACCCCCTCCATCGCGGCGACGGCGTCCCTGTCCGAGCATCGGACCGCCACGACGACCACGCCGCGCCGCCCGACCACGGCGACGTCGGGCGCGATGTCGTAGACGATCCCGGTCTCCTGCCGCAGGCGACGGAAGACCCGGGAGCGCAGGGTGCCCAGCAGGACGGCGGTCGCGGCGGGCGCCTCGAGGATGTCCGGTGCCACGAACGACAGCGACGGCTCCTCCGCCCCGGAGAGGTACTCACCGGGCAGTGAATGGTCGAGCGCGGGGGTGTCGGGCGGCGTCCGGCGGGCCCCGGCGGGCAGGGGCAGGCGGAGGCCCTCCGGCACCGGGCCGGACAGTGCCAGCACGGCGTTGCCGGCCGTGAAGTGCTCCCCGGCCCACGCCGACGCCTCCTCTGCCGAGAAGCGGGCGGTGAACCGGGCCGGCACGGCACCGAGGCCGAACCCGGTGGCGCCGAGCCGGACGTGCAGGTGCTCAGCCGCGATCTGGTCCCCCATGGGACCGCCGCGCTCGGCCAGCAGCACCCGGCGTGACCGGTCCACCTCGGTCACCGGCAGGCGACCGATCGCCAGGTCGGCGATCCGGGAGCAGATCTGTCCGAGGCGGCGGACCACCACCTCCGGAGTCCCCTTCACCTGGAACGCCGTGTACGTCATCCGGGACTCGCCGTTGACGTCGGGCTCCAGACCGTCGACGCCGTCCAGGGCCACGTGCTCGACGAGGTGGGAGAGCCCCAGCGTGGACACCGTCTCGTCGACTGCGCCGACACGGAATGTGAGGCGGGCGATCAACGGTCCGTCGGCGGCGTCGAGGGAGTGGACCTCGACCTCGTCGAGGCGGGTGATGGCAGGCACGGGCGCTCCTTCTCGTCAGGTCCGGGCGCGCGTGTCCCGAGCCCTCGGGGGCGGATGCGCCGGGTATGTCGGATCACACCACACCCGAGCGGTGGCGCGCCGCGACACGCCCAGACCAGGCCTCAACGCTCCCTCAGCGCTCGCCGCGGGCCTCCGCGAGCGCGTCCGCCGCGCGGATGAGCCCGAGGTGGCTGAACGCCTGCGGGAAGTTCCCGGCCATGCGGCCACGCTCGTCGTCGTACTCCTCGGCCATGAGGTGCAGGTCGTTGGCGCAGCCGTCCAGGCGCTCCATGAGCGCCTCGGCGTCCTCCACGCGGCCGGAGCGGGCGTACTGCTCCACGAGCCAGAACGCGCAGATCAGGAAGGGTGCCTCGTGGCCCTCCAGCCCGTCGGTGCCGTCGGTCTCGTAGCGCTTCACGAGGCCGCCGGTCGTCATCAGGTCCCGCTCGATCCGCTCCACGGTGGCGAGCATGCGCGGGTCGTCGTGCGGGAGGAAGCCCGTGTGCGGGATCTGCAGCAGGGAGGCGTCCACGGCGTCCACCCCGTAGGTCTGCGTGAAGTGGCCGTCCTGGTGCACGCCATGCGTGAGGATCTCCTCGCGCAGCTCCGCCTCGGCGCTCGCCCACAGCTTCATCTCGTCGTCGGTGGCTGTCATGCCCTGCTCGCGGACGGCGTGCAGCGCGCGCTCGACGGCGGACCAGATCATCACGCGCCCGTGCGTGAAGAACGCCGGCTCGCCGCGCATCTCCCACAGGCCGTGGTCCTTCTCGCCCCGCCGCGCCAGCGCCTGCTCCACGAGCCGCTTCTGCAGCGGCCACGACCAGCGGTCCTCCTGCACCCCCGCCGTGCGCAGCGCGCACAGGGCGATCATCACCGTGCCGATCACGTCCGCCTGCCACTGCGTGGCCGCGCCGTTGCCGATGCGCACGGGCAGGGAACCGGCATGCCCCGTCAGGTGCTCCAGCTCGCTCTCCGGCATCTTCCGCTCCCCGGAGAGCGTGTACATGATCTGCACCTGCTCGGGGTCCCCGGCGACGGCACGCAGCAGCCAGTCGCGCCACGCCGTCGCCGCGTCCTTGTGGTTGTGCGCCAGCAGCGCCTCGAGGGTGAGCGCGGTGTCCCGCAGCCACACGTAGCGGTAGTCCCAGTTGCGCTCCCCGCCGAAGTCCTCGGGCAGGGACGTGGTGGCCGCCGCCACGATCCCGCCGGTGTCCCGGTGGGTCAGCCCCCGCAGCACCAGGAGGGACCGGCGGATCCGCTCGGCCCGCGCCCCCTCGGCGTGCGGCTCGCCCAGCCAGTCCCGCCAGCCGTCCACGGTGCGCTGCAGGGACGTCTCGACGTCGGGCGCGGCCGGCGCGGTGCCCCACGCCGGGTACCAGGCCAGGCTCCAGGCCTCGCTCTCGCCCTCGCCCAAGCGCGTGGTGCCCACGTGCCGCATGTCCGCGGCCTGCAGGTCCGGGCCGTGGACGGCGATCGCGTCGCCGCCGGCCACGAACGCCAGGAACCGCTCCCCGGCCGCGTCCTCCTGGCGCGAGACCCACGGCGCCACCTCGCCGTAGTCCAGGCGCAGCCGCAGGCACTGACGCACCTGCACCCGACCGGAGAGGCAGCGCACGCGGCGCACCAGGTCCGCGCGCGTGCCGGCGCCGTCGGCGGGGTGACGCGTCGCGCCCTCGTCCGTGGCGCCGGCCCCGGCGTCCTCACCGTCCACGGCCGGGCCGCGGGCGTCCTCCAGGGGCATGAAGTCCAGCACCTCGGCCTCCCCCTCCGGTCCGCGCCACAGGGTGCGCAGCACGAGGGTGTCCTCGAGGTACTCGCGCTCCACGACCTCGCCGCCCTCGACGCCGAGCGCCCACTCGCCGTGCTCGGCCTCGCCCAGGAGCGAGGTGAAGATGGCCGGGGAGTCGAACCGGGGCAGGCACAGCCACGTCACGGTGCCGTCGCGCGCGACGAGGGCGCCGCTGTGCTGGTTCGAGAGGTACGCGTGGTCGTCGATGCGATGGCGGTCGGTCATGCCCGCCAGTCCATCACCGTGGAGGTGCGCGGGCCCAGATGTCGCCGCCGGACCGCTCGCCCCTGGACCCCGCATGCCGGGCCCGGGGAGACTGGCCGCCGAGCACCCGCCACCGAGGAGGACCATGCCCGAGCACCAGGACGCCCAGGACGCCGACGTCGCGGAGCGCACCGGTCCGCCCGCGCAGGCGACGGCGGACCTCAGCCGCCCCGTCGCACTGATCATCATGGGCGGCAGCGGCGACCTCACGAAGCGCCTGCTGCTGCCCGGACTCGCCCAGGCGATGGCCGCGCACGAGCTGCCGGAGGTGACGCTGATCGGCTCGGGCCGGGGCGAGATGGACGACGCGCAGTGGCGCGAGCTGATCGACGGGGCCCTCGCGGACGCCGACGTGCCGAAGGAGCGACGCCGTCCGCTCGTGGACGGGGCGGTCTGGCATGCGGCGGACGCCACCGTCGCGGACGACCTGCGGGGCCTGTTCGACGCGGCGCGCTCGGCCGCGGGCGCGGACGCGGTCCCGGTGCTGTACTTCGCCGTCGGGCCGGGCGTGGCCGCGAGCGCGTGCGCGGCGCTCGCACAGCTGGACGACCGCCCGGAGGACCTGCGCCTCGTGATGGAGAAGCCGTTCGGCGAGTCCCAGGAGAGCGCGCGGGACCTGAACGCGCTGCTGGCGCGCATCACGGACGAGTCCCACATCCACCGTGTGGACCACTTCCTCGGCGAGTCCATGGTGACCGCGATGCTCGGCCTGCGCACCGCGAACCGGCTGCTGGAGCGCACGTGGAACGCCGGCGACGTCGAGCGCGTGGACATCGTGATCGACGAGTCGATCGCCCTCGAGGGGCGGGCCGGGTACTACGACACGGCGGGCGCGCTCAAGGACATGCTGCAGTCGCACCTGCTCCAGGTGCTCGCGATGGTCGCGCTCGAGGCGCCCACCGCCATCGCCCCGCGCCCGCTGCAGGACGCGGTGGCCACGGTGCTGCGGGCCACGCACGTGTGGGACGACGACGCGGCCGCCTCCTCGCGGCGCGCGCGGTACACCGCGGGCGAGGTGGACGGGCGGGCGATCCCGGACTATGCCGCCGAGGAGGGCGTGGACCCCGAGAACCGGACGGAGACGCTGGCCGAGGTGACGCTGGCGGTGGACACTCCGCGCTGGGAGGGCGTGCCGTTCCGGCTGCGCTCGGGCAAGGCGCTCGCCGAGACCCGCTGGGAGGTGACCATGACGCTGCGGCCGCCGCGGTTCACCCCGGAGGGGCTCACGCCGGCCGAGGGGAAGGACACCGTGGTGGTCGGGCTGGACCCGCAGCGCCTCGCGATCTCCTTGGCCGTGGACGACGCGGACACCCCGTTCGAGACGCGGCGGACGCAGCTGGAGGCCGACCTGGCCCAGGGCCGCGTGGACGCGTACGGCGAGGTGCTGCGCGGCATCCTCGCCGACACCCCGCTGCTGTCCGTGCGAGGGGACGTCTCCGAGGAGTCGTGGCGCATCATGGAGCCGGTGATCGCGGCGTGGAAGGCCGACGAGGTGCCGCTCGAGGAGTACCCGGCCGGCTCGCACGGCCCGGCGTCCTGGTCCTGACCCCACCGGCGCTTTCGTTCGAGAAACGGGCGGGGCGTCGAGCGCTTTCGTTCGAGAAACGGGCGGGGCGCCGCACTCTGCCGGGATTCGCGGTCGTGGCTGGGTGCAGGTCGACCGGTCCAGTGCGCAGGCCTCCGCCCACCCAGTCTTTCCGCCGCGCCGTCGACTCCCTCCGCGCCCGGTCAACACCGGCTCGGCATCACCGGCATCCCTTCCTTCGCTCCCCTGGGCCCCTCCAATCCCACGGACGGCACCCCGCGAAGGCACCCCGACTTCTCGCACGGTGATGAATGGCACGCCGCCCATGTCGCGAACGAAGGCGCTTCTGACCTTCCCCGTTTCTCGAACGAAAACGTGGGGGCAGTAGGGTCGGGGCCATGACCGAGCCGCCCTCCGCCCGCCCCGACCGCGACCGCCTCCCCGAGAAGGTCTCCGACGTCTTCGACCCGCAGCGCTGGCGCGTGGTGGAGGGCTTCGACCTCGAGGACATGACGTACCACCGCCAGGTGGAGCGCGACGTCGAGGGCCGCTGGGTGCGGGACCTGCCGACGGTGCGCATCGCCTTCGACCGCCCGGAGGTGCGCAACGCGTTCCGTCCCGGCACCGTGGACGAGCTCTACCGCGTGCTGGACCACGCCCGCATGACCCCGGACGTCGGGACGATCCTGCTCACCGGCAACGGCCCCTCCCCCAAGGACGGCGGCCACGCGTTCTGCTCCGGCGGCGACCAGCGCATCCGCGGCCGCGACGGCTACCGCTACGCCGAGGGGGACACCGCCGAGACCATCGACCCGGCCCGCGCCGGCCGCCTGCACATCCTCGAGGTGCAGCGGCTGATGCGGACCTCGCCGAAGGTGATCGTCGCCGTCGTGAACGGGTGGGCCGCCGGCGGCGGGCACTCGCTGCACGTGGTGGCGGACCTGACGCTCGCCTCGAGGCAGCACGGGAAGTTCAAGCAGACGGACGCCACCGTGGGCTCCTTCGACGCCGGCTACGGCTCCGCCCTGCTGGCCCGCCAGGTGGGCCAGAAGCGCGCCCGCGAGATCTTCTTCGCTGCCCGCGAGTACTCCGCCGAGCAGATGGTGGAGTTCGGCGCCGTCAACGAGGCCGTGGACCACGAGCGCCTCGAGGAGGTGGCCCTGGAGTACGCCGCGGACATCAACGCGCAGTCCCCGCAGGCCATCCGCATGCTCAAGTTCGCGTTCAACCTGCCCGACGACGGCATGGCCGGCCAGCAGGTGTTCGCCGGCGAGGCCACGCGCATGGCGTACATGACGGACGAGGCCGTGGAGGGCCGGGACGCGTTCCTGCAGAAGCGCGACCCGGACTGGACCCCGTTCCCGTACTACTTCTGATGCCCGTCACCCCCGCGGCGCTCGCCGCCGCCCGGGACGCACTGGCCGCGGCGTTCGACGGCGGCGCCCCGGTGGAGCTCACCGCGGACGGCGCCGTCCTGCCCCGCCCCGAGGCGCGGGACGTCGCTCGCGGCGGGCACCCGGACGCCGTCGCCGTGGTCCGGACCTCCGGGTCCACCGGCACGCCCAAGCAGACGGTGCTCACGCACGCCGGCCTCGAGGCCTCCGCGGCGGCGACGGCCGCCCGGCTGGGCACCGAGGGCGCGTGGCTGCTGGCCGTGGGCCCGCAGTACGTGGCCGGCCTGGCGGTGCTCTCCCGCTCGGTGCAGGCCGGGACCGCGCCCGTCGCCCTGGCCCCGGGCCCGTTCACGCCCGCGCTCTTCGCCGACGGCACCGCCCGCCTGCGCGCGCAGGCCGGGGACGTCACGCGGATCGTCTCCCTCGTGCCCACCCAGCTGGCCCGGCTGCTCGACCCGGCCGCCGACCCCGTGGGCCTGCGCGCCCTGCAGGGCTTCGACGCGGTGCTCGTGGGCGGGGCGCGCGTGCCCGACCCGCTGCGGGCCGCGGCCGCCGAGGCCGGCGTGCCGATGCACCTGACCTACGGGATGTCCGAGACGTGCGGCGGGTGCGTCTACGACGGCGTCCCCCTGCCGGGCGTGCGTGCGGACCTGGTCTCCCCCGCCCCGGACGACGCCGACGCCGTCCCCCGCCTGCGCCTGTCCGGGCCCATGGCGGCCGCCGGGTACCTCGACGACCCCGAGCGCACCGCGGCGCACTTCGGCGGGCAGGGCCCGGCGCGGTGGTACCTCACCGAGGACACCGGCGCGGTGGAGGACCTCCCCGACGGCACACAGCGCGTCACCGTGACCGGCCGCGTGGACGACGTGGTGAACACCGGCGGGGTGAAGGTCTCGGCCGCGGCGGTCCAGGCGATCCTCGAGGCGGACCCGGCCGTGGCCGCCGCGTGGGTCGGCGGCGTGCCGGACCCGGAGTGGGGCCAGGCGGTCGTGGCGGCCGTGGTGCCGGCCGGGGCCCCGGCGGCCTGGGACGAGGCGCAGTGCAGCCGGCTGTCCGGCGTCGTGCGCCGGGGGCTCGGCGCGCCCGCCGTGCCCAAGCGCTGGCTGGCCCTCCCCGCCCTGCCCCTGCTGCCCAACGGCAAGACGGACCGCCGGGCGCTGCTCGCCCGCCTGCGCTGACCGACGGCGAGGCCGCCCCCGGCCGGTCCGGTGCGACAATGGACCGTCCCGCCCCGCCCCCTCCAGGAGGTCCCCCGCCCATGGCCGCTTCCGTCTCCCAGTGGATCGCCGCCGCGCGTCTGCGCACCCTGCCGATGGCGGTCGCGCCCGTGGTGGTGGGCTCCGCCGCGGCCCACGTGCTCGGCGGGCTCCACCTCGGCCGGGCGCTGCTGGCGCTGATCGTGTCCCTGGCCCTGCAGGTGGGCGTGAACTACGCCAACGACTACTCGGACGGCATCCGCGGCACCGACGACGACCGCGTGGGCCCCTTCCGCCTCACCGCCTCCCGGCTGGTGCCGGCGAAGGCCGTCAAGCACGCCGCGTTCGCGTGCTTCGGGGTGGCGGCCGTGGCGGGCCTGGCACTGATCGCCCTCTCGGGCGCGTGGTGGATGGTGCTCGTGGGCGTCGCGGCCATCGTGGCGGCCTGGTACTACACCGGCGGGAGGAAGCCCTACGGCTACCTGGGCCTGGGCGAGGTCTTCGTGTTCGTGTTCTTCGGCCTGGTGGCGGTGCTCGGCACCACGTACACGCAGGCCGGCAGGGTCGACGGCCTCGCATGGGCAGGCGCGGTGGGCTGCGGCCTCATCTCCACGGCCCTGCTCATGGCCAACAACATCCGGGACATCCCCACGGACCGCCAGGTCGGCAAGATGACGCTCGCCGCCCGGATCGGGGACGGCCCGGCGCGAGCCTCCTATGCGGCGATGCTCGTCGTCGCCGTGGTCCTGCCGCTGCTCTTCACCGGCGCGCACCCCTGGCTGTGGCTCGTGCTCCTGACCGGCGCGGCGGCCGTGCGGCCGTGCCTCGACGTGCTCCGGGCGCACGAGCGGGCCGACCTCATCCCCGTGCTCAAGGCCACCGGGATCGTCGGCGTGGTCTACGCCGTCACGTTCGCCCTCGGCGTCGCGCTCTGACGCTCGCCCGGGCCAGGGGAGCTCAGCGGCCGAAGCGGCCGTCCGTGTAGGCGTCCTCGGCGTCGGCGTCGGCCGTCTCGGTGCGGCCCCGGCGGCCCTGGCGGCCCTCCCACGCGTCCTGCAGGTCCCGCGAGGCGCCCATGCGCAGGCGGGTCAGGAACAGGTATGACACCGCGAAGGTGAGGATCGTGGCCACCACGAGGGCCACCAGCATGCCGAGGTTCGTCAGGTAGTAGACGGCCGCCCAGATCAGGAAGAACAGGACCACGCGGACCAGGCCGTAGAGGAAGAGACGCATGGGCCCAGTCTAGGAGCGGCGCCCGCGGGGGCCCGCCGGGGCTCGACCCCGCCCGGCGCCGCGCCCCGCCGCCGGCCCTCGTAGACTGGGGCGATGGGTCGGTTCATCATCCCGGCGGCGATCGCGCTCGTCGGCCTCACGCTCTACGCGCTCTTCGAGGCGCTGCTCACCCCCGCGCACCAGGTGCGCTCGCTGCCCAAGTGGGCCTGGGTCCTCACGGTGGTGCTGCTGCCGCTGGTGGGCCCGCTGCTGTGGCTGATCCTGGGCAGGCGCCGGGTGCCCCGCACCGCGGGCGGGTCCGCCCCGGCCGCCCGCCCCGCCTCCCCCGACGACGACGAGGACTTCCTGCGCTCCCTGCGCGTCCAGCGGCGGCAGGCGGAGCGGGAGAGGGAGCTCGAGGCGCGTGAGCGCGAACTGCGCGCCCGCGAGGAGGAGCTGCGCCGTCGTCGGGGGCGGGGCGAGGACGACGGCGACCCGGAGGACGGATCCGCCCGCTGAACCCCCTCCCTCCCAGCGCTCCGGCGACATTCCAGCGGTGCTGACCCGCTGGAATGTCGCCGCCGCGCTGGGCGTCCCGGGGAGGGTGGACGCGACGAGGGCCCCGCCGGAGTGTTCCGGCGGGGCTCTTCCGCGCGCGGGGTCCGGCGGTGCCGGTCAGCTGGGCAGGCCCGCGTAGGAGTGCAGGCCGGGGAAGAACTTGTTGACGATCGTGTAGTTGAACACGACGCACAGGAGGCCCACGATGCTCAGCCAGGCGGCGCGGCGGCCGGTCCAGCCGCGGGTGGCGCGGGCGTGCAGGTACGCCGCGTAGACCACCCAGATCACGAAGGTCCAGACCTCCTTGGTGTCCCAGTTCCAGTAGCGGCCCCACGCGGCCTCGGCCCAGATGGCGCCGGCGATCAGGGTGAAGGTCCACATCACGAAGCCGACCGCGTTGATGCGGTAGGACCAGTTCTCGAGGGCGCGGGCGGAGGGCACCAGGCGCAGGAAGGACCACGTGCGCTCGCCCGCGGCGGCGCGCAGCTCGGCACGCTCCTGCAGCAGCTGCAGGGCGGACATCGCGGCGGTGAGGGTGAACAGCGCGGTGGCGAGCACCGCGATGGACACGTGGATCACGAGCCACGGCGACTGCAGCGGCGGCTGGAGGTGGCCCACCGGCGTGGGGAAGCCCATGGTGGCCGCGCACATCATGGCCACCACGAGGCCCGTGACGAACGTGCCCACGAAGCGCAGGTCCTTGCGGATCAGGAACGCCAGGTACACGCCCGTGATCAGCACGGCGCCGGTGGTCATGAACTCGTAGAGGTTGCCCCACGGCACGCGGTGGGCGGCCATGCCGCGGGCGACGACGGCGAACGCGTGCAGCGCCCAGCCGATCGCCAGGACGGCCACGGCCACGTTGGCCACCGGACGCCGGCCGTTGCCGGTGTAGTCCATGTCCTCGTCCACGAGGTCCACGGGGGCGCCGGAAGCCGTGCTCGCGCCGGCGGGGGTCGTGGTGCCGCCGGCGGACGCGCCGAGAGCACTGGAGCCGCCGGCGCCGACCGCGGCGAGCTCGCGCTCCCGTGCCGGGGCGGCGGCCGCGCTCGCCCCGCCCTCGCGGGCCAGCTCGGCCTCGAGGCGCCGGATGGTGGCCGAGGAGGTGGCCATGTCGATCGCGAACAGGATGAACGAGACCGCGTACACGAGGGCGGCGATCAGCATGAACAGGTCGCTGTAGTACGCGAGCTGCTCGTTCACGGGAGCCATGGGATTGAACACTGTCAGTCTCCAGATCGGGGGGTCGCGGGGGCGTCGGGGGTGGAGCCCGGGGCCGCGGCCGGGGGCTGGTGGGGGGTCGGGGCGGGATCCGGCTCGGGCGCCTGCGCGGCGGTCACCGGCCACATGCCGTCGAAGGCCTCGCGCAGGGCCACGTGCTCCTCGCGCAGGCCGAACTCCTCACCGCGGGCCAGGAGCGCGTACTCCACGCGGGTGCGGCCGGCGTCGTCGGCACGGGCGCGGACCCACACGCGGCGGCGGCGGGTGAACAGGCTGATCGCGAGCCCGGCCAGGGCCGTGAGGGCGAAGAACCCGACGCCCCACTTGCCCGGGTCGTGGTGGATGTCCAGGCCGACGTAGCGGCGCACGCCGTCGAAGCTGATCGAGCCCTTGCCCTCGGGGAGCTCGTACGTCTCGCCCACGGCCAGCGTGATGCCGCCGTTGGCGTTCTTGCGGCTGTTGAGCTCGGTGAGGGACGCGGTGTCCAGGACGTAGACGTTCTGCGGGACGCCCGCGTCCAGGCCGAGGTCGCCGTGGTACGAGTTCAGGATCAGCTTCGGGTTCAGCAGCTCGGGGTCCACGGAGATCTCGACGCCGGAGCCGGTGGGGTCGTCCGCCGCGGGCATGAACTGACCCACGAAGCCGAGCTGGTCGGGCCGCGCGTCGGGCACCTTCAGGACGGCCAGGGAGTTGTAATTCTGGTCGGTGACGCGCGTGACCACGGGCCCCTGGAAGGCCACGTCCCCGTTGCCGTCCCGGACGGTGACCACGGGTGCGTAGCCGTTGCCCACGAGGTACACCCTGGCGCCGTCCACCTCGAGCGGATGGTTCACCTTGAGGATGCGCTCCTCGGGCGCGGCGTCGGAGCCCTCGCGGACCTGCATGACGGCCGTGTAGTCCAGGGGCTGGCCGTAGTGGGTGAGGGACTGGCGCTCGAACTCGGCGTCGAACGACTCCAGGGTCAGGGAGAACGGCTGCAGGTCCTCGGCGTCGAAGTACATGCCGGGGGTGAAGGAGTCGTAGGAGACCAGGTTGTTGGCGAACCCCTCCCCCTCCACGATGATCTTCTGCCCCGTGTACTTGGTCATGGCGCCGTAGGCCATGAACACGAGCACGCCGATCAGGGACAGGTGGAACAGGATGTTCCCGACCTCCCGCAGGTACCCGCGCTCGGCGCCCACGGAGGCGCCCGCGTCCTCGGGACGGAACTGCACGCGGTAGCGCCTCCTCCTCAGCCAGCGCTGGGCCTGGCGGACCGCCTCCTCGGGGGCGGGGCCGCCCTCCTCGAGGACCACGACGCCGGACTCCGGCAGGCGTCCCAGGTTGCGGGGCGTGCGGGCCGGGGGCTGGCGCAGCGCCCGGGCGTGCTTGACGGCGCGCGGCAGCACGCAGCCCACGAGGGAGATGAACAGCAGCAGGTAGATCGCGGAGAACCAGGCCGAGGAGTAGACGTCGAAGAACTGTGCCCGGTCCAGGACCGGCCCCCAGAAGGGGTTGTCCTCGATCCACCGGTCCACGATCTCGGGGCCGGCGCGGCGCTGGGGCACGAGCGAGCCAGGCACGGCGGCCACAGCCAGGAGCAGCAGGAGCAGCAGCGCGGTGCGCATGCTGGTCAGCTGCGTCCAGGCCCAGCGCAGCATGCCGCGCGCGCCGAGCGCCGGGAGAGCGACGTCGTCACGGCTGCGGGCGCGGGAGGACCCGGTGGGGGCGGGCTTCGGGCTCACAGGGGCATCACCCATTCATTCTGGAACCAGGACTGCAGGCGGACCATCCACTCGGTCCACAGGCCGGTGACCATGACCAGGCCGAGCAGGATCAGCACCGCTCCGCCGGCCACCATGACGGCCCGGCGGTGCCGCCGGAAGAACCCGAGGGCGCGCATGCCGCGCTCGATCCCGAAGGAGATCAGGACGAACGGCAGGCCGAGGCCCAGGCAGTACAGCCCGGCCAGCAGTGCGGCGCGGGCCACGGCGGAGGAGTCCTGCGTGTAGGACAGGGCGAAGACGGCGGCCAGCGTGGGGCCGATGCACGGCGCCCAGCCGAGGCCGAACGTCATCCCCAGCAGGGGCGCCCCGGCCAGGCCGGCGGCGGGCCTCAGGTGGAGCTTGCGCTCGGTCTGCAGCCCGCGCAGCCCGCCCATGAACACCACGCCCATCACGATGACGAGCACGCCGAGCAGCTGCGTCACCCAGGCAAGGTCCCGCAGGATCCGGAAGGCGAGCTCGGCGAAGAGGATGTTCATCACCATGAAGACGGCGGTGAAGCCCAGGACGAAGAGCACCGCGCCGAGGACCACGCGGCCGCGCCGCGGGGTGTCCAGGGCGGCGCCGCCCAGACCCGAGACGTAGCCGAGGTAGCCGGGCACGAGCGGCAGCACGCACGGGGAGAGGAAGGAGATCAGGCCGGCGAGCAGGGCGATGGGCGCGGCCGCCAGCAGCGAGCCGTCGAGCGCGATCTCCGCGAAGGGGTTGTCCTGCATCCGGGGCGGGCCTCAGGACTCCGCGACCACGGTGTCCAGCAGGGCCCCGAGGGTGCCCTCCTGGACGGCGCCCAGCACACGGGCGGCCACGCGGCCCTGCCGGTCGAGCACGAGGGTCGAGGGTACGGCCTGCGGGGGCACGTGGTCGGTCATGGCCAGCAGCACGTCCCCGGAGGCGTCCTCCACGGACGGGTACGGGATGGCGAACGTGCGCTCGAACGCCTGGGCCGTGGTGACGGTGTCCCGCACGTTCACGCCCAGGAACGCCACGCCCTGCGGGGCGAACCGCTCGTGGAGCGAGACCAGGTGGGGGGCCTCCACGCGGCACGGGGCGCACGCGGCGTACCAGAAGTTCAGCAGGGCCGGCTCGCCGCGCAGGGATTCGCCGGTGACGGGGGTGCCGTCGAACAGCTCCGCGGTGAACTCCACGGGCGCGCCGCGCTCCTCGGGGGCGAACTCCACCACGGAGCCGTCTCCGGCGATGTAGTTCTTGCCGCCGGCGTTGCCGGCCTGGCGCGCGAGGGAGTCGTCGCCGCCCGAGCAGGCCGCCAGCAGCGGGGCCAGGGAGGCCGCGGACAGTCCGCTCAGGACGGCGCGGCGGGAGGGGCGGGACGGGAGGGACATGACGCGGGCGCTCCGGGGGACGGGGACGGCGGGTGCGAAGACGTGCGAGGGGGTCCTCGCGAGTGTACGCGGCGGGGCTCCGCCTGATGGAACCCTGGGTGTCACACCGGCGCCGCCTCCGAGCCGGGGCGCTCAGGCCCCGGGCAGGGAGGAGGCGTCCTTGAGCAGGGCCCGGTTCGGCTCGTGGTACTCCACGCGGGGCAGGGCGCGGCCGGCCTCGTAGACGAGGGAGGTCACGGAGGTCAGGGAGCACTCCCGCGAGCGCGGGTCGTGGGCCAGGGGGCGGCCCTCCACGGCCAGCCGGGTGACCCAGATGGGCAGCTGGTGGGAGACCAGGATCGCCTCCGCGCCGGGCCCGCCGGCCGCGAGGGCCTCGCCCTTGACGCGGTCCGCCGTCGCGAGCATGCGGGCGGCCTGCTGCCGGTAGGGCTCACCCCACGAGGGGGTCAGGGGGTTCCGCAGCAGCGGCCACAGGCGCGGGGAGCGCTTGAGGGTGGCCGCGACGTCGGACATCCCCTCGAAGGCGTTCTCCGCCTCGATCACGTCCGCCTCGGTGCGCAGCGGCCGGTCGAGGGCGGCGGCGATCGGGGCGGCCGTCTGCTGGGCGCGCAGCAGCGGGGAGGCGGCCACGATCTCCGGCCGGCGGCCGTGCTCGTCCGCCCGGCGCGCGAACCAGGCGGCCACGTCGTCGGCCATGCGCCGCCCCAGCTCGGACAGGCCGAACCCGTCCAGGCGGCCGTAGAGCACGCGCTCGGGGTTGTGGACTTCTCCGTGACGGACGAGGTGCACCGTGGCGAGGGTCTGCATGCGCCCAGTCTTCCAGACGGCCCCGCCCGGTACCGTGGGCGGCGTCAGACCCCGACCGAGGAGGACCATGTCCGGCACGTCCCCGCACGACCACCGCGACCGCAACCCCTACGGGGCCGATCCGCACGCCGGGTCCGCGCCGCGCTGGCCCGACGCCGACGCACAGAGCCCCTACGGCCGTCCCCCGGCGCAGGCCGGCGGGGACGAGCACGGGCAGGCGGTCCCCGCCTGGACCGGGCAGCAGGCGACCGCGCACCAGCCCGTCCCGCAGTGGGCCGGCCAGCCCGCCGCACAGGGGACGGGACAGCCCGGCGTCCCGGGGCCCGCCTGGTCCGGACAGCCCGCCGCGCCGGCGGCGCCCCGCCGTCCGGGCTCGATCACGGCGGCCTTCTGGCTGATCCTCTCCGCGGGGTCCCTGTTCCTGCTCACCACGCTGCTGGCCGGGCTGTCCCTGCTCACCGAGGCCGGCCGTCAGGCGCTCACCGAGGCCATGGAGCAGTCCTACCGGGACCTGGGCCTGACCGAGGCGCAGATACAGCAGTACCGGGACCTCGTCCCCTCGCTGCTGCCCGTGATGGCGGGCGTGACGATCGCCCTGGGCGTGCTGGCCTTCCTGGTCTACCTGCTGATCGCCCTGAAGATCCGCGGCGGCTCTCGGGCCGCCCGCACCGTGGGCACCGTGCTCGCGGTGCTCTCGGTGCTCATGTTGGGCGTGAACCTCGTGGTGGGTCCGCTCAACCCGTTCGAGCTGCTGTGGGTGGCGCTCGGGGCCGTGGGCGTCGGCATGGCCTACCGCAAGGATGCCACCGAGTACCTGCGTCTCAAGGCCTGGGAGCGCGCCGCCCGTCGCTGACGGTCCCCGCCGCCGAGGCCGGCGGCCACCGGCCTCAGGGCCGCGGCGCCTCGAGCAGGCGTGCCAGCCGGGCGGGGTCCACGCGCCAGAAGTCGCGCTGGACCCCGTCCACGAACAGCACCGGGACCTCCTCCGCGTAGGCCTCGAGCAGGTCCGGGTGCGCGGCGCCGTCGACCCTCTCCCACGCCTCACCCCGTGGGGCGCACACGCCCTCGACGGCGGCCTCGGCGTCCGCGCAGAGGTGGCACCCGGGCTTGACCAGGAGCTGGACGCGGGCGGCGGAGGCGGGGGGCGCGGGGAGCATGCGGCCATCCTAGGCGTGCTCCCCCGACGGCCGACCGCGGCCCCTCCCCTCCCCAGACACACGATGAGGCCGTCCGCCCCGGCGGGGGCGGACGGCCTCGTCAACCGCTCTCAGGGAGCGGGCGTCACTTCTTGTTGCGACGCTGGTGGCGGGTCTTGCGAAGCAGCTTGCGGTGCTTCTTCTTCGCCATGCGCTTGCGGCGCTTCTTGATGACAGATCCCATGGGGACTCCTTCGTCGGGGTGAGGGTCGGCGGGGCGTGGGGACCGCGGATGTCCGGGTCCTCCGGTCACGCCGACCCGCATTCCACCGGGTGTGGAACGCATGAAAACGTTCCCGGCCACACTACCGGTCCCCGCGGGCCCGCGTCGAACCGTCCCGCCGGGACGCCCGCGGGCGTGGTCAGTCGAACCAGGGGTCGAGGCCGTGCAGGGGGAAGACCTCACGGCGGGTGGCCATGATGGTCTGGTCCACGGGGTCGGCGGGGTCGTAGCCCACCTCCCACGAGCGCCACCATACGTCCGCGTCCTCGCCCATCACGGCGGGGACGCGCGCCTCCTCGTCCCCCTCGAAGAGGGACATGTCCCCCGTGAGGTCCTCCTCGCCCAGGCGCCGCACGTGCTCGCGCCAGGCCTCGGGCACCGGCGTGGACAGCGGCACCGGCTGGCCGGTGACGACGCCGACCAGGTGCGTCCACGACCGCGGCACCACGCGCAGGGGGTTGTAGCCGCCGCCGCCGGTGGCCAGCCACCGGCCGTGGGCGAACCGGTCGGCCCAGTCGCCCAGGTCGAAGGCCAGCTGGCGCTGGCCGTCCACGGACAGGCGCAGGTCCGCCAGGGGGTCCGCCGCGTGCGAGTCGCAGCCGTGCTGGGTGATCAGCACGTCCGGCGCGAACTCCTCGAGGAGCTGCGGGACCACGGCGTGCACGGCGCGCAGGAAGCCGGCGTCGCCGGTGCGCGGCGGCAGGGCCACGTTCACGGAGGTGCCGACCGCCTCGGGGCCGCCGGTCTCGTTGGCGAAGCCGGTGCCGGGGAAGAGGCTGATCCCCGTCTCGTGCAGGGAGATCGTCATCACGCGGGGGTCGTCGTAGAAGATCGACTGGGTGCCGTCCCCGTGGTGGGCGTCCACGTCCACGTAGGCCACGCGCTGCGCGCCGAGGTCCAGCAGGTGCTGGATGGCCAGCGCGCAGTCGTTGTAGATGCAGAACCCGGAGGCCTTGTCCCGGGCCGCGTGGTGCATGCCGCCCGAGAAGTTCACCGCGCGGGTGACCTCGCCGGACCAGATCGCCTCGGCCGCCGCGCGCGTGCCGCCGGCGATCCGCGCCGCCGACTCGTGCAGGTCGGGGAACGTGGGGCAGTCCTCGGAGCCCAGGCCGTGCGCCTCGTCCACCGCGGCGTCCTCGCACGAGGCCGCCCGCACGGCCGCGATGAACTCCGGGGAGTGCACCGTGGCCAGCTCCTCGTCCGAGGCCACCGGGGGCTGCAGGATCCGCACGTGCTCCGCCTCGAGCAGGCCGAGCGCCTCCGTGAGCCGGTGCGTCAGGTCCAGGCGCAGGGGCGCCATCGGGTGCTGCGCGCTGAACCGGTACTTCAGCAGGCTCGTGTCCCACACCACCGCGGCGGGTGCGGGCTGGACGGTCTCAGACGTCGCGGAGGTCACGCTTCAGGGTAGATCCGCCCACCGCCCCGGGGGCAAGCCCCGCCCGGATCGTGTCCCCTCCATGACGTGCGACGTCGGCACGGGCACCGCCCGGGCGGGGGGATACTGGACCCGGCCCGCCGGGCCGAGGCGGGGCCCGACCCCGGCGACCACCCACCAGGAGGTTCCCCATGGCCCCCGCCCCCGTGGCCGCGCTCCGGCGCGCGAGCGGCGCGGTGAGCGCCGTCGTCGCCGGCTCCCCCGCCCGCGCGGCCCTGTCCGCGTTCGCCCTCGGCGCCCTGCTGTTCACGGCGCTGCTGTCCCTGCCGATCGCCGCGGCCGACGGACGGGCCACCCCTCTGCACGACGCCATGTTCACCGCCGTCTCCGCCTTCTCCGTGACGGGGCTGACCACCGTGGACACCGCCGACCACTGGTCCTTCTGGGGACACCTGATCCTGCTGGCTGCCATGCAGATCGGCGGCCTGGGCATCCTGTCCATGGCCTCGCTGCTGACCCTGGCCGTGTCCCGGCACCTGGGCCTGCGGACCAAGCTCGCCACCCAGGAGTCCGGCATGACCACGGGCAACATGGGCGAGGTCGGCCGGCTGCTGCGGGTCGTGGTGGTCACCGTGCTCACGTGCGAGGCGGCGCTGGCGGTCATCCTGGTGCCCCAGTTCGCGGGGCTCTCCGGCTCGTGGGCCACGGGCCTGTGGCAGGGCGTCTTCTACTCGGTCAGCGCGTTCAACAACGCCGGGTTCGCGCTGCACGACGGCGGCGGCATCGCGGAGCTCGCGGGGCACCCGGTGATCGTCACCGTGATCGCCGTCGGCGTGTTCGCCGGCGCCCTGGGGTTCCCCGTGGTGATGGTGCTCCTGGACAAGGGCTGGCGGTTCCGCTCCTGGAACCTGCACACCAAGCTCACGGTGGAGGTGACGCTGGCGCTGCTGGTGCTCGGCGCCGTCGCCCTGTTCTTCTTCGAGGCCGGCAATCCGGCCACGCACGGCGGGATGGGCGTGGGGCAGCGCATCGCGCACTCGGTGTTCGGCTCCGTGATGACCCGTTCCGGGGGGTTCGCGATCGACGACACCGACAGCCACCGCCCCGAGTCCCTGCTGCTGATGGACGCCCTGATGTTCGTGGGCGGCGGCTCGGCCTCCACCGCCGGCGGCATCAAGGTGACGACGCTGGCCGTGATGTTCCTGGCGATCGTGGCCGAGGCCCGCGGCGACCGGGAGGTCACGGTGCACGGCCGCACGATCGCCCCCGAGACCCTGCGCGTGGCCATCTCCGTGCTCGCCCTCGGCTCCACGCTCGTGCTGCTGGCCACCCTGGCCCTCGTGTCCATCACCGGCGAGTCCCTGCAGCGGCCCCTCTTCGAGGTGATCTCCGCGTTCGGCACGTGCGGGCTGTCCGTGGGCGTCTCGGCGGAGGCCCCGCCAGCCGGGAAGTACCTGCTGACGGCCATGATGTTCGCCGGGCGCGTTGGTACGATCACGTTCGCCGCGGCCCTGGCCCTGCGCCAGCGCCGCGTGCTCTACCGCTACCCCGTCGAGAGGCCGATCCTTGGCTGACCAGCAGCGCACCGACCCGAACGCGCCCGTGCTCGTGATCGGCCTGGGGCGCTTCGGCGCCGCCACCGCCCAGGAGCTCGTGACCCAGGGCCGCGAGGTGCTCGCGATCGAGCGCGACCCGGGCCTCGTGCAGCGGTTCGCCCCCGTGCTCACGCACATCGTGGAGGCCGACGCCACGGACCCGGAGGCGCTGCGTCAGCTGGGCGCGCAGGACTTCGCCATGGCGGTGGTGGGCGTGGGCACCTCGATCGAGGCGTCCGTGCTGATCACCGCGAACCTCGTGGACCTGGAGATCCCCCACATCTGGGTCAAGGCCATCTCCGACGCGCACGGCACGATCCTCCAGCGGATCGGGGCGCAGCACATCATCTTCCCGGAGAAGGACGCCGGGGTCCGCGCCGCGCACCTGGTGAACGGGCGCATGCTGGACTTCATCGAGTTCGACGACGACTTCGCGATCGTGAAGATGTTCCCGCCGTCCGAGACCGTGGGCTTCACCCTGGCCGAGTCCAACGTGAGGCAGAAGTACGGGGTGACGATCGTGGGCGTGAAGACCCCCGGCGAGGACTTCACCTACGCCCAGCCGTTCACCCGCGTGGGCCCGCGCGACACCCTGATCGTCTCCGGCCACACGGACCTGATCGACCGCTTCGCCGCCCGGCCCTGAGCGGGAGGGCCCGGCAGGCTCAGCCGGCGAGCTCCTCGCCCATCTCCCGGTCCCGGGCGGCCGCGGCGTCCATGGCCGAGGCCACGAGCCGCTCGAACCCGCCGTCCTGCAGCGTGGCCACCGCGCGCTCCGTGGTGCCGTTCGGGCTCATGACGGCGCGGCGGAGGGTCTCGGCGCGCTCGTCGCCCTGGACGAGCATGGTGCCGGCGCCCTTCACGGTGGCGGCGGCCATGGCCTCCGCGACCTCGGGAGGCAGGCCCAGGTGACCGGCGTGCGCGGCGATCGCCTCGGCGAGCAGGAACACGTAGGCGGGGGCCGAGCCGGCCGCGGCCACCACCGCGGGCAGCTGGTCCTCCGTCACCGGCACCACGAGGCCCGAGCCGGCGAACAGCGACTCCACGAGGGCACGCTGCTCCTCCGTGACCCCCGGGGCCGGCGCCACGCCGACCACGCCCGAGCCCACCGTGAGCGGGGTGTTCGGCATGGTGCGCACGAGCGGCTGACCCGCCGGCAGGGCGGCGGCGAGCGTCTGCGCCCGCACGCCCGCGGCCACGGAGACCACCACGGTCTCCGGCCGCAGGGCCGGGGCGATCTGCCGGGCCGTGGCCACGATGTCCTTCGGCTTCACGCCGAGCAGCACCACGTCCGCCTCCGCCACGGCGGTCAGATTGGCGTCCGGGTCCTCCTCGGAGGAGAGCACCCGCACGCCCGGGAACCGGGCCGCCCTGGCCTCCGCCGAGGCGGCGCTGCGCGTGGTGGCGGCGACGCGGTCCGGCGTCGTGACGGAGGCGGCCAGCAGGCCGGTGAGGATCGCACCGGTCATGGAGCCGAGTCCGAGGATCGCGAGGCGGGGCTGGGAGGTCATGGTCGGTCCTTTCCGTGGGGATCCGGGGAGGGGCGACGCCGGCCGCCCGGGGTCAGTCGTCGGCGGCGGCCAGGTGCTCGCGGGCGAAGGCGAGCGAGGCGGCCAGCTTCTCCTCGCGCTCACCGGCGTAGGAGACGCCGCGGGTGCCCACCTCCACGCACACGGACCCGGCGAGCCCGGCCCGGCCCAGGTGCCGCAGGGACGCGGCCACGTCCTGGGTGCCCTCGCCGGGGACGAGGTGGGCGTCCTTGGTGCCGTCCACGCCGTCGGTGAGGTGCACGTGGCGCAGGCGCCGGCCCAGGCCGCGGACGTTCGCCAGCGAGTCCTCGCGGGCGATCGCGGCGTGGGAGAAGTCCCACGTGACGTGCTCGTAGGGCTCGGGCACGGGATCCCAGTGCGGCAGGTACATCGTCAGCTCCCGCCCCCGGGCGCGCCACGGGTACATGTTCTCCACCGCGATCACCACACCGGTCTCGACCATGATCTCGGCGATGCGCCGGGCGAACTGGGACGCGTACGTGCCCTGCCAGCGGAACGGCGGGTGCGCCACGACGGTCCGGGCGCCCACCGCCCGGGCGAGCTCCACGGAGCGCTCGATCTTGGACCAGGCCGTGCCCCACACCTGCTGGGTGAACAGCAGGGTGGGGGCGTGGATCGAGTCGATCCGCAGGCCGGTCCGCTCGGCGAGCGTGGCCAGCCGGTCCGCGTCCTGGCTGTACGCGTTGTGCGTGACCATGACCTCGACGCCGTCGTAGCCCAGGTCCTGGGCCATGGCGAAGACGTCCTGGGTGCCCAGCGGGAACACCGAGGAGGAGGACAGGGTCACGGGGATGTCCGCCCCGTGGCGGGTCTCCGGGGTGAGGTGCTCCGTGGAGACCAGCGGCGGGGCGAGCTGCGGCTCGCCGGGCAGCAGGGCGTGGGAGCCGGCGCGGGAGGCGCGGCGCCGCCCCGTCCGGGGGGCGGAGGCCCCCGGGTCCGGCGTCGGCGCCGTCATGTCAGCGCACCCCCAGACTCATGCCGGGCAGCAGGGAGTCCGCGTTGAGGTCCACATGGCCCACGCCGTGGCTGCCGTCCTTGGGCAGGTGCCCCTCCAGCATCAGGGCGTCCAGCCGGTTGAGGATCAGGCCCTCGCGCAGGGCCCACGGGCAGATCTCCAGCTGGGCGACGCCGAACGTGCGCATGGCCAGCAGCGCCACGAGCGCGCCGGCGAACACCTGGCGGGCCCGGACCTCGGAGACGCCCGGCAGGTCCGCGCGGTCCTCGGCGGGCATGGCCCCGAGCCGGTTCACCCACAGCTGCAGGTCGTCCGCGCGCAGGTGGCGCCTCACGTGGGGGCCCGCGGCCGACGGCGCCGCGCCCGTCAGGCGGGCCAGGGACCGGAACGTCTTGGACGTGGCCGTGACCAGCACGGGCGACTCCACCGCCGGGAAGCGCCGGAACGCGTCCTCGAGCTGGGCCTCCACGTGCTTGCGCAGCCTCTTGGCCTGCTTGGGGTTCGGCGGGTCGTCCGGCAGCCAGTCGCGGGTGAGCCGGCCCGCGCCGAGCGGCAGGGACAGGGCGTGCGTGGGCAGCTCGTCCTTGCCGTAGGCGATCTCGAACGAGCCGCCGCCGATGTCGAAGTTCAGGATCGAGCCGACGCCCCAGCCGTGCCAGCGGCGCACCGCGAAGTACGTCATCGCCGCCTCCTGGTCGCCCGCGAGCTCCATGAGGTGGACGCCGGTCTCCGCCTCCACGCGGGCCAGCACCTCCGGGCCGTTGGCGGCCTCGCGGATCGCGGAGGTGCAGAAGGAGATCATGTCCTGCGCGTCGTGCCGCTCGGCGAACGCCACGGCCTCCTTGATGAACCCGACCAGCTCGTCCTGGCCCTCCGCGCTGATCGCGCCGGCGTCGTCGAGGTAGCGGATCAGCGGCAGGTCCCGCTTGTGGTCCGCGTACGCCTCGGGGCGCGCGCCCGGCCGGCCGTCCACGAGCAGGAGGTGGACGGTGTTGGATCCGATGTCCAGGACGCCGAGACGCACGGGTCAGTCCTTCTTCCGGGAGGCGGGCTTCTTCGCCGCGGGCTTCGTGGCGGCGGCCTTCTTCGCGAGCGCCCTGCGGGCGGCCGGCTTCTTGGCGCCGGACTTCGTGGCCGGGCCCTTGGCGCGCTTGTCCGCGAGGAGCTGGTAGGCCTCCTCGGCGGTGAGCTGCTCCGGGTCCCTCCCGCGCGGCACGGTGATGTTGGTCTGGCCGTCCGTCACGTACGGGCCGAACCGGCCCTCCTTGACGGTGACCTTCTTGCCGGACACCGGGTCCTCGCCGAACTCGGCCAGCGGCGGCTTGGCCGTGCCGCGCCCGCGCTGCTTGGGCTGGGCGTAGATCTCGAGGGCCTGCTCCTGGGTGATGGAGAAGATCTGGTCCTCGGACTCGAGCGAGCGGGAGTCCGTGCCCTTCTTCAGGTACGGGCCGAACCGGCCGTTCTGCGCGGTGATGACCTCGCCCTCGGCGTCCGCGCCCACGATCCGGGGCAGGGACATCAGCTGCAGCGCCTGCTCCAGCGTGACCGTGTCCAGGGACATGGTCTTGAAGAGGGAGCCGGTGCGGGGCTTCTCCTTGGCCGGCTTCTTCTTGGGCTTGGGCTTGCCGTTCTTGTAGTACTCGGTGGGCTGCGCGTCCATCCAGGCCTGCAGCTGCTCCTCGGTCATCTCCTCGACGACCTCGGTGACGTAGGGCCCGTACCGGCCGTCCTTGGCGACGACGGTCCGCCCGGTCTCGGGGTCGGTGCCGAGCTCGCGCTCCCCCGTGCCGCCGCCGGCGGCCATGAGCTCCTCGGCCTTGGCCGGGGTGAGCTCGTCCGGGGCGAGGTCCTCGGGGACGTTCGCCCGGTCCGGGGTGGTGCCCTCGGCGGCGCCCTCGGGCAGGCGGCGCTCGAGGTACGGGCCGTACTGGCCCACGCGCAGGGTGATCTCGTCCGTGACGGGCAGGGAGTTCACGGCGCGGGCGTCGATCTCGCCGAGGTTCTCCACCACGTGCTTGAGTCCCTCCACGCCCTGCTCGGTCCGCTCGGCGGGGGCCCCGAAGTAGAACGTCTGCAGCCAGGCCTCGCGGGCCAGCTCGCCGGCGGCGATCCGGTCGAGGTCGTCCTCCATGCGGGCCGTGAAGTCGTAGTCCACGTACTTCGCGAAGTGGTCCTCGAGCAGGCCGATCACGGCGAACGCCGTCCAGGACGGCACGAGGGCGTTGCCCCGCTTGGAGACGTAGCCGCGGTCCATGATCGTGGAGATCGTGGGCGCGTATGTGGACGGGCGGCCGATCTCGCGGCGCTCGAGCTCGGCGACGATCGACGCCTCGGTGTACCGGGCGGGCGGGGAGGTCTCGTGGCCGGTGGGCTCCACCGGGTCGCCGGTGAGCACGTCCCCCTCGGCCACCTGCGGCAGGCGGCGGCCCACGGAGTCCTTCTCGTCCTCGCTCTCCGTGTCCCGGCCCTCCTCGTACGCGTCGAGGAAGCCCTTGAACGTGATGACGGTGCCCGAGGCGGCGAACTGGGCCTGCCGGCCGTCCTCGGCCGTGGCGGAGAAGCGCAGGGTGGCGGTGTAGCCCTTGGCGTCGGCCATCTGCGAGGCCACGGTGCGCTTCCAGATCAGCTCGTAGAGCCTGAACTCGTCCGGGCGCAGCTCGGCCTTGACCTGGGCGGGGGTGCGGAAGGAGTCTCCGGCGGGGCGGACGGCCTCGTGGGCCTCCTGCGCGTTCTCGGAGCGCTTGGCGTACGTGCGCGGCTGGGCGGGCACGGCGTCCTTGCCGTAGAGCTCGGTGGCCTGGGCGCGGGCGGCCTGCACGGCCTCCTGCGAGAGGTTCACCGAGTCCGTGCGCATGTAGGTGATGTAGCCGTTCTCGTACAGGCGCTGGGCCACCTGCATGGACACCCGCGAGCTCATGCGCAGCTTGCGGGAGGCCTCCTGCTGGAGGGTGGAGGTGGTGAACGGGGCGGCCGGGCGGCGGGTGTACGGCTTGTCCTCCACGGCGTCCACCGTGAAGTCCTTCCCGGCCAGGCCCTGCGCCAGCGACGACGCGGCCGCCTCGTCCAGGTGCGTCACCTTGCCCGACGAGGCGTCCTTGAGCGCGCCGGCGTCCGTGAAGTCGCGGCCGGTGGCCACGCGGCGGCCGTCCACGGTGGACAGGCGCGCGGTGAAGGAGGAGCCGGCGGCGCCGTCGGCCTGCGCGCCCTCGGCCACCGTGAAGGTGCCCTCCACGCCCCAGTAGCGGGCGGCCACGAACGCCATGCGCTCGCGCTCGCGCTCCACCACCAGGCGGGTGGCCACGGACTGCACGCGGCCGGCGGACAGGCCGCGGGAGACCTTGCGCCACAGCACCGGGGAGAGCTCGTAGCCGAACAGGCGGTCGAGGATGCGGCGGGTCTCCTGGGCGTCCACGAGGTGGGTGTCCAGCTCGCGGATGCCCTCGAGTCCGCGGCGCACGCCCTCCTTGGTGATCTCGCCGAAGGTCATGCGGTAGACGGGGACCTTGGGCTTGAGGGTGTCCAGCAGGTGCCACGCGATGGCCTCGCCCTCGCGGTCGGCGTCCGTGGCCAGGTAGAGGGCGTCCGCGTCCTTGAGCTCGCGCTTGAGCTCGGTGACCTTCTTCTTCTTGTCCGGGTGGACCACGTAGTACGGGGTGAAGCCGTGGTCCGTGTCCACGGCGAACTTGCCGTACGGGCCCTTCTTCATGTCCGCGGGCAGGTCCGAGGGCTTGGGCAGGTCGCGGATGTGGCCCACCGACGAGTCCACCACCCAGCCGGAGCCCACCGCGTTCAGGTACTTCGCGATGGACTTGCTCTTGGCCGGGGACTCCACGATGACCAGCTTCTTGCCCTCGGGCGTGGAGCCGGTCCTGGACGCGGATGCAGGGGACAAGGGGGTTCCTCCTCGGACGGGGATGGGCGGGACCGCCGACGACGGCGCCGCTCCGGCGCCCGTCATCCTACGGGCCGATCCCTCCACACTATCCACATCCGGCGGGCCCGTGCCGCGCGGGGCCCGTGCGGTGGACGGCGCGGTCCGCGCCCGACCGGGTCAGCCCGCCTCGGGCGCCGCCACCAGGAACCCGTCCTCGTACAGCTCCCGCAGCGCCGCGAGCAGGGCGGCCCGCCCCGCGTCGTCCAGCTCCAGCAGGGCGGCGACGGCGCCCACCAGCTGCCCCACGGAGAGCTCGCCGTCCGAGGCGGACAGCACGCCCGCCGTTGCGGTGTCCAGGCGGGCGGTGCGGCGGAAGCCGGAGCCCTGGCGGGCGAGGATCACCTCGGGGTGCTCGGCGCCGAACCGCTGGTGCCGCTCCTCGGTGACGTCCTCGGCCACCCGCAGGTGCAGGGAGCGCAGCGCGGCCAGGGCCGGGTCGCCCGCTCCCCCGACCGCGCCCGCGCCCGCGGCGAGCCGGTCCCGACGGGCGACGGCGGCGGCCCACGCGGGGCCGATCGCGTCGTCGATCGGCTGGAGGACCTCCTCGGCCACGGTCCACGCCCCGCCCTGGGAGCCGTCCTCGGCCGGGCGGCGCAGCCACACGTGGCCGAAGCCGACGCCGGCCACGCCCCGGGCGGCGAAGTCGGCGAGGTACTGGCCGTAGCGGCGCCGGTACTGCTCCGGGTCCAGCTCGAGCGAGGAGTCCTGCAGCCACGTCTCGGCGTAGCCGGCCGGGTCCTGGACGTCGCGCTGGACGACCCACGCCTGCATCCCCGGGGCCACCCAGGAGCGGGGCCGGGCGTCCCAGGCGGAGGCGGCCGGGGCGTCGTCGTCCGCGGCCGGGATCTCCCAGTTGGCCAGCAGGTGCGCGGTGCCGCCGGGGGTCAGGTGCGCCGGGACCGCGGCGACGAACTCTGCGACGAGGCGGTCCCCCTCGCGGCCGCCGTCCCGGTAGACCATCACGGGGGCGTCCGGGTCCGTGCGCGGTGTGATCACGAACGGCGGGTTGGAGACCACCATGTCGAAGCGCCGGCCGGCCACCGGCTCGAGCATGTCGCCGGTGAGCAGCTCGACCCGCTCCTGCGGGCGCTCGCGGTCCACGCCGAGCACCTCCGCGTTGAGCAGCAGGTTGAACAGCGTGAACTCCAGGCAGCGCGGCGCCAGGTCCGTGGCGGTGACGCGCCGCGCGTGGGCCAGCAGGTGCAGGGTCTGGATCCCGCAGCCGGCCCCGAGGTCCAGGGCGGTCTCCACGGGGCGGCGGTGCACGGCCCCGGCGAGGGTGAGCGAAGCCCGGCCGACGCCGAGGACGTGCTCGGCCGGCAGGGGGCCGCGCCGCTGGAGGGCGGTCTGGTCCGAGGCGACCCACAGGCGGCCGGGCTCGTCCGTCTCGTAGGGCGAGAGGTCGCACGTGGCGCGCACGGCCCCCTCGGGGTCGTCCGGGCGGGGGCCGGTGACGAGGCCGGCCCCGCGCAGCCCGTCCAGGCCCAGGGCCGGGACGGCGGCGGCGAGGTCCACGGCGGGCACGGCGTCGCCGAGCATGAAGGCCCCGACGACGGCGGCCAGCGGGCGGTCCTCCGCGGCGACGCCGTCGGCGAGGACGGCGCGGGCGGCCTCGGCGTGCTCGCGGTCCAGGGCGGCCACGGCCGTCGGCCCCAGCAGGGCCTCCACGGCCTCCGTGGTGTAGGGCAGGGCAGCGAGGTCCGCGGCCAGGGCGGCGGCCGCCGTCGGGGTCAGGCGGGGAGCGGGCGGGACCGTCTCCGAGGCGGCGGGGCGGCAGGTGGGGTCGATGCTCATGCGGCGCTCCGAGCGGTGCAGACGGGACAGGTCCAGAAGGCGTCCGCGGCGCAGTCGGCACAGCGGACGGTGAGGGTGGTGCAGGCCGGATCGGCGCAGTTGCGCAGGTCGGACGTGGGGGCCGCGCAGGCGTGGCAGCGGCCGATCGTCTCGGCGCCCTCGGTGAAGCGGATGGACAGGCGCCGGTCGAACACGGCGAGCTCGCCGTGCCACAGCCCGGCGTCCCCGAAGGCCTCCCCGTAGCGGACGATCCCGCCGTCGAGCTGGTAGACCTCCGCGAACCCACGGTCCCGGAGCAGTGCGGAGAGCACCTCGCAGCGCACCCCACCGGTGCAGTAGGCGACCACGGGCTGGTCCTTGAGGTGGTCCAGGGAGCCGGAGTCGACGGCGGCGAGCAGGTCCCGGGTGGTGTGCGCGTCCGGGACCACGGCCCCCTCGAACCGGCCGATCTGCGCCTCCACCGTGTTGCGCCCGTCGAGGAAGCGCACGGGCCGTCCCTGCGCGGCCCGTTCGGCGACGAGCGCGTGGACGCGGTCCGCGGGCAGGTGCTCGCCGGTTCCGACGACGCCGTCCGCGTCCACGCGGATCCGGTCGGGGGCGCCGAACGCCACGAGCTCCGGCCTCACCTTCACGGACAGGCGCGGGAAGTCCGCGGCGGAGCCGTCCGACCACTTCACCTCGAGGTCGCGGAACGCCGGGTGCTCCCGCGTCTGCCGCACGTACCGCTTCACCGCGTCCACGGGACCGCCGACGGTGCCGTTGATCCCCTGCGGGGACACGATGATCCGCCCCGTCAGGCCGAGGGAGGCGGCGAGGGTGCGCTGCCACAGCCGCACGGCCTCCGGGTCGGCGAGCGGGACGAAGCGGTAGTAGAGGGCGATCCGGGAGACGGGGCCGCGGCCCGCCGTCGCGGTGGGCGCCGGGACGGGCCGGGCGTCCGGCGGGGGGATCGTCGGGGAGGTCTGGGTCATCGGCGTCGAGCCTAGTCGGACGGCGTCTCGCGCCGGGCCCGGACGGCGCCGTCCACAGGGGGCCATGGTGCTGGACCGTCCCGGCGGCTACTGTCGGCGCCATGACGCAGACCATCGACGACATCCAGGTGGGCACGTGGTTCGCCGCGTGGTCCCGTTCCCGAGGCTATGAGACCCGCACCGAGGACGGCGTGCGCTCCGCGCTGCGCCAGAGGCGTCCGGCCCGCCGCATCCCCGGCGGCTCCGGCCGTGCCACCCTCGACATCCCCACGACATGGGAGCACATCCTCGTCGAGCCGGGCGAGGCCGAGCTCGCACCCGTGCTCGAGCAGCTCGGCGAGCACCCCGACCGGCTGGTCACGGTGTTCGGCGAGCCGGTCCAGGACCTGACCGCGGCCGGCCTGCACTCCGCCGCCGAGCCGGAGCGGTTCATGTCCGTGACCCTGGACCCCGAGGTCCAGGACGTCGAGCCCCCGATCCTCCCGGAGGGGTACGAGGCCCGCGTGGACGAGCCCGTGGAGGGCTCGCGCCGTCTGCGCCTGTACGCCTCCGGCCACGCCTCCACCGCCCCCGAGGGCGAGGACGAGCTCGCCGCCGTGGGCTGGGTGACCTTCGAGGACTCCACGGCCGTGTTCGACCGCATCTGGACCTCCCCCCAGCACCGGCGCCGCGGCCTCGGCAGCATCGTGATGCGCCACCTCACCAGCGAGGCGCTGAGCACGGGCCGGGACCTCGAGGAGGGCCTGCTGGTGGCCTCGCCGGACGGGCAGAAGCTCTACGGCCACCTCGGCTGGACCGACCTGGGCCCCGTCAGCATCTGGACACGAGCCGACGGGGAGCAGCCCGGGGCGGAGCACACCGGCACGATGGGGCGGTGACCCCCTCCCCCACCGCCGGCGACGTCCCCTGGCCCGACGGCGACCCCTGGGCCGCCCCCGCGGAGGGGGCAGCGGCGTGGAGCGGGGCGCCGCCCGCCCCCGTCCCTCCCACGGACGGGGCCGCGCCCTGGCACGACGCCGGCCCGTGGGTCCCGCCCGAGGACCTCGTCGTCGCCTCCCCCGAGGCGCGCGGGGCCCTCGCGGCCGCCCTGGGCCGCCGGTCCCTGCCGGAGCAGGTCCGGCACGTGACCACCCTCCCCGCCCGGCGGGCGCGCACCGCCCCGTGGCCGGAGGGCACCCCGGAGGGGCTCGTTCGGGCCTTCGGGGCGCGCGGCGTCCCGGCGCCCTGGGAGCACCAGGTGGCCGGCGCGGCGTCGGCCCTGGCCGGGCGGCACACGGTGCTGGCCACGGGCACCGCCTCCGGGAAGTCCCTGGGCTACCAGCTGGCCGTGGGGACCACCCTGGCCGACGACCCCCGCGCCACCGCCCTGTACCTGGCACCCACCAAGGCCCTCGCAGCGGACCAGCTCGCCTCCTGGCGCGCCCTCGAGCGGGACGGCGCGGCCTGGCTGCGGGCCGCCCCGTACGACGGCGACACCGCCCCTCAGGACCGGGTCTGGGCGCGCGAGCACGCCAACGTCCTCATGACGAACCCGGACATGCTGCACGTGGGGATCCTCCCCCACCATGAGCGGTGGGCGACGTTCCTGCGCCACCTGGCCTACGTGGTGGTGGATGAGTCCCACACCTATCGCGGCGTCTTCGGCTCCCAGGTGGGGATCCTGCTGCGCCGGCTGCGCCGGGTGGCCGCCCACTACCGCGGCGACCGGCCCGAGGCGGTGTTCGTGGGCGCCTCGGCCACCTCGGCGGCCCCCGCGGAGCACTTCGCCACCCTGGTCGGCGCGCCGGCCGTGGCCGTCACCGAGGACGCCTCCCCGCACGGGGCGGTGCACGTGGCGTTCTGGGAGCCGGAGCTCACGGACCGGCGCGGGGAGAACGGCGCACCCGTGCGCCGCTCCGCCACGGCCGCCGCCGCCGACCTGCTGACCGACCTCGCCCTCCAGCAGACCCGCACGCTCGCCTTCATCAAGTCCCGGCGGGGGGCCGAGGTCATCGCGAGCACGGCCAAGCGCCAGCTCGAGGAGGTGGAGGCCGGACTCGGCACGCGGATCGCCGCGTACCGCTCCGGCTACCTCCCGGAGGAGCGGCGCGCGCTCGAGGAGGCGCTGCGCTCGGGCCGCCTGCTGGGCATGGCCTCGACGCCGGCCCTCGAGATGGGCATCGACGTGGCCGGGCTCGACGCCGTGGTGGTGGCGGGCTGGCCGGGCACCCGCGCGTCGTTCTTCCAGCAGATCGGGCGGGCCGGTCGCGGAGGGCAGGACGCGCTCGCGTTCTTCGTGGCCTCGGACGACCCGCTGGACACGTTCGTGGTGGACCACCCGGAGGCCGTGTTCGACCTCGGCGTGGAGGACACCGTCCTGGACCCGGCCAACCCGCACCTGCTGGGCCCGCAGCTGTGCGCGGCGGCCGCCGAGCTGCCCCTGACACCGGACGCGCTCGACCGCTTCGGCGACCCCGCCCGGGTGCGGGAGCTGCTGAACGTGCTCGTGGAGCAGGGCCTGCTGCGCCGCCGTCCAGCCGGGTGGTTCTGGACGCACCCCGAGCACGCCGCCGGGCTGGTCTCCCTGCGGGACGACGGCGGCGGGCCCGTGGACATCGTGGACGTGGAGTCCGGGGCGCTGCTCGGCACCATGGACTCCCCGCAGACGCACCACCAGGCGCACCCCGGCGCCGTGTACGTCCACCAGGACCGCACGTTCCTGGTGGAGGAGCTGGACGAGGAGGGCCACGCGGTCCTGGTGCGCCGGGCGTGGCCGGACTTCACCACGCAGGCCAGGGACGTCACCGAGGTGGAGATCGTGGCGGTGCACCGCCGCCTGGACGCCGCCGGCTCCTCCCTGCGCTGGTGCCTCGGGGACCTGCAGGTGCGCACCCAGGTGATCTCCTTCCAGCGCAAGGCGCTGCTGTCCGGGGAGGTGCTCGGCGAGGAGCCCCTGGACCTGCCCGCCCGGGACCTGTTCACGTCCGGCGTGTGGTTCCAGGCGTCCTCGGACGAGCTGGTGGCGGCGGGGCTGACCATGGACCGGCTGCCCGGCGCCCTGCACGCGGCCGAGCACGCCATGATCGGGATGATGCCGCTCGTGGCCTCGAACGACCGTTGGGACATCGGAGGGGTGTCCATGGTGCTGCACCCGGACACCGGCTCGCCCGCGGTGTTCGTGTACGACGGCCGCCCGGGCGGGGCCGGGTTCGCCGAGCGGGGGTTCGCCCAGGCGCGCCGCTGGGTGGAGGCCACCGCCGGGGCGATCGCGGCGTGCGAGTGCGAGGACGGCTGCCCGTCCTGTGTGCAGTCCCCCAAGTGCGGCAACCGCAACAGCCCGCTGGACAAGGCCGGGGCCCTGACCGTGCTGCGGTTCCTGCTCGAGCGGTTCGACGACCTCGCCGAGGTGCCCGCCGACATCCCGGACGTGGCCTGACCGGCAGGGGCGACCACGCCCGATCATCCCGGGCCGGCGCCCGGCAGCGGGGCGCCGGCGACGGCGGTCGCCTCCCCCGGCGGCAGCGGGAGCGGCCCCCGATGCACCTCCACGGCCACGAGCATGGACCCGTCCTCCCGTGCCGTGCACGCGGTGACCACGGCTCCGTTGCGCTCTGCGGTGTCCTCGGCGATCCCGCAGGGGTCGTGGTCGGTCAGCCCGCGACGGGCGTCCGCGGCCGCGAGCGCGGCCAGGTCGGCGGCGCCGGAGGCGCGGGCGGAGACGACGGCGGCCTCGCCCACCGCCAGGACGGCGGCGAGCAGGCCAGCGGCCAGCAGGGCGGTGCCGAGGACCGTCGCGGTGCCGGAGCCGGTCTCGTCCGTCCACGGCGGGCGCGGGGCGGGCGCCCGGGCGTCGTCGGGGGCGGTCATGAGCGCACCGTGAACGGCGGCGGCTGCAGCGGGGCGGACGCCTCGGCGCGGAGCAGCGCCCCGGCCAGGAAGCCGGGGCCGGCGTGGGTGACGGTCACCGTGGCCCAGCCGTCCACCGTGTCCAGCCGGACGTCGGCCCCGTCCCCGGCCATGCGGGCCGCGGAGGCCCGGGCGGCGTCCTCCCCGTCCCCGCGAGCCAGCACCCGCGCCGCCGAGGCGGCGGCGTCCTGGTTGCGCACCTGCTGCACGGCGGCTGCGCCGGCCAGCAGCACCGCCACGCCCCCCGGCAGCCGCCCGGCGTCCCCGCCCGTCCGGGCGCCGCGGCCCCCGGTGCGCACCCGGGCGGGGGCCGGGCCGCCGCCGCCCCGGCCGCCCCACGGGCGGCCGGGCCGGCGGAGGATCGGGCGGTCCTCAGTCACGGGAGAGCGCCTGGGAGACGAGGTCCACCAGCAGGCCCTGCACCTCGGGGCTGGTGAGGACCACGGCCAGCACGCCGGCGAAGCCGACCGCGGCCAACGTGAGGATGCCGTACTCGGCGGTCTGGGCGCCGGTCTCGTCGGCGGCGGCCTCGGTGACGGCCGCCGCGCGCGCGGCGCCGAGGGTGGTGGTGAGGGTCTGCTGCAGGGCGGTGGAGAGCGGGGTCATGGGATTCCTCCTGGGTGTGGGGCCGGCTCGGCGAGCGGGCCTCGGTGTGATGGCTGCGTCCCGGGTGGGCCGCTGATCCCAGACTGGGCGGCCGGAGCGGCCGGCGGGCGGGCGAGCGGGCCCTCCGTGGACGGGGCCCCGGGCGGTGGAGCCCTGTGCAGGAGCGGAACGCCCCCGCCACCGCCCGACGCGGTCACCCGCCGAGCAGGGCCAGGCCCATGGGGGCGACGCCCCAGCACACGAACGCCGGCAGCTGGCACAGCCCCAGCGGGACCACGAGCCGCACCGCCAGCTCCTCCGCGGCGCGCTCGTCCGCGCGTCGCCGGGCCTGCCGCATCCCCTCGGCGGCGGCCGCGAGGGTCCCGCGTCCGGCCATGCCGGTGCGGTGCAGGGGGCGCAGCCGCTCGCCGAGGGTCCGCCACGCGGGCCGGTCGGCGACCGGCTCCCATGCCTCGTCCCAGTCCGCGCCCCACCGCAGCAGCGTGGTGACCACGCGCAGGTCCTGCGCTCCGGGCAGGCAGGCGGCGAAGTCGTCGAGCGCCGTGGGCAGGGACCGGCCCGCCCCGAGCAGGGCCGCGGCCACGTCCAGGACGACGGCGGGGTCCGCCTCGGCCCCGTCACCGGCGGCCCGGCGCAGGGCCAGGCGTGTCCAGGCGCGGCCGGCCGCCGTGAGCGCGCCGCCCAGCATCAGGAGCACCCACCCCAGCGGGGTGGCCAGCAGCTCCACCGGCCCCATGCCCAGCAGCCAGGCCAGGCCGAGGCCGCCCACCGGCAGCCAGGAGAGCAGCCGGGCGGTGGCCCGCGGGCCGGCCGCGGCGGACCGGCGTGCGCGCGCGGCGTCCAACCACGCCTCGAGGGCGTCGGCTAGGCGCGCGGCGACGGCGGACGGTGCGGCCCCGGCCCGGCGCGCGGCGGCCAGGGCGGCGTCGGTGAGGGCCCAGGGGTCGGCGTCGTGCTCACCCCGGACCTCGCCGGCCTCGATCCCCCATCGGGCGTGCACGGCGCGGCGCCGGGCCTCGTGGTGCGGGCAGCAGCGCGGGCCGGGGTCCGTGCACGGCGGGGAGCCGCGGGCGACCTCCTCCCAGGCCGCGTCCGGGGCCAGTCCGGCCCGCAGCAGCGCCGCCCACCGGCGCAGGGCCTCCACGGCCTCCTCGAGCCGGGCCTCGGCGCGCTCCTCCCGCCCGGCCCGGCCCCGCAGCGACGCGAGCAGCCGCCCCGCCCGGCTCATCCGTCCGCTTCGGGTGAGGACGTCGCCGCGCGCCCGGCCAGCCGGGCCCGGAGCAGGACCAGGCCGGGCCCCTCGCGGGTGCCGTCCCCGGGCGTCCAGGTCAGGGCGGGGGTGACGCGCAGCGGGGCGGCCGGGTCTGCGGGCCGATCGGGCACCGCGAGCACCGCGGGGTGCCGCCCCTGGCCGTCCCGCACGACGTGCAGCACGGCGTCCACCCCGGCCCGGGCCTGCGCTGCCACGGCCGCCGGCGACCACCCCGCCAGGGCGCCCATCGCGGTCAGGCGGGCGGGGACGTCGTCGGCGGCGTTGGCGTGGAGGGTTCCCCACGCGCCCTGGTGGCCGGTGTTCAGGGCGGTGAGCAGGTCCGCGACCTCGGCGCCGCGGCACTCGCCCACCACCAGGCGGTCCGGGCGCATGCGCAGGGCCTGCCGGATGAGCTCGGCGAGAGTCACCTCGCCCGCCCCGTCCGCGTTGGGGGCGCGAGTCTGCAGCGGGATGACGTGGGGATGCGCGGGGGCGGCCTCGCGGGTGTCCTCCACGAGCACGATCCGCTCGTCCGGGGCCGCCGCGGACAGGGCGGCGGACAGCAGCGTGGTCTTGCCGGAGCCGGTGGCCCCGCTGACCAGCACGGTGGCGTGGCCGGCCACGAGCTCCGCCAGCGCCGCGCCCCACCGGGCGCCGTCGGGCCAGCCCCTCGCCAGCGCGTCCAACGACGGCGGCGCGGGGGCGGGCACGCGCAGGCTCAGCACGGCGCCGCCTCCGCTGACCGGGGGCAGTGCGGCGTGCACGCGCACGCCGTCCAGGCGGGCGTCGGCCAGGGGCACGGCCGGGTCGAGTCGGCGGCCGGCCTGCGTGACGAGGCGCACCGCCAGCATCTCGGCCTCCCCCGCCCTCAGGGTGAGCGGCCGGCGCACCAGTCCCTCCGTCCCGTCCGTCCACACGTGGCCGTCGGCGTCCACGAGCACGTCCGTGACGCCGTCCCGTCGCACCCACGGGGCCAGCGGGCCGAAGCCGGTGAGCTCCTCCGTGATCGCCTCCGCGCGCCGACCGCCGACGTGGTCCCCGCCCATTCCTGAGGACGTCACCGCTGTCCCGTCCTCGGGTCCGGGGACGGCGAGGGCCCCGCGCACCGCCTCCAGCACGGAGGGTTCGGCGCCGAGCGGGGCCCGGGCGAGCGTCTCGGCGGCGGCGCGCCGCACGGCGTCCAGGGACTCCGGCGGGGCGGCGACGGCCTCGACGGCGCGTCCCCTCCGCCCCCATGCCCGCGTCCTGGCAGAGAGGGGCGGTCCCGGGGTGGCGGGCTCCTGTGGCGGGGCCTCCCGGCGTCTCCGGTCCCGGGCGGACGGCCCGGTCAGTCGCGGCCGGAGCCGGTGACGGACGGCGGGGGCGGACGGATCGGCGGGCACCCAGGCGCGCATGGGGCCTCCTCGGCGGGGTCGGGACGGAGACGGGGACGGGCCCGGCCAGTCCACCCGGTCCGCGCCGCAGGCGGGGCCGCGCCGACACGTCCTGGGGACGGCTCGTCCGCACCGGCGCCCTGTGCAGGACCGGTCGCCCCCGGGTCTCCTCGACGCCGGGACAGGGCCGTCACCGCGCCGACGTCAGCCCCGCACGGGACGGTGCGTGGCCGCGTCCACCACCCGCGTCCCGTCCCACGGCTCGTCCCAGCCGAGCAGGTGCAGGAGGCGGTCCAGCAGGGCCGCGGTGAAGCCCCACACCAGCCGGTCCCCCGCCAGGAACCCCGGGGTGATGCCGCGCCGGCCGCCGGGGCGGGCCACCCGCACGCGGTGGTCGGGGTCCACCAGATCCGCCACGGGCAGGCGGAACACGGCCGCGGCCTCGCCGTGGTCCACCACCGCCACGTCCGTGGCGCGACGCCACCACGCGATCACCGGGTGCACCACGTGCCCGGAGACGCTCACGGGCACGGGCGGGAGCACGCCCACCACGTCGACGCCGGCCGGGTCCAGCCCCGTCTCCTCACGCGCCTCGCGCAGGGCGGTGGCCACCACGTCCTCGTCCTCGGGGTCCACGCGCCCGCCGGGGAACGCGACCTGGCCGGCGTGCTGGCGCAGGGGGGCCGCGCGCTGGGTCAGGAGCACGTCCACGTCGGGGTGCACGGCCCGGGAGGAGCGGTCGGCGGGGACGTCGTCGAGGGCGCCGAACAGGATCAGCACCGCGGAGGGACGGGCGTCCGCCGGGACGGGCCAGTCCAGGCCCCACGTGGCCGTGGAGGCCGCCGGGACCCGGGTGAGGGACCCCGGGTCGGCGCGGCCGGGGACCGCGTCCGCGGGGACGCCGTGCTCCGCCACC
>NZ_JAUNHR010000007.1:0-9405 GCF_030523875.1 Micrococcus sp. | reverse complement strand
TGCAGCATCGCCCGGCACTCCGCCAGCCCGGGCGCCTCAGAGGAGGGCTCCGCGTCGAGGACGGGGCGGTCGGTGGCGGGGCGGTCGGCGTCGGTCATGGGCTCCACCGTAGCGGCGGGGCGGCTGCCGGCCCGCCTCAGGCCCAGAGGCCGGAGCCGGCCATCAGCCGGACCGCGAGCACCGCCATCACGACGGCGATCAGCACGTCCAGCACCCGCCACGCGCGGGGGTCGGCGAGGACGCGGGACAGCAGGCGGGCGCCGTAGCCCAGGGCCGTGAACCACAGGACCGACCCGAGCACGGCGCCGGCGGCGAACGCCCAGCGCCCGTCCGGGCCGTGCTGGTTGGCCAGGCTGCCCAGCAGCACCACGGTGTCCAGGTACACGTGGGGGTTCAGCCAGGTGAGGGCCAGCGTGGTGCCCAGCACGGAGCCGGCGGTGCGCGGGGCCTGCTCGGCCACGAGCGCCTGGGGCCTCAGCGCCGAGCGCAGCGAGGACGCCGCGAACCACAGCAGGTACAGCGCACCGGCCCAGCGCAGCGCCTCGAGCAGCCACGGCACGGCCTGCACGAGCGCCCCCACGCCGGCGGTGCCGGCCAGGATCAGCACGGCGTCCGAGGCCATGCACACGACGACGACGAGCCCCACGTGCTCACGCCGCACGCCCTGGCGCAGCACGAACGCGTTCTGGGCGCCGATCGCCACGATCAGGGCGAGTCCGGTGAGCAGGCCCGTCAGGGCGAGGGTCGTCATCTCAGGCCCCCAGCCCCCACCCCTCGGCGCGCAGCTCGCGTCGGGTGGCCCCGGCGCGCATGCGCTCCAGGAGCTCCTCGCGGCCGGGCCTGAGCTCGTAGGCCAGCAGGGCGCGTGCGGCCTCGGGGTCGGTCTCCCCCTCGCCGTACGAGGGGCACCACCGGGCGATCGGGCACGCCCCGCACGCCGGCCGGCGCGCGTGGCACACGCGGCGGCCGTGGAAGATCAGGTGGTGGGACAGCATCGTCCAGTCCCTCGGCGGGAAGAGGGCGGCGACGGCGTGCTCCACCTTCACGGGGTCCGTCTCCTCCGTCCAGCCCAGGCGGCGGGCCAGCCGCCCGAAGTGCGTGTCCACGGTGATGCCGGGGCGGCCGAACGCGTTGCCGAGCACCACGAACGCCGTCTTCCGGCCCACGCCCGGCAGCGTGACGAGGTCCTCAAGACGCCCGGGCACCTCGCCGTCGAACCGCTCCACGAGCTCCCGCGAGAGCCCCAGCACCGCGGCGGCCTTGTTCTTGTAGAAGCCGGTGGGCCGCACGAGCTCCTGCAGCTCCGGCTCGGCGGCCGCCGCCATGGCGTGCGCGTCGGGGAAGCGCGCGAACAGGGCCGGGGTCACGGAGTTCACCCGGACGTCCGTGGTCTGCGCGGAGAGGACAGTGGCCACCAGCAGCTCGAACGGCGTCTCGAAGTCCAGCTCCGCCACAGCGTAGGGGTAGGCCTCGGCCAGGACCCGGTCGATGCGCCGCGCCCGCCGGGTCAGGGCCAGCGGCGTCTCCCCCGTGGGGGTCGGCGCCGCCGTCGTCGTCGTGCTCTCCTCGGCCATGGGGCCGCCTCCCGTCCTCGGTGCCGCTCCATCCTAGGGAGCGGGCGGGAGGGGGGGTGTCACACAGCGCCCGGAGGGTGCGCCGTCGACCCCGGCGTCCCCTATCGTGTGCCAGGACACGCTGTGCCGCGCATCACACCCGTGCGGCGCTCCCCCGCCGTCGAGACCCAGAGGAGACCCCCGTGGACGAGACCACCCGCACGTACCCGCCGTCCGAGGAGTTCGCCGCCCAGGCCGTGGCCGGCGCCGGGCTCTACGAGGAGGCCGACGAGGACCGCCTCGCCTACTGGGCGCGCCGCGCCCGCCAGCACCTGCACTGGGAACAGGGCTTCACCGAGGTCCTGGACTGGTCGGACGCCCCGTTCGCGAAGTGGTTCCCGGACGGCACCACCAACGCCGCGTACAACGCCCTGGACCGCCATGTGGAGGCCGGGGACGGGGACCGCGTGGCGCTGCACTTCGAGGGCGAGCCCGGCGACACCCGCACGTGGACCTACGCCGAGCTGGCCGCCGAGGTCCGCCGCGCCGCCAACGCCTTCGAGTCCCTCGGCGTGGCCAAGGGCGACCGGGTGGCCGTCTACCTGCCGATGATCCCCGAGGCCGTCATCACCATGCTGGCCTGCGCGCGCATCGGCGCGGTCCACTCCGTGGTGTTCGGCGGGTTCTCCGCGGACGCGCTGCGCTCCCGCGTGGACGACGCCGAGGCGAAGCTCGTGGTGACCGCGGACGGCTCCTTCCGCCGCGGCAAGCCGTCCATGCTCAAGCCCGCCGTGGACCAGGCCCTCTCCGCCGAGGGCCACACCGTCCAGCACGTGCTGGTGGTGAGGCGGAACGAGGCCGAGGTCGAGTGGACCGACGGCCGGGACGTGTGGTGGCACGACGTGGTCCCCGCGCAGTCGGACGAGCACGAGCTGGTGTGGCACGAGGCCGAGCACCCGCTGTTCATCCTCTACACCTCCGGCACCACGGGGAAGCCCAAGGGCATCCTGCACACCACGGGCGGCTACCTGGTGCAGACGGCCGCCACGCACCACGACACCTTCGACCTCCACGCGGACACGGACGTGTACTGGTGCACCGCCGACGTCGGCTGGGTCACCGGCCACTCGTACGTCGCCTACGCGCCGCTGGTCAACGGCGCCACCCAGGTGATCTACGAGGGCACCCCGGACTCCCCGCACCAGGGCCGCTGGTGGGAGATCGTGCAGAAGTACGGCGTGACGATCCTCTACACGGCGCCCACCGCCATCCGCACGTTCATGAAGTGGGGCCGCCAGATCCCGGACGGCTACGACCTCTCCTCGCTGCGTGTGCTCGGCACCGTGGGCGAGGCCATCAACCCGGAGGCCTGGCGCTGGTTCCACGAGGTGATCGGCGCCGGACGCTGCCCGATCGTGGACACCTGGTGGCAGACCGAGACCGGCGCCCACATGCTGACCCCGCTGCCGGGCGTCACCGAGCTCAAGCCCGGCTCCGCCCAGCGGCCCACCCCCGGCGTCTCCCTCGAGGTGGTCGACGAGCTCGGCGAGCCGATGGGCGACAGCACCTCCCCCGGCTTCCTCGTGGCCCGCGAGCCCTGGCCGTCCATGCTGCGCGGCATCTGGGGCAACCCGGAGCGCTTCAAGGAGACCTACTGGAACCGCTTCCCGGGCATGTACTTCGCCGGCGACGGCGCCCGGTACGACGAGGACGGGGACATCTGGCTGCTCGGCCGCGTGGACGACGTCATGAACGTCTCCGGCCACCGCCTCTCCACCACCGAGATCGAGTCCTCGCTCGTGGCGCACCCGAAGGTCGCCGAGTCGGCCGTGGTGGGCGCCGCGGACGAGACCACGGGCGAGGCCGTCGTCGCCTTCGTCCTGCTCACCGAGGAGGCCGCGGCCTCCGGTGAGGACGTGGAGGCGGTCCAGGAGGAGCTGCGTCAGCACGTGGGCAAGGACATCGGCCCGATCGCCAAGCCCAAGCGCGTCCTCGTGGTCCCGGAGCTGCCCAAGACCCGCTCCGGCAAGATCATGCGCCGCCTGCTCAAGGACGTGGCCGAGGGCCGCGATCCGGGCGACGCCACCACGCTGGCCGACCCCACGGTGATGCAGCGCATCACCGACACCCTGGCCGGCTGACCCGGGACGACGACGCCCCCGCCCCTCCGTGTGGAGGGTGCGGGGGCGTCGTCGTGTCCGAGCAGGAGGCGGGGACCCGGGCTCAGGCGCGCCGGGCCGCCTCCGAGCGGAGGAGGTCGAGGGCCTCCTCCGGGGTGAACCGCAGGCGGCCGAGCACCTCGTCGGCGAAGGCCCGGGCGGCGGCGCGGGCACGGTCGGCGCGCTCGTCCGCGGCGGCGGCCACGAACGTGCCGGCCCGGCCGCGGCCCTCGAGCAGGCCGTCCGCCTCGAGGTCCCTGTAGGCCCTGGCCACGGTGTTGGGGGCCAGGCCCAGCTCGCCGGCCAGGGTCCGCACGGGCGGCAGCCTGTCGCCGCGGGCCAGGTGCCCCGCCGCGACGGCGTCGCGCACCGCGTCCGCCAGGGCCGCCGCGACCGCCCCGCCGCCGGCCTCGACGGACAGGAAGGGCAGGCTCGTGGAGGCCCGCCGGGCACGGGACGGGCCCGGGACCGTGGTCCCGGGCCCGTCCGCGGTGGAGCGCGTGCTCACCGGCGCCTCAGCGGACGGAGGTGTCGGCGCGGACGCCGTCCGCGGCACGCCGCCGGTCGCCGAGCTCCCCGGATGTCTCGTCCGGGTGCTTGAGCAGGTGCACGGCGGACAGGGCCAGACCGCCCCACACGAGCACGATCGCGATGGTCATCATGGTGATGGCGAGGGGGGACATGGCTCAGGCCTCCTGGGTGGCGGGGACGAGGTCGTCGTCGTCGTGTTCGTGGGTCGACTGCTCCGCGTGCAGGCTGGACTTGCGGGACCAGGGGATCAGGGACAGCAGGACCGCGAGGACCACGGACCCGATGGCCAGGCCCCAGCCGTAGAGGCCGAGGAAGTCGGCCGGGTAGCCCTCGTACCCCTCGTTCATGGTCTTGAGGATCCAGGAGATCCACATCCAGGCGAGCAGCAGCGGCATGACCACGCCGAGCAGGATCTGATAGCCCCGGCCCAGGCGGAAGGAGGAGACCGAGTTCAGGTGGCTCACGATCCGCCCGCCCCGGCGGGCCACCCACATCACCAGGACCACGGACATCAGGGCGGCGCCCACGATGCCGAAGTTGTTGGCGAAGGCGTCCATGGTGTCCAGCATCTGCACGCCGGTGGTGGTGGAGAACAGGGAGAGGGAGACGGCGCCGGACAGGCCCACGACGACGGCGGTGGCGGTCCAGCGACCCCAGCCCAGCTTGTCCTTCACAGCCGAGATGACCACCTCGAGGATGGAGATCAGCGACGTGAAGCCGGCCAGCACGAGCGAGCCGAAGAAGAGGATGCCGACGAGGGTGCCGGCCGGGGCCTGGGAGATGAGGGTCGGGAAGGCCACGAACGCCAGGCCGATGCCGCCGCCGACGACCTCGGAGACCTGCACGCCGGAGGCCTGCGCCATGAAGCCCAGGGCGGAGAACACGCCGATGCCGGCGAGGATCTCGAACGAGGAGTTGGAGAAGCCCACCACCAGGCCGGAGGCCGTGAGGTTGGTGCGCTTCTTCAGGTAGGAGGCGTAGGTGACCATGATGCCGAAGCCCACGGAGAGGGAGAAGAAGATCTGGCCGTAAGCGGCGATCCACACGCCGGGCTCGGCGAGGGCCGCCCAGTTCGGGGTGAACAGGGCGTCCAGGCCCTGGGCGGCGCCCGGGAGGGTGAGGGCGATGACCACCAGGACCAGGAACATCACCACGAGCAGCGGAATGCCCACCATGGAGGCCAGCGCCACGCCGCGGCGCACGCCGAAGCCCATGATGAGCAGCACGAGCAGCCACACGGCCAGCATCGGCCAGAAGACGCCCGGCACGACGTCGAAGGACGGGGAGGGGTCCTCGGCGGTCTGCAGGTAGGTGCTGAACAGGAAGGTCTCCGGGTCCGCGCCCCAGCGCTGGTCGAGGGAGAACCAGGTGTACATGATCGCCCAGGCGATGATCGCGGCGTAGTACACGCCGATGACCACGCAGATCAGGACCTGCCACCAGCCGATGGACTCGGTCCACCGGGAGAGGCGGCGGAAGGCCAGGGGGGCGGAGCCCCGGAAGCGGTGGCCGATCGCGTAGTCGAAGAACAGCAGAGGGATGCCCGCGGTGAGCAGCGCGATCAGGTAGGGGATCACGAAGGCGCCGCCGCCGTTCTCGTACGCCACGTACGGGAAGCGCCATATGTTGCCGAGGCCCACCGCGGAGCCGATGGCGGCGAGGATGAACGCCCACCGGCCGGTGAACTCCTCGCGGGTGCGCGTCGGCGTGCTCGCCGTCGCGGATGCGGACGTGGACATGGGGGAGGACCTCCGGGACGAGCCGCGGCGCGGGGCCCGGCCGGGGCCCTGACGCGGCGGTGATGCGGGTGTGAGTGAGCACACGGTACTGCAGGGTCCGAGGACCGGACACCGCTCCTCCGGCGTGTCCGCATCCTGGACGCCCCCGGGGACGACGTCGGCGGCCTCAGGCGTGCACGACGTCCGGCCCCGCCGGGGGCGTAGGGGCGCGCAGCGGCGGCAGTCCGGAGAGCACCTCGCCCACGGCGGCCTGGAGGGCGTCCGCGGCCCCGTCCACGGGCGTCGGCACGGTCCGCTCGGCGACCGCGAGCACGCGGGACCGGCCCGTCTCCGCCACCAGCACCGCCGGCAGGGCGGGGGCCAGCCGCGGGGCCAGCACGCCGAGGAGCACGAGGCACACCACGGTGGCGAGCAGCGCCCCGGCCACGCCGTCGAGACGCCGGACCACCCCGCCCCCGAGCCCGCGGCGCAGGGCCGAGCCGACACGCAGGCCCAGCCCCTGCCCGAGGACGAGCAGCAGCAGGCCGGCCACCACGACGGCCACGGGCCTCCACACCGGGTCCGGCACGAGCCCCGGCACGCGCGGCAGGGCCCACGCGCAGGCGGCGAGGCCGAGGGCCGCACCGAGCAGGGAGCCGGCCACGCCGCTGGCCCCGCGGCGGGCGCCGGAGGACACGCTGAGCAGGAGCACGAGCACCAGGACGGCGTCGACCCAGGTCAGGGGCGGTTCCATGAGAGGCCTCCGGTCCGTGTCGCTGCTCGTGTGACGCCCGTGGTGAGCGGGGTCACCAGGGTATCGGCACCCCCTGGGGCGATGGGGCACAATGGCTGGCAACAGTCCGGGCGTCTTCGCCGCGGAACGCCGTACGACCGTCGGAAGGGACACGCACACATGGATCTCGAGGTTCTGCGGAAGGCTCCGCTCTTCACCAACCTGGACGACGAGGTGTTCGCCACCCTCACCTCCGAGCTGACCGAGGTGGACCTCTCCCGCGGGGCCTCCGCCTTCCACGAGGGCGACCAGGGTGACCAGCTCTACGTGATCATGTCCGGAAAGATCAAGCTGGGCCGCACCGCCTCCGACGGCCGCGAGAACCTCGTGGCCGTCCTCGGCCCGGGCGAGATCTTCGGCGAGATGGCCCTGTTCAACCCGGCCCCGCGCTCGGCCACGGCCACCGCCGTCTCCGCCACGCGCCTGGCCGGCCTGCGCCACGAGAACCTGCGCCGGGCCATCGCCTCCTCCCCGGACGTGTCCCTCCAGCTGCTGCAGGCCCTGGCCCAGCGCCTGTCCAAGACCAACGAGTCCCTCGCGGACCTCGTGTTCTCCGACGTGCCCGGCCGCGTGGCCAAGGCCCTGCTGGACCTGGCCGACCGCTTCGGCCGACCGGCCGCGGACGGCCTGCTCGTGGCCCACGACCTCACCCAGGAGGAGCTGGCCCAGCTGGTGGGCGCCTCCCGCGAGACCGTCAACAAGGCCCTGGCCGAGTTCGTGCAGCGCGGCTGGATCCGCCTGGAGAACCGCGCCGTGGTGGTCCTGGACCTGCAGCGCCTGCGCCAGCGCTCGCGCTGAGCACCCCCGCACGACGGAGGGCCCGCACCGGTCGGCGCGGGCCCTCCGTCGTGGTCGGGGCGCTCAGTCCCGCGCGACCGCCTCGGCGACGGTGTGCAGGGTGCCGGTGGCGACGTCGTCGCCCTCGACCTCGGTGCGCAGGCGGACGTGCGGCACGGGGTCCCGACCGTGGCCGAGCGAGAGCAGGAAGCCGGCCGCCGTGCGGTGCCGGGCCACGTCCCGCAGCACGAGCTGGGTCAGCGGGGTGGACACCTCCGCCAGCGCGACGCGACCCCCCTCGCCCAGCCAGCCGGCCGGGCCCGGCAGGGGCAGCGGCTCCACGAGCAGGCGCCGGGCGGAGAGCCAGCCCTGCAGGTCCGGACCGTCCGGGCGGGGGACGGGCTCCTGCTGCGGGGGCAGGGCCGCGGCGAACACCACGGTGTCGAAGCGGCGCGGGCTGTGCGGAGCGGACTGCCAGCGCCCCAGGGCGCGGAGCAGGTCCGTGCGCAGGCCCAGGCCGCGGTCGTCGAGCAGCTGCGGCAGGCCGGCGTCGCCGTGCTCGAGCGAGGAGCGGCGCGCGCCCCACGTCTCCCCGCGCGCGTCCTGGACGACCTCCATGTCCGAGGCGCCCGCCAGGAGCACCCCGGACTCCTCGAACAGCTCGCGCACCGCGGCCACCACGTGCTGGCGCACCCGGCGGCGGTCGGCCAGCCCGAGGGCGTGCGCCCACTCCCCCGGGCTCGGACCGAACCACGGGCACGGGTGCGCGTCCGACTCCACGAGCGAGCCGCCCGGGAACCCGACCCGCCCCAGCGGGGTGCGGCCGGCCCGGTGGCGCAGCAGCACCTCCACGCCGTCCGCACCGTCGCGCACCAGCACGACGGCGGAGGCCGGGCGCGCGGGGCGGACCTGACGGTGGCGCTGGGCGAGCCACTGCCGCGTCAGCTCCTCCTCGTGGGAGGGGACGGGGACGCGGTCCGCCGCGTCAGCGGACACGGACGGTGAGCTCCACCTCGACCGGGGCGTCCAGGGGCAGGACGGCCACGCCCACGGCGGAGCGCGCGTGGCGGCCGGCGTCGCCGAAGATCTCGGCGAGGACGTCCGAGGCGCCGTTCACGACCGCCGGCTGCGCGGTGAACCCGGGGTCCGAGGCCACGAAGCCGACCACCTTCACCACCTGCACGACGGCGTCGAGGTCGCCCACGAGCTCGTGCACCGCGGCCACCGCGTTCACGGCGGCGGTGCGGGCAAGGTCCTGCGCCTGCTCCAGGCTCACCTCGGCGCCGACCTTGCCGGTCAGCGGCAGGGCGCCGCCCACGAAGGGCAGCTGGCCGGAGGTGAGGACGAGGTCGCCGTCGCGCACCGCGGGGACGTAGGAGCCCACCGGGGCCGCCACGGCGGGCCGGGCCAGACCCAGCTCCGCCAGGCGGGCGGCCGCGGCACCCTCGCCCCAGGACGGGGCGGACGGCTGGTCGGCCACGGTCAGGCCGCCTTCGGGCGCTTGAGGTAGGCGACGGGGTTGGGGCCGTCGGGGCCGGGCACGACCGCGACGAGCTCCCACCCGTCCTCGCCCCACTGGTCGAGGATCTGCTTGGTGGCGTGGATGAGCAGGGGGACGGTGGCGTACTCCCACCGGGTCTGAGAAGTCATGGGACCAGCGTAGCCAGCCGTGGACGCCCCCGGCTCGCCCCGGGCCGTGCCGGTACACTTCCGGCATGTCCTCCCGCGCCGCACGCTCCTCCCGCGCCGCCCATCCGGCCGCCCGCTCCTCCGTCCTGGGCCGCCTGCTGACCTTCCTCGGGCTGGCCGCGCTGGCCGGGCTCCTGGTGGCGGGGCTGACGCTGCCCGCCATGGGCGCCGGACGGGCCGTCTTC
>NZ_JAUNHR010000083.1 GCF_030523875.1 Micrococcus sp. | reverse complement strand
CGAGGGTCGCCTCCGGGCGGGCGGTGCCGGCCAGCAGCAGGCCCAGGGCGGTGAACGCGGCCGCGCCCAGCGCGAGGGCCAGGAGCGCGGGCACGAGGCCGGCCGGGTCGGGGCGCCAGCCGAGCGCGAGCCCGACGCCGCCGATCACCACGGTCTGGATGACCAGCACGGCGATCACGGACACGGCCTTCCCGGCCACGAGCCCGAGGGTGCCCAGGGGGGTCGTCGCCAGGGCGGCCAGCACGTCGTAGCGTCGCTCGAACCCGGTGGAGATGGCGGTGGCGGTGAACGCGGAGCTCACCACGGCCAGGGCGAGCACACCCGGCACGGCGACGTCGAGGCCGGAGCGGCCGGGGGTGTCCAGCAGGCCGGTGACGTGGATGCCGACGAGCGCCAGCAGAGGCAGGATCAGGGTCACCAGGAGCTGCTCGCCGTTGCGCAGGGCGGTGCCGGTCTCGTAGGCGGCCTGGCGCGTCACCCGCGCGCCCAGCGGGGCGGCGCCGGCGTGCGGGACCACGGCGGAGGTCGGGGCGGGGGTGCTCATGGTCGGCTCCCGGCGGGGGTCTCGGCGGTCGGGGAGGAGGGGCTCTCGGCCGGCTGGCCGGCGTCCTGCAGGAGACGCTCGAGCCGGAGGATGGCCCGCTCGAGCCGGGCGGGGAACAGGCCGTGGGCGGTCCACGTGGCGGCGAGGGCCTCGAGCTCGGCGGGGGAGCGCACGCCCGCCACGCGGGCCGTGGGTGCGTCCCGGTCGGGCGTCACGGGGAAACGACCGGACACCGCGTCCGCCCACGCGGCCACGGCCGCCGGGGAGGCGTCGCCGAAGTCGACGTCGAGGACGTCGCCGTCGGACACCCGGGTCAGGTCCTCCAGGGTCCCGGCGCGCACCACGCGGCCCGCGCGGAGGATGGCGACCTCGTCCGCCAGGCGCTCGGCGTCGTCGAGCAGGTGCGTGGTGAGGAGGACGGCCGCCCCGCGGGCTGTGTGCTCGCGGATGACCTCGTGGACCACGGGACGGGTCTCGGGGTCCAAGCCCGCGGTGGGCTCGTCGAGGAAGAGCAGGTCCGGGGCGCCGACGACGGCGGCCGCCAGGGCCGCGCGCTGGCGCTGGCCGCCGGAGAGGCGCCGCAGGGGGCGGTCCGCGACCGCGCCGATGCGCAGGCGGTCCAGCAGGGCGTCCGGATCCAGGGGCGCGCGGTAGAGCGAGGCCACGTGGCGGACGAACCGGCGGGCCGTCACGGACGGGGGCAGCCCGCCCTCCTGCCACATGACGCCGATGCGCGCGCGCAGGTCGGCCGAGGCCCGCCACGGGTCCTCGCCGAACACGCGGACCGTGCCCGCGTCCGGCCGGTCGGAGCCGTGGCACAGGCCGAGGGTGGTGGACTTGCCCGCCCCGTTCGGACCGAGGAGCACGGTGACGGCGCCGCCGCGCACCGTGAAGTCGACGCAGCGCAGCACCTCTGTGCGGGCGCGGCCGCGGCCCAGGGAGCGGTGCACCCCGGACAGGCGCAGGGCGGGCGCGCCGGGGGCGGAGACGGGGGTCTGAGGCACCCGTCCAGTCTAGGCGCGCTGTCCGGGAGTCCCCTCGGTGTGGACGGGCCGGGTCGGGTGGCACGGGACACAGGCCCCATGACTTGAACGGTTCCAGATCAATACGACATAGTGTGCTTGTGTATTCCGAGCCCGCAGAGACCGCCGCGCCCGCCCAGGGCACGCGCGAGCGCGTCCTGGACCGGGTGCTCACCCGCGGGCCCGTCTCCGCCGCCGAGGTCGGCCGCGCCCTCGGGCTCACCGCCGCCGCCGTGCGACGCCACCTGGACGCCCTCGAGGAGGATGGCCTGGTGGAGGTCAAGGCCGTCTCGGCCGCCCGCGGCGCCGGCCGGCCCTCCCGCCGGTACGTGGTGACCCAGCAGGCCCAGCGCCGCCTCGGCGGCGACCACCTCGACGTGGCCCTGTCCTCCCTCGAGCGCCTCGTGGAGCTCGGCGGGGAGGAGGAGCTGCGTCACCAGGCCAGGCGCGCGTTCGCCCCCGTGGAGGACGCCTACGCCGCCGCCGTCGGGGGCCGCTCCCTGGACCTCGCCGAGCGCACCCGCGTGCTGACCGAGGTGCTGGACGAGGCCGGCTTCGCCGCCAGCGTGCGGCGCGTCGGCGCCGGGCTGGCGCCCACGCTGCGGGCAGACCAGGTGTGCCAGGGCCACTGCCCCCTCCAGGGCCTGCCGGCCCGCCACCCCGAGTTCTGCGAGGAGGAGACCGCGCTGATCGCCCGCCTGCTGGGCGTGGACGTGCGCCGGCTCTCCACCCTCGCCGCCGGCGGGCACGTGTGCACCACGCACGTCCCGCTCGGGCGGGCCTAACGTCCGCCCCCACCGACCGTCCACCGTCCACCCCGACCGAGAGAGAGGCTGAGATGACCGACCAGATCATCCAGCAGGACAGCTCGCCGACCGCCGATCCCGGCGTGATCAACGAGATCCTCGAGAAGAACCCCGAGCTCAACGCCATCGGCGCCTACCAGTACGGCTGGGCCGACTCCGACGTCGCCGGCCAGACCGCGCGCCGCGGCCTGGACGAGGACGTCGTCAAGGACATCTCCGCCAAGAAGGACGAGCCGGAGTGGATGACCAAGCTCCGCCTCAAGGCGCTGAAGTACTTCGAGCGCAAGCCGATGCCCGCGTGGGGCCCGGACCTGTCCGGGATCGACTTCGACAACATCAAGTACTTCGTGCGCTCCACCGAGGGCCAGGCGAAGTCCTGGGAGGACCTCCCGGAGGACATCCGCAACACCTACGAGCGCCTCGGCATCCCCGAGGCCGAGCGCGAGCGCCTCGTGGCCGGCGTGGCCGCCCAGTACGAGTCCGAGGTGGTCTACCACCAGATCCGCGAGGACCTCGAGGCCCAGGGCGTCGTGTTCCTGGACACGGACACCGCCCTCAAGGAGCATCCCGAGATCTTCGAGGAGTACTTCGGCACCGTCATCCCGGTGGGCGACAACAAGTTCGCCTCCCTGAACACCGCCGTGTGGTCCGGCGGATCCTTCGTGTACGTGCCCAAGGGCGTGCACGTGGACATCCCGCTGCAGGCCTACTTCCGCATCAACACGGAGAACATGGGCCAGTTCGAGCGGACGCTGATCATCGCGGACGAGGACTCGTACGTGCACTACATCGAGGGCTGCACCGCCCCGATGTACAAGTCGGACTCGCTGCACTCCGCCGTGGTGGAGATCGTGGTGAAGAAGAACGCCCGGGTGCGCTACACCACCATCCAGAACTGGTCCACCAACGTGTACAACCTCGTGACCAAGCGCGCCGTGGTCGAGGCCGGCGGCACCATGGAGTGGGTCGACGGCAACATCGGCTCCAAGGTGACCATGAAGTACCCGGCCGTGTACCTCACGGGCGAGCGCGCCACCGGCGAGACCCTCTCCGTGGCCTTCGCGGGCAAGGACCAGCACCAGGACACCGGCTCCAAGATGGTGCACATGGCCCCGAACACCTCGAGCTCGATCGTCTCCAAGTCCGTGGCCCGCAACGGCGGCCGCGCCGCCTACCGCGGCCTCGTGCAGGTCAGCGAGGGCGCCAAGGGCTCGGCCAACTCCGTGGTCTGCGACGCCCTGCTCGTGGACACCGTGTCCCGCTCGGACACCTACCCGTACATCGACATCCGCGAGGACGACGTGACCCTCGGCCACGAGGCCACCGTCTCCCGCGTCTCCGAGGAGCAGCTGTTCTACCTGATGAGCCGCGGCCTGTCCGAGGACGAGGCCATGGCCATGATCGTGCGCGGCTTCATCGAGCCGATCGCCCGCGAGCTGCCGATGGAGTACGCCCTCGAGCTGAACAAGCTGATCGAACTGCAGATGGAAGGATCGGTGGGCTGAGTTGACCGACATCGTGGAGAACACCGCACAGCGCAACCTGATCCCCGGCATGGGGGACGAGGGCGAGCAGCTGGCCCGCGGCCAGAACGCCGCGGTGACCCGTCCGCCGCGCGCGGCCGGACAGTCCCGCGCCGACCGCGTGGCCTCGAAGGACCTCGCCGACTTCCCGACCCTCACCGGCCGGGAGGAGGACTGGCGATTCACCCCGCTGGACCGCCTGGCGGGGCTGCACCTGCCCGACGGCGACGACGCACGCCTGACCGGCGCGGCCCCGGCCGTGTCCGTGTCCGAGCACGAGGGCGTCACCGTGGAGACCGTGGGGCGCGACGACGCCCGCGTCGGCTCCGTGCTGACCCCGGACGACCGCGTCTCGGCCGCCGCCTGGGCCTCCTTCGAGCAGGCCACGGTGGTCACCGTCGCCGCCGGCACGGAGGTCTCGGCCCCCGTACGGATCGAGGTCGCCGGCGCCGGGATCGAGCCCGCCGCGCACCACCTGACCGTGGTGATCGAGGAGAACGCGGCCGCCGACGTCGTTATCACCCACCGGGGCACCGCCGTGGTGGCCCAGAACGTCGAGTTCGACGTGCGCCGGGACGCCCGCCTCAACGTGGTGTCCGTCCAGGCGTGGGAGGACGACGCGGTCCACGTGGGCGCCCACCAGGCGTCCGTGGCGCAGAACGCGCACCTCAAGCACGTCACCGTGTCCCACGGCGGCTCGCTGGTGCGCCTGACCCCCACCTCCCGCTTCGCGGGCGAGCGCGGCGAGGCCGAGATGTACGGCCTGTACTTCGCCGACGCCGGCCAGCACCTGGAGAACCGCCTGTTCGTGGACCACAACCAGCCGAACTGCGTGTCCAACGTGCTGTACAAGGGCGCGCTGCAGGGCCAGGACGCGCGCACCGTGTGGGTGGGCGACGTGCTGATCCGTGCCGAGGCCGAGGGCACGGACTCGTACGAGAAGAACGAGAACCTGCTCTTGACGGACGGCGCGCGCGCCGACTCCGTGCCGAACCTGGAGATCGAGACCGGCGTGATCGAGGGCGCGGGCCACGCGTCCGCCACCGGCCGGTTCGACGAGACCCAGCTCTTCTACCTCATGGCCCGCGGCATCCCGGAGACCGAGGCGCGCCAGCTGATCGTGCGCGGCTTCCTCAACGAGATCATCCAGAAGATCCGCATCGCCGACGTCGAGCGCGAGCTCACCGAGGTCATGGAGGCGGAGCTGCAGGTCACGCCGCTCTGAGCCCCGCCCGCCCCCACCCCACACGCTTCCCCCAAGGAGAACCGCCCATGGCAACCCTGCAGATCACCGACCTGCACGTGCAGATCGAGACCGAGAACGGCCCCAAGGAGATCCTCAAGGGCCTGTCCCTGACGATCGAGACCGGCCAGACCCACGCCATCATGGGGCCCAACGGCTCCGGCAAGTCCACGCTGGCCTCCACGATCGCCGGCCACCCCCGCTACGAGGTGACCTCCGGGTCCATCACCCTCGACGGCGAGGACGTCCTGGAGATGTCCGTGGACGAGCGCGCCCAGGCCGGCCTGTTCCTGGCCATGCAGTACCCCGTGGAGATCCCGGGCGTCACCATGACCAACTTCCTGCGCACCGCGAAGACCGCGATCGACGGCGAGGCCCCCTCGCTGCGCACGTGGACGAAGGACGTCAAGGGCGCCTTCGAGGCCCTGCAGATCGACCCGGCGTTCATGAACCGCAACGTCAACGAGGGCTTCTCCGGCGGCGAGAAGAAGCGCGCCGAGATCCTGCAGCTCGAGCTGTTCAAGCCGAAGTTCGCGATCCTCGACGAGACCGACTCCGGCCTCGACGTGGACGCCCTGCGCATCGTGTCCGAGGGCGTGAACCGCGCGGCCGCGGCCAACGAGATGGGCACCCTGCTCATCACCCACTACACGCGCATCCTCAACTACATCAAGCCCGACCACGTGCACGTGCTCGTGGACGGCCGCGTGGCCGAGTCCGGCGGCCCCGAGCTGGCCGACCAGCTCGAGGCCGAGGGCTACGAGCGCTTCGTGAAGGCCGCGGCGGGGGTCTGAGCATGACCGACACCGCTGCACAGACGCCGGTCGAGGACGTCCGCGAGGCCCTCAAGGACGTCATCGACCCCGAGCTCGGCGTGAACGTCGTGGACCTGGGCCTGCTCTACGGGCTGCACTACGCCGAGGACGGCGCGCTGCTCGTGGACATGACCCTGACCACGGCCGCCTGCCCGCTCACCGACGAGATCGAGGACCAGGTCTCCCGCGCCATCGGCACCCTCGTGGACGAGTGGCGCCTGAACTGGGTGTGGATGCCGCCGTGGGGTCCCGAGCGGAACCCCGCGCCCGCCACGCCCCAGTTGCGGCCGGTGGGATACAACATCTGACCGGGCGGGGGCCACCGGCCACCGACGACGGCGCCCCCGCCTTCCGTGTGGAAGGCGGGGGCGCCGTCGTCGTGCGGGGCGGGAGCGCTCAGATGTCGAGGGTCTCCGCCTGGAAGGTGTTGCACTGGTTGATGTCCGGGGACTGGCGTGCGGTCTCGTACCCGCGCATGAACCAGGCCTGGCGCTGCGCGGAGGAGCCGTGCGTGAAGGCCTCCGGGTTGACCCGGCCCTGGTACTGCTCCTGGATGCGGTCGTCGCCCACCGCGCCGGCCGCGTCGATGGCCTGGGCCAGCTGGTCCCGGCTGATGGGCTGGAGGAACGGCTCGCCGGACTCAGGGTCCACGGTCTGCGTGGCCTGGCCGGCCCACATGCCCGCGAGGCAGTCGGCCTGCAGCTCGGAGCGCACGATGTTGGAGTCCGCGCCGGTCCGGCCGTCCTGCGAGTAGCGCAGCCAGCCGACCACATTCTGCACGTGGTGGCCGTACTCGTGGGCCACGATGTACTGCTCGGCCAGGGGGCCGCCCGTCGCGCCGAAGTCGGAGCTCAGGGTGGCGAAGAATTCGGTGTCGAAGTACATCGACTCGTCCGCGGGGCAGTAGAAGGGGCCCGTGGCGGAGGTCGCCGAGCCGCAGCCGCCCGTGTTCACGCTGCCGGTGAACAGCGTCAGGTCCGGCTGGCGCCAGTCGATGGTGTCGAACTGCCCCATGTAGTCGCCCCAGAAGGCGTCCGCCGACTCGGTGGTGGCGATCACGCGGCAGTCGGTGTTGCGATTGGCGTCCGCGCCGGTGGAGCACTCCTCAGCCGAGACGGGCTGCGTGCCGCCGCCCGGGGCCTGCTGCTGGTACTGCCCGTAGGGGGAGCCGGAGGTCGAGTCCGCGCCGGCCCCGCCGATGCCGAGGTCGTCGGCGAACTGGGGGAAGATCAGCGCGATGAGGAGGGCGAGCAGACCGCCGCCGCCGCCGATCGCGGCGCCGCGGCCGCCCAGGCCGCCTCCGCCGCCGCGGGCACGGCCGGCATTGATCTGCACGTTCTCGTTGAAGCTCATGCGCCAGAGTGTAGACGGACTAGACTGGCCCGGCGCCGCAGTCGGCGCATCCCCCCACCTCCAGGAGCCCTGCCCTTCCCATGCTCACCGTCACCGATCTCGAACTGCGCGTCGGCGCCCGGCTCCTCATGGACGAGGTGACCTTCCGCGTGGACCAGGGGGACAAGGTGGGCCTGGTGGGGCGCAACGGCGCCGGCAAGACCACCCTCACCAAGGTGCTCGCCGGCCGCACCCAGCCCACCGCCGGCACCGTGACCGCCTCCGGCCGCATCGGCTACCTCCCCCAGGACCCGAAGGTCGACGACATGGAGCAGTCCGGCCGGGACCGCATCCTCTCCGCCCGCGACCTCGACCAGACGATCCGCCGCATGCGCGCCGCGGAGGAGGCCATGGCCTCCGACGACGACGCCCAGCGCCAGAAGGCGATGGACCGCTACTCGCGGCTCGAGGCGGAGTTCGAGGCCCGCGGCGGGTACGCCGCCGAGTCAGAGGCGGCCCGCATCACCTCGAACCTCGGCCTGCCCGACCGCGTGCTGGACCAGCCGCTGCACACGCTCTCCGGTGGCCAGCGCCGCCGCGTGGAGCTCGCCCGCATCCTGTTCTCCGACGCGGACACCATGCTCCTCGACGAGCCCACCAACCACCTGGACCACGACTCGATCGTGTGGCTGCGCGAGTACCTGCGCACCTACTCCGGCGGGCTGCTGATGATCTCCCACGACGTCGAGCTCATGGAGATGACCGTCAACAAGGTCCTCTACCTGGACGCGAACCGCCAGACGATCGACGTCTACAACATGAACTGGAAGAACTACCAGGCGCAGCGCCAGCAGGACGAGGCCCGCCGCCGTCGGGAGTTCGCCAACGCGGAGAAGAAGGCCTCCGCCCTCATGGCGCAGGCGGAGAAGATGCGCGCCAAGGCCACCAAGGCGACCGCCGCGCAGAACATGATCAAGCGCGCCGAGCGCATGATGCGCGGGGTCGAGGGCGAGCGCGCCGTGGACCGCGTGGCCGCGATCCGGTTCCCCACGCCCCAGGCCTCGGGCAAGACGCCGCTCAGCGCCCAGAACCTCTCCAAGTCCTACGGCTCCCTGGAGATCTTCACGGGCGTGGACCTGGCCATCGACCGCGGCTCCCGCGTCGTGATCCTGGGCTACAACGGTGCGGGCAAGACCACGCTGCTGCGCATGCTCGCCGGCACCGAGGCCCCGGACACCGGCGAGGTGATCGCCGGCCACGGCCTCAAGCTCGGCTACTTCGCCCAGGAACACGACACCCTGGACCAGGAGGCCTCCGTCCTGGACAACATGCGCCACGCCGCGCCCCAGCTGGGCGACACCCAGTGCCGCACGCTGCTGGGCAGCTTCCTCTTCCAGGGCGACGACGTCGACAAGCCCGCGCGCGTGCTCTCCGGCGGCGAGAAGACCCGCCTGGCCCTGGCCACGCTCGTGGCCTCGAGCGCCAACGTCCTGCTGCTCGACGAGCCCACCAACAACCTCGACCCGGCCAGCCGCGAGGAGATCCTCAACGCCCTGCGCCAGTACGAGGGCGCCGTGGTGCTCGTGACGCACGACGAGGGCGCCGTCGAGGCCCTCGACCCCGAGCGCGTGGTGCTCCTGCCCGACGGCGACGAGGACCTCTGGAGCGACGACTACCTGGACCTCATCTCCCTGGCCTGAGGCTGGACGCACGAGGGCCCCGACTCTCGGCGGAGTCGGGGCCCTCGTGCCGTCCCGTTCAGTCCCGACGCGCGGTGGCGTCCTGGAGGGCGTCCTCGACCTCCTCGTCGGACAACCGGCCCCCGCGGCGGCGGCGCTGCGGCTTGGGCCGGGGCACGCGGCGGGCGGCCAGCATGCCGTCGTCCTCGGCCTCCTCGAGGGCGTCGGCGCGGTCGTTGCGGGCGCGCATCCAGGCGGAGTACCCCCACGCGCCGAAGCCCATGGCCGCGAAGATGTACCACTGGATCGCGTAGGACAGGTGCGGGCCCTCGTC
>NZ_JAUNHR010000006.1 GCF_030523875.1 Micrococcus sp. | reverse complement strand
CGCCAGCTGGCCGTGGGCCTGGCCGTGGCCCAGCGCCGACGCGCCGAGGCCGAGCGCGTGGCCGCCGCGGAGGCGGAGGCCCTGCGCGCGCACCAGGCCCGCGAGACCCGGGCCCTCATGCTCGCCGCCCGGGAGCTGGACGGCCCCGAACGGGTCCCCGCCCCGGACCGCCGCCCCGCGCTGGCCTCCCCCGAGGAGGGGCTCGACGACGACGCCCTGCTCGCCCGCGCCCGTCAGGTCCTGCCGGAGTGGCGGCGCCGCGAGCGCCTGGCCACGAAGGCCGCGGCCGTGCAGGCCATGTCCCAGGGGTCCCGGCCCGCGGCCGGGCCCACGGCCCCCACGTTCCCCCTGGTGCCCGGCTACGCCCCGCCGTCGGGGCCGGAGGAGGAGGTCGGCCGCGCCACGGGCCGGGACCGCCTGGCCCAGCTCGGCGTGAGCGCCGCGTTCGTCCTGTTCGTGCTGGCGAGCGCGTGGGGCCTGGGCCTGGCCGGGTTCCTGCCGGGCCTGGACGCCCTCGACGCCGGCTCCTACCGCACCGCCCACGAGGGCCGGTACCGGGCGGACGCCACCGTCCTCTCCCTGTTCTTCCTGCACCCGGCGGTCTGGCCCGTGCTGTGGGCGCTGCTGGGGCTGTACGTCCTCCACCAGTGGGCCCCGCGCCAGGGCGCGGCGACCCGTCAGCGGCAGACCCGGTGGCCCGTGGCCGCGGTGCTCGTGCTGACGGCGGCCTGGTTCCCCCTGGCGATCCTGGTCCCGTGGGGCCTGGAGTCCGTGGTGTGGCTGGCCGCGCTGGCCCTGATGGTGGTGGTGCTGCGCCGGTTCACCGCCGCGCCCGCCCGCACCCCGGCGGCCCGGCTCTGCACCGACGGCGCGCTCGGCACGCTCGCCGGGCTGCTGCTCGCGGCCGCCCCGACCACCGTGGCCGCGGCGCTCGCGGCCCACGGTGTGGCCGCGCCGTGGCTGCCGGCGGCGCTGCCCGGCACGCTCGCGGTGGCGGCGGTGCTGCTGGCCGGCTTCCGCCTGGCCCTGGAGGACCGCGGCCGCGTGGGGCTCGCCCTGGGGATGTCCTGGTCGCTGGTGTGCCTGGCACTGCCGCGCCTGCTGCCCGCCCCGGTGGGCTCGCACACCAGCGCCTGGGTGGGGCTGACCGCCGCGTTCGGCGCGCTCGCCCTGCTGCTGGCCGTGCTCCTGCGACGCACCTGGGTGCGCGAGCTGGAGGAGGACGCGGCCGCGTCCTCGGACGCCTCCCGCTGAGCCGGGCCCGCGGTCAGCGGGCGGCCGGCACCGGCAGCCAGCGCCCGCCCTCGCGCCGCAGCACGTCGAGGCGCCCGGTGGTGGCGACGCCGCCCACCGCCTCCGCCATGCGCGCCCCCACCGCGGCGGCCTCCTCGTCCTCGGCCCGGCGGTGCGAAGCCGGGACGGTGAAGCGCAGCACGATGCGCGGCACGCGCCCGACGACCTCCACGTCCTTCGCCGCGACCTCGTGCGTGGCCCCGACGGCGGCCTCGGCCGTGTCCATGACGTCCTCCGGGCGGTGGCCCGGGAGGACGTCGCCGATCTGCAGGCGCGCGCGGAAGGAGGGCATGGGCTCCAGGGTAGGCGGGGTGCGCCGTCGTCATGGGCGGCGGTGCGCGGTGAGCGGAGCGGCGCGCACCGGACGTGCCCCGGGAGGGTTTCTCCGGTAGAACAGAGGGCATGAGCGTGCGCACCCCCGACCCCAACCCGGGATGGCTGTCCGAGGAGGACCTCTACGAGGCCCGCCGGCGGCTGCCCATGGTCTACGTGGAGGCGATCCCGGTGCGGCTCGACGCCCTGGGCTACGTCTCCGAGATCGGTCTGCTGTACGTGGCGGACGAGACGGGGCAGTTCCAGCGCACGTTCGTGTCCGGGCGGGTGATGTACCGGGAGACCATCCGGGCGGCGCTGATGCGCCACCTCGAGAAGGACCTCGGCCCGCTGGCGTTCCCGCAGCTGCCGCCGTCGATCGTGCCGTGCGCGGTGGCGGAGTACTTCCCGGCCCCCTCGGAGACCGGGCTGACGGACGACCGGCAGCACGCCGTGTCCCTCGTGTACGTGATGCCGGTGACGGGCGAGTGCAGCCCGCGTCAGGACGCGCTCGAGCTGACGTGGCTGACGCCGGAGGAGGCCCTGGGCGAGGACGTCCAGGCGGAGTTCATCGGAGGCCGCGGGAACCTGGTGCGCCAGGCCCTGGCCCACGTGGGATGGGGACGCTGACATGGCACCGATCGCGGGCGGGTACCTCCGCCACCTCAAGGCCCAGGACGTGCAGCCGGGCGACTCCTTCCTCACGCGCCGCGGCGACCCCGCCCCGCCCGTGGCCTCCACGCGGGTGGTGCGGGACGACTTCGGCACGCCCGCCCTCGTGATCGCGACGCTGCAGGGCGGGCGCGAGGTGAGGATCGCCCACGGCTCCGTGATCCGCGTGCGCACGGACCGCCCCGAGGAGGTCAAGGCCGCGGCGGACACCTCCTTCTCCCCCGTGGACGCCGGCTCGCCCGAGTCCCGCGTGGTGGCCGTGGGCCGGCGCCACCTCGACGACGTCGAGCTGACCGCCACCGCCGCGCGCCTGTCCCACGGGCTGAACCTGCGCTCCGGGTCCCAGCTGGAGGACCTGTTCGGCATGGCCGAGCGGATGTACCTGCTGCACGAGGACACCGAGGGCACGCTCTCGACGCTGGGGCTGCTGACGAACCTGCCGTGGGACGGGGCCGTGGGCCGCTGGAAGTCCATCCAGGCGGCGCTCGGACTGGCCTCGCTCATCCTGCGCGAGGAGGGCGACCACATCACGGCCGCGAACCTGGGCGCCCGGCTCAAGGAGGCCGACGAGGTCCCCTCCGAACCCGGCCGCGCCGCCCGCGTGCTCGAGGTGCGCCAGCGCCAGCTGGACGCCCCGCAGCTCTACGAGCGGGAGGTCTCCAAGGCCCTGCAGTCGCACGACCAGGAGGCCGAGTACCGCTGGCGCCGCGCCCGCTTCGCGCAGCTGCTGTACCTGCGCGGCCGCGGCGGCTCCCAGACCCTCTCCGAGGCGGACCTGGACTCGCGGATCGCGCGCGAGCTGGGGACGCTGCGCACCCTGGCCCGGGAGCTCGAGGCGAAGGCCGCCCGCGGGGCGTGAGGCGAGGAGGCCTCGCCTCCCTCGGCTCCGTCGACAGCCGACCCCGGCGTGAACTGGTGAGGACACACCCTATTCCGGCCTCGTGAGGGCCCCATGAGGGTGTGTCCTCACCAGCAACGCCGAGGCGGGAGGCGACCCTGGGCCGGTGACCCCCGGGGCTGGGTTGTCCACAGCACCGACGGGTGCCGAGCGGGCGCGCCTCCCTCGGGAGCAAGGTGGCCCTATGGCCAGACCGCCCCTTCCGCTGCCACCCCCTCTGCACGGCGCCGTCTTCACCTTCGACGAGCTCGACGACGTCGGCGTCTCCCGCTACCGCGTGCGCGCCGCGGACGTCGAGCGGCTGGGACGCGGGCTGTTCCGCCACCACCCGAGCGACGGGTCCGCGCCGCCCCGGCGGACGAGCGTGCCGTGGGACGCGGAGGTGGCGGCCACCCTGCTCCGGGATCGGCTGGACGCGGTGGTCTCCGATCTCTCCGCCGCCCAGGTGCACGGCCTGCCCCTGCCCGCGTGGGCGGAGACGGACGGCCGCCTGCATCTCACCGTCGCCCGGGCCCACCGGATCGACCGCCCAGGGGTCTGCACGCGCCGGCGCGCGGTGGACCGCCGGCACCTCGTCATCCGGCGCGGGCTGCGCTGCACGTCGCCCATCCGGACCCTGTGGGACCTGTGCGCGCCGTCATCGGGGCTGACGTTCGACGACCTCGTGGTGATCGCGGACGCGCTGATGCCGCAGGAGTGGGTGGAGGGCTTCGGCCTCGGCGAGGTGCGCGTGGGGACCCGGGACCTGACGGCGGTGCTCGAGGAGATGGGGCGGTTCCGTGGGGTGCGGCGGGCCCGCGAGGTCGCCGCGCTGATGCGGGAGGGCGTGGGCTCGCCACAGGAGACCCGCACGCGACTCGCCCTCCTGGACGCGGGCCTGCCCGTGCCGGAGGTCGCGGCGGTCCTCACCGACGACGACGGCGTGGCCGGTCCGACCGTGGATCTCGCCTACCCACGGTGGCGGGTCGTCATCCAGTATGAGGGCGCCCGCCATCGGTCCGTCCGACAGCAGGAGAGGGACGTCGAGCGGGACCGCTGGTGCGAGCTGCACGGGTGGCTCGTGGTGAAGGTGACGGCCCGCGACTTGCGGGACGGCCTACGGAATGTGCTGCCGATCCTCCGGGCCCGCATCGCGGCATCCGCCTGACCCCACCACCCCGCGCCCCCTGTCCTGCCCCCGCCCCGTCCCGCGCTGCCACGCTTACTGGTGAGGACACACCCTCATGGGCGCGTTGCGGACTCAGATGAGGGCGTGTCCTCACCAGTTCGTCGATGTGCGGGTGGCCCCCGCGACACGCGGAGCCGCGGACGGTGATCCACGTCTCGCCAGGCTCTACTCTGACGCGATGACCAGCACCGACCCCGCCCGCCCCGGCGACGACGCCGCGCGCCCCTTCCTCCTCGTCCAGACGCGGCCCGAGGACGACGCCGCCACGGCCGAGGTCGAGTCCGTCCGCCGCCTCGGCGGCTACCCCGAGGACCGGCTGCGGGTGATGCGCCTGGACCGCCGCGTGGCCGAGGCAGGCACGGACCGGGCCGTCACGGACGGCACGGACGGCGCCGCGGCCCTGGCCGGAGCGGACGCCGGCGGCGACGCCGAGGCGCAGGCGGCGGCCGGCGTCGTGGACTGGGCGGCGGAGCTGGACGGCGTGGCCGGGGTGATCCTGCCCGGCAGCCCGTTCACGGGGTCGGACCCGGAGGAGTCGAAGTCGGACCTGCAGCGCGCCGTGGAGGCGGAGCTGGGACGGCTGATGGCGCTCGTGATCGAGCGGCAGACCCCGTTCCTGGGCTGCTGCTACGGCGTGGGCACGCTGGGGCGGGCGGCGGGCGGCGTCGTGGACACCACCCACCGGGAACTGCCCGGGCCCATCCCCGTGACCCTCACGGAGGACGGTGCCGAGGACCCGCTGCTGGCCGGGATGCCCGACGAGTTCACCGCGTACGTGGGCCACAAGGAGGCCATCCGGGAGCTGCCCCCGGGCGCCGTGCTCCTGGCGAGCGGGCAGGCGTGCCCCGTGCAGATGTTCCGCGTGGGCGAGCACCTCTACGCCACCCAGTTCCACCCCGAGCTGGACCAGGACGGCCTGCTCGAGCGGCTGGCCATCTACTCGCACCACGGCTACTTCTCCGAGGACGAGGCCGGGGACATGTTCGCGGCCATCCGGAGCCGGGAGGCCCCGATCCCGCCGCGGATCCTCGAGAACTTCCGCGAGGTCTACGGCTGACGGCGCCGGGGCGGCGTCACACCCAGCCGCGGCGCACCGCCTCCGCGCCCAGCTGGAAGCGGCTCTCTGCCCCCGCCCGGCGGGACAGCTCCGCCAGGCGCCGCTGCACGGTGCGCGTGGACACCCCCAGCTGCCGGGCCAGCGCCTCGTCGGTGAGCCCCGCGGCCAGGAGCGTCAGCAGCCGCCGGTCCTCGTGCTCGGGCCCCTGCCCCGGGGCGGCCACGGGGGCGGCCTGGTCCCACTGCTGCTCGAAGAGCCGGATCAGCGCCCCCAGCAGGAGCGACCCCCGCACCAGCAGACCCTCCCCCGTCTCCGAGAGGGCCTCGGGAGGACCGTCCTCCGCGGGCAGCGCCACGAGGGCGGCCGACTCGTCCGCCACGAGCATCTTGAACGGCAGCCGCGGGAGCACACGGGCCTCCTCCCCGGGGCCGGCGAGGTCCTCCCGCCCCCCGTCGGTCCCCTGCAGGGAACGGCTCTCGTAGACCACGCGCCAGCGCACCCCCCGCCGCGCGGATGCGGGCTGGGCCTGACCGGGCAGCGGCCCGGGGGCGAAGTACGGGCCCCGGTCGAACCCCCGGATCACGGCCACGGCGTCCCCGGCCAGACGCACCGCGGCGCGGGTCACCTCCTCCGCGCCCACGAGCACCTGCAGGGACTCGGCACCGGCGCCGGGACGTTGCCGGTACTCCGCCCCCAGGGCCTCGGCGGCGTGCCGCAGCGCGTCGACGGCCCGTTGCCGGCGCAGCGTCTCCGCCCGCAGGGGCGGCCAGGGGGACAGCGCCGTCGCCCGCCCGTCCCGGACGGAGACGAGCCCCGCCTCGACCAGCCGCTCCCACGGGCCCCGCTCCGGATCCGCGGCGACGGGCCCGCTCGCCAGCAGACGGCGGTACGCGGCGACGTCGGCGGACGACAGGCCCAGGAGGGACAGGTCCGGCTCCGCCGCGGCCGCCTCCGCATGGTCCGCCCGATCCCGCTGATCCGACTCGGTCATGCCCCTCCCTCTGCCGCTGGCACATCTCCGTCATGGCGGGGGCCCGCCTCAGCGCCCCGATGTGCTGTGCATCACACCATGGTGGACTGAGACTCTCACGGACGCCTGCCCGGCGTCATCTCGCATCCACCGTGAAGGATCCCCATGTCTGCTCGCCCTTCTCGACGCCGCGTCGTCGGCGTGACCACCGCGGTCACGCTGGCCCTCGCCGGCGCCACCGTCGCCGGCGCCGCGCCCGGCGGCGTCCCCGGCGCGGCCCCCTCCGCGACCGAACAGGCCGTCGGCCACCTCATCGGCCCCGCCCAGCGCACCGTGCCCGCCTCCTTCCAGGACGGCGCGTACATCGTGCTGATGGCCCAGGACCCGGTCGCCACCTACGACGGCGGCCTCCCCGGCTACGCCGCCACCAAGCCCACTCCGGGCGGCCTCGCCAAGCTGGACGCCGCCAGCCCGGCCGCGAAGAAGTACGCGCAGCGCCTGGCCGCCGGCCAGAACGCGGCGCTCAAGCGCGCCGGCGCGCCCGCCAGCAAGGTGCACACCCGCTACACCACGGCCGTCAACGGGTTCGCGGGCACCTTCACCGGCCGCGAGGCCGCCGCGCTCGCGACCGACCCGGACGTCCTCGCCGTCGTCCCCAACGAGATCCTGCAGCTGGACACGGTCTCCTCCCCCGAGTTCCTGGGCCTGAGCGGCCCGGGCGGCGTCTGGGAGGACCTCGTCGGCGCCGACGGCGACCCGGCGGAGATCGGCCAGGGCGTCGTCGTGGGCGTCGTGGACTCCGGCATCATCCCGGACAGCCCCTCCTTCGTCGATGCCGGCCACCAGGCGCCCCCCGCGGACTGGCAGGGCTCGTGCGAGACCGCGGACCCGGAGACGTTCCCGGCGGACAGCTGCAACGACAAGCTGATCGGCGCCAAGTACTTCGTCAACGGCTTCGGCGCCACCCGCCTGGCCGAGGACGAGTCCCTCTCCCCCTACGACGCGGGCGGACACGGCACCCACACCGCCTCCACCGCCGCCGGCAACCACGGCGTGACCGCCACGGTCGACGGCGTCGCGCGCGGCGAGATCTCCGGCATGGCGCCGGGCGCCCACGTGGCCGCCTACAAGGCCTGCTGGGAGGGCCCGACCTCGGGCGGCTGCTCGACCATCGACACCGTGGCCGCGATCGACGCGGCCGTGGCCGACGGCGTGGACGTCATCAACTTCTCGATCTCCGGCTCCCGCACGGAGGTCATGGACCCCGTGGAGCTGGCCTTCCTGAACGCCGCCTCCGCCGGCGTCTTCGTGGCGGCGTCCTCGGGCAACTCGGGGCCGACCCCCTCCACCACGGCGCACGCCTCCCCGTGGATCACCACCGTCGCCGCCTCGGCCCACGCCGTGTACGAGCAGACCCTCGTCACCGGCGACGGCGAGCGCCACATCGGCGCCTCGATCATGCGTCCGCTCGAGGAGGAGACCCCCATGGCGTACGCCGGGGACCTCGTCGCTGAGGGCGCGGACCCGGCCAAGGCGGCCCTGTGCATCGCCGACACCCTGGACCCGGTCAAGACCGAGGGCAAGCTCGTGGTCTGCGACCGCGGTGAGAGCGGCCGCGCGGAGAAGTCGTTCGTGGTCGAGGGCGCCGGCGGCGCCGGCATGGTCCTCGTGAACGTGGACGACTCCCAGGGCCTGAACGCCGACGTGCACGCGATCCCGGCCGTCCACCTGCCGGCCTCCGAGCGCGAGGAGGTGGTGGCCTACGCCTCCACCGAGGGCGCCACCGGCCGCATCCTGCCCACCAACGAGGGCTCCACCACGCAGACCCCACTGGTCGCGGCGTTCTCCTCGCGCGGCCCGTCGCTGGCGGCGGAGTCCGACCTGCTCAAGCCGGACATCTCCGCCCCGGGCGTGGACGTGCTCGCCGCGTACTCCCCGAACCGCGGCGGCGAGGACTTCGCCTACTCGTCCGGCACCTCCATGTCCTCCCCGCACATCGCCGGCCTGGCCGCGCTCGTGAAGCGGGGTCGGCCCGACTTCAGCCCCATGGAGATCAAGTCCGCGATGATGACCACGGCGCGCGACCACGCCGAGGCCACCTCGCCGTTCGCCGAGGGCGCCGGCTTCGTCGACCCGACCCGCATGATGAACCCGGGACTGACCTTCGACTCGGACCGCGCCGACTGGTACGACTTCCTGGCCGGCCAGGGTGTCGTGTACTCGGACACCGGCAACCCGGTCTCGGAGAACCCGATCGACGCCTCGGACCTGAACGTCCCCTCGCTGGCGCTCGGTGAGCTCTTCGGCGCGCAGACCGTGACCCGCACCGTGACCGCCGTCGACGGCGGCGGCACGTGGACGGCGAGCGTCGAGGGCGCCTCCGGCCTGGACGTGTCCGTCTCCCCGGCCACGTTCACCCTGGCCGACGCCCAGTCCCAAGACGTGGAGATCACCGTGGCGGCCGGCGCGGCCACCCCGGGCGAGTGGGCCACCGCCCACATCGTGTGGACCAGCTCGGACGGCTCCACCGTGCGCATGCCGCTCGTGGCGCAGCCGGGCGTCGCCGACGCCCCGGAGGCCGTCGAGGGCCACACCACCGACACGACGCTTTCCCTGCCGGTCCGCTCGGGTGTGGACGGCACCCTCGAGACCCGTGTCCGCGGCCTGGTCCGCGTGGAGGAGAGCACCGGAGAGGCTCCGGAGCAGGCGGTCTTCAACGCCGCCGACCCCCGCCTGACCGGCCATCCCTTCCCGTACCCCAACGGCTACCCGCAGGTGCGGATCGAGGCGGAGACCGTCGGCGACGTCGAGGCCGACCTCGACATCTACGTCATGAGCTCCTGGTCCTCGTACCCGGTGCAGCGCTCCGTGTCCCGCGGCACGGGCCCCGAGGTCTTCGACGGCCTGATCTACTCCTCCGCCCCGGAGCACACGATCTACGTGGTGGCCAAGGGCAGCACGGAGGCGACGGTGCCCTACACCCTGCGCGTCTCCTTCCCGACCGAGGAGGACACCGGCGTCCTCACCTTCGACCCGTCCGCCGCGACGGTGACCTCCGGTGAGACCCACGTCCTCCAGGGGGTGCTGACCACGGACGGCGAGTCCGCCTACAACGGCTACGTGGACGTGCTCCACGAGGGCCGCGTGGTGGACACCACCGCCGTCCGGATCCTCAACGGCGCGAAGACGCCCGAGGAGCCGGTGGACCCGGTGGACCCGCCCGTCGATCCCGTCGACCCGCCCGTCGATCCGGTGGTCCCCCCGGTGACGCCTGAGGAGCCGGGAGCCGGCGAGTGCGTCCACCCTCGTGACGGCGGCGACCCCAAGGAGTGGAAGAAGTGCACGTCCGGCTCGGGCACCGATGGGCCCGGCACCGGGACGAAGCCCGGCAAGGGCAAGGGCCGCGGCCGCTGATCGGACCGACCCGCCCCGGTCCGGCTCGGACCGGGGCGGCCGGACCTGAGCGCCGCTCCCGCTCGCTCCACCGCTGAAGGGCCCGGACGCCTCCTGGCGTCCGGGCCCTTCGCCGTGCCGCGGCGGTTCGGCCGTCGACCGAGTGCGTACGGTGGAGCCCATGACGGACATGAGCCCAGCCGCCCCCGACGCGTCCTCTCTCCCCTACGTCTCCGGCCCCGCCCTGCGCGCCGCCCTGAGCCCGACGCGCGCCGTTGACGCCCTCGAACGCACCCTCGCCGACGGCCTGGACCCGGAGTCCGACGCCCCGCGCACCCGCGTGGAGACCTCCTCCGGCACGCTCCTGCAGATGCCGTCCACGCGCGGCCACGACGTCGGCACGAAGCTGCTCACCCTCACCCCGGACAACGCCTCGACGGGCCTGCCGGTCATCCAGGGCGTCTACGTGCTCTTCGGCGGACCTGCGCAGGCCCCCCGCGCCGTCCTCGACGGCATCGAGCTGACGAACCTGCGGACCTCGGCGGTGTCCGCGCTCGGCGCGCGCCTGGCCGGGGCCACGACGCCGGACGCTCACCTCGTCCTCTTCGGCACCGGTGTGCAGGCCTGGGAGCATGCCGTGACGTTCTGCGAGGTCTTCTCCGTCGGACGGATCACCGTGGTCGGCCGGAACGGAGAGCGGGCCGAGGCCCTCGCCGCGCGGATCGCGGAGGAGCTGGACGTCCCGGCTCAGGCCGGCGATGCGGACGCGGTGACCCAGGCGGACGTGGTGGTGTGCTGCACCGCCTCCGCGGTCCCGCTCTTTGACGGCGCCCGGGTGAAGGACGACGCCGTGGTGGTCGCCATGGGCGCCCACACCCCGGACGCCCGCGAGCTGGACGACGCGCTGCTCTCCCGCGCCCAGGTGATCGTCGAGTCCCGCGACTCGGCGCTGCGCGAAGCCGGGGAGGTGGTGCTCGGCATGGAGTCGGGCGCGGTGGCCGAGCCGGAGCTGGTCACCTTCGCGGACCTGGCCACAGGCCGGGTGAGGCGGCAGGCGGGGGTGCCGGCCGCCGCCGTGACCACGGGCATGCCGTGGCAGGACCTGGTGGTGGCCTCCGCGGTGATGGACGCCCTGGGCGGCTGACCGGAGACGACGACAGGGCGGCCTCCGTGGGACCGCCCCGTCGTGAACTCGCGAGTGCTCAGGCGCGGCGTGAGGCCGCCGTGGCGACGCCGCCCAGGACCGCGAGCAGCGTGGCGGTCACGAGCCACAGGAAGCCGCCACCGATGTTCGGGTCCGAATCCATGACCCAGAGCTGGGTAGCGATCAGCACGAGCGCGAGGGCCACCGCCGCCACACCGAGACCGCGGACGGAGCGACCGGCGTGACGGCCGACCGCGACCAGCACGACGGCTCCGACCAGGGCCACGAGGTGCTCCACGGCGATGAAGGCGTAGGTGCCGGCGACCGTGCCGGGCGCGGTGGTCTCCGTCAGCATCATGAACACGGTGACCGCCAACGGCACCCCCAGCGCGAGGCCGGCCGCCGTGAAGAGGCGGGGGCTCGGCGCTCCGCGGGCGGGGCGCGTGGCGTCACGCGAGGTCTCGGTGCTCATGAGGGGGCTCCTTCGGAGTCGGTGGCTGCCCTTCCAGGGCGTCCCGTCGTCGGAACACTGAAGCACACACGTCCCGTGCCGCTCTCGAACGCCGGGGCGCAGGCCCCGCCGGGCGCCCCCACTACCCTGGATCCCATGCCCGACACCCCGCAGCCCCCCGCCGCCCCCGCGCATCCGGACCACTTCGGGTTCGAGGTGACGCACCGGCTGGAGGACGGCGGCACGGACGGGGCGCCGCTGGGCCGCACGGGCGTCATCCGCACCCCGCACGGGGAGATCCGGACGCCGGCGTTCATCCCGGTGGCCACGCAGGCGACCGTGAAGGCGGTGCTGCCGGAGTCGATGCAGGATCTCGGCGCGCAGGCCCTGCTGGCCAACGCCTACCACCTCTACCTGCAGCCCGGCGACGACCTCCTGGACGAGGCCGGCGGGCTCGGGGCCTTCATGAACTGGCCCGGCCCCACCTTCACGGACTCCGGCGGCTTCCAGGTGATGTCCCTGGGCTCGGGGTTCAAGAAGGTCATCGACATGAAGGGCCCGGACGCCCCCTCCGGCGCGGGCGCGGACGACGCCGTCGCCCCCGGCAAGGAGCGCCTGGCGAACGTGGACGACGACGGCGTCTGGTTCAAGTCCCACCTCACCGGGGACCGGCACCGGTTCACCCCGGAGCGGTCCCTGCAGATCCAGCACCACCTCGGCGCGGACGTGATGTTCGCGTTCGACGAGCTGACCACCCTGCACAACTCCCGCGGCTACCAGGAGGAGGCGCTCGAGCGCACCCGCCGGTGGGCCCAGCGCTGCCTGGACGAGCACGCCCGCCTCACCGCCGAGCGCGCCGCGAAGCCGTACCAGGCGCTGTTCGGTGTGATCCAGGGCGCCCAGTACGAGGACCTGCGCCGCAAGGCCTGCCGGGACCTGGCCGCCATGGAGACGGAGTTCGCCGCCGACGGGGGCGCCGTGCGCCACGGCTTCGACGGCTACGGCGTGGGCGGGGCGCTGGAGAAGGAGAACCTCGGGACGATCGTGGGCTGGTGCGCCCAGGAGCTGCCCGAGGACCGCCCGCGTCACCTGCTCGGCATCTCCGAGCCGGACGACCTGTTCACGGCCGTGGAGAACGGCGCCGACACCTTCGACTGCGTCTCCCCCACCCGCGTGGCCCGCACCGGCGCGTTCTACACCCGCGACGGGCGCTACAACCTGCCCGGCGCCAAGTACAAGCGGGACTTCGGCCCGCTGGACCCCGAGTGCGACTGCTACAGCTGCGCGCACTACTCGCGCGCCTACATCCGCCACCTCTACAAGGCCAAGGAGATGGTGTCCCACACGCTGATCTCCATCCACAACGAGCGCTTCACCGTCTCCCTCGTGGACCGGATCCGCGCGTCGATGGCGGACGGCACCTACGCGGAGCTCAAGGCCGAGACCCTGGGCCGGTACTACGCCACGAAGCGCTGAGGCCGCTCCCGCCCCTTGTGGTCACGACATGCCGTGCGTCGTCCCGGTCCTCCGGCGTGTCGTGACCACAACCTGGACGACGACGCCGCCCCACCTCGCCGGCTGCCCGGACGGCCTCAGCCCTCCCGCAGCTCGTTCTTGCGGATCTTGCCGGTGGCCGTGCGCGGCATCTCCTCGACCGGCACGAACCGGTCCGGGACCTTGAACCCGGCCAAGCGCTCCCGGCAGTGGGCGCGCAGCGCGTCCTCGTCCGGCCGCTCCGCGCCGGAGCGGTACACCACGTAGGCCACGGGGCGCTCACCCCAGCGCTCATCGGCCACGGCCACCACGGCGACGTCGGTCACCGCCGGGTGCGCGGCGATCACGCCCTCCACCTCGATCGAGGAGATGTTCTCCCCGCCGGAGATGATGATGTCCTTGGCGCGGTCCCGCAGCTGGACGTAGCCGTCCGGGTGCATCACGCCGAGGTCCCCGGAGTGGAACCAGCCGCCGCGGAAGGCCTCCTCGGTGGCCTCGGGGTTCTTGAAGTACCCGAGCATCACGCCCTCGCCGCGCATCACCACCTCGCCCATGGTCGTGCCGTCCGCCGGCACGGGGACCATGTCCATGTCCACCACCGCGACCTCGCCCACCAGGGGCATGGCCACGCCCTGCCGGGCCATCACGGCGGCGCGCTCCCCGGCCTCCAGCTCCGCCCACTCGGGCTGCGGCTCGCACACCGTGAACGGGCCGTGGGTCTCGGTGAGCCCGTAGACGTGCACCGGGGTGATGTTGAGCCCCTCCAGCGCCTGGATCACCGACGGCGGCGGCGCGGCCCCGGCGGCCGCCATCCGGACCTCGCGGTCCACGGGGTGGGCGCGCTCGGCCTCGATCAGCATGGCCGCCACGATCGGCGCGCCGCACAGGTGGGTGACCCCCTCGCCGTCGAGCGCGTCCCACACCGCGTCCTGACGCACCGCGCGCAGGCACACGTGGGTGCCGCCGGCCGCGGTGACGGCCCACGGGCGGGTCCAGCCGTTGCAGTGGAACATCGGCAGCGTCCAGAGGTACCGGGTGGCGCCCGTGAACCGCTGCGTGAGGACGTTGGCCAGAGCCGTCTGCTGCGCGCTGCGGTGCGTGTACCGCACGCCCTTGGGCCGGCCGGTGGTGCCGGAGGTGTAGTTCAGGGTGATCGGCGCGTCCTCGTCATCCACCGTCCACGGCAGGTCGGGCCCGTCCGCGCCCTCGGCGACGAGCGCGTCGTAGGTGAGCCGGCCGTCGTCGGGCACGGCGTGGCCCGCCGTCTCGTCCACGACCTCGGCGACCGCGGCGCCCGTGCCGATCCGCTCGACGACGCCGCGCACCGCCTCCGCCACGTCCCCGTCGGCGAGGACCACGCGAGCCTCGGCGTGCTCGAGGATGTACTCCAGCTCGCGGGCGGTGAGGCGCGGGTTGAGGGCGCACAGCACGCCCCCGGCGAGCGGCACGGCGAAGTGCGCGGCGAGCATCGCCGGGACGTTCGGCAGGACCGCGGCCACGGTCTGGCCGGGCTCGATCCGGGCCGCGAGCGCCCGGGCCAGGGACTGCACATGGGCGGCGAACGCGCGGTAGTCCCACCGGAGGTCGCCGTAGACCACGGCCTCCCGGTCGCCGAAGACGGCGGCCGTGCGGCCCAGGAAGGCCAGCGGGGTGAGCGGGGCGCCGTCGGCGGAAACGGGCTCGGAGGCGGAGCGGGGGGTGTCCTGAGTCACAGTCATGCCCGCCATGATGTCGCACCGGGCGCCCCGGAACCACCCGGGTCCGCGCATGACGACCGCGCTGCGAAGCGCTGAGGCCCCTCCTCCTGCCCTCACGCTGTCACGCAGATGGCTGGTCCCACGGCGTCCGGGACGCTGAAAACAGCCATATGCGTGACAGCTGGGGCGGGGCGGCTCAGGCGAAGGCGCCCTTGCCGGTGATGTCGCGGCCGACGATCAGGGCCTGGACGGTCTCGGTGCCCTCGTAGGTGTGGATCGCCTCGAGATCGGCGAAGTGCTTGCCCACCTCGTTCTCGAGCAGGATGCCGTTGCCGCCGAGCAGGTCGCGCGCGTTGGCGGCGATCGAGCGGGCGGTGCGGGTGGCCGAGTACTTGGCCAGGGAGGCCTGCGGGCCGGTGAGGCGGCCGGCGTCCTCGAGCTGGGCGGCACGGAGCACCAGCAGCTGGACCTGGGTCAGCTCGGAGAGCATGCGGGCCAGGCGCTCCTGGACGATCTGCGACTCTGCCAGCGGGCGCCCGAACTGCACGCGCTGCTTCGCGTACTGCACGGCGGCCTCGTAGCAGCCGATCGCGTGGCCCACGGCGGACCAGGCGACGCCGAGGCGAGTGGCGAACAGCACGGCGGCGGTGTTCTTGAAGGACTGGGCGTCCGGCATGACGTCCTCCTCCGGCACGAACACGTCGTCGTACGTGATGAGTGCCTGGTGGATCGCGCGGAGCGCCATCTTCCCGCGGATGACCTCGGCGCTGTAGCCCTCGGCGTCCTGCTGGACGATGAAGCCCTTGACCTGGCCGTCCTCGGTGGAGCGGGCCCAGGTGACGGTGATGCCGCCGGCCGCGCCGTTGCCGATCCACTTCTTGTGGCCGTCGAGCCGCCAGCCGCCCTCCACGGGGGTGGCGCTGGTCTGCAGGGACACGGAGTCGGAGCCGTGGGTGGGCTCGGTCAGGGCGAACGCGCCGAAGAGCTCGCCGGCCGCCATGGCCGGGAGGTACTTGGCCTTCTGCTCCTCGGAGCCGCACATCTGGATGGAGCGCATGGCCAGGCCGCCCTGGACGCCCACGATCGTGGCGAGGGAGCCGTCCACGCGGGAGAGCTCCATGGAGGCCAGCCCGGAGGCCAGGCGGGACGGGGTCGCGCGGCCCTCGATCTCGACGCCGTCGCGCAGCAGGTCGGCCTCGGCCAGGCCGGCGATCAGCTGGGTCGGGTACTCGCCCTTGTCCCACGCCTCCTGGAGGGTGCGCTGCACCTCGGGGGTGAGGAACGCCCGCGCAGCGCGGTGCAGGGCGAGGTCCTCCTCGGACAGGTCGGCGAAGACGGCGTACGCGTCGGTGTCCAGGGGACCGGTGACGTCGTAGGCGGGCTCGGCGGTGGGCAGCTGCTCGGTCATGGGGGCCTCCGAGGGGTCGTGGCGGGAGCGCGTCGGGCGCGCGTCGTGGTCCACGGTACACCAGTGCTGACACTGCGTCTCATCTTCTTTGAACGGCGTCTCATGCCGGGGGCGGGCGTGGCACCATGACCCGCATGACCCCCGCCGAGGACACGCTCACCGCGCTCATCCATCTGCTGGACCAGGAGGGCTACGACGCCGTCACCGTGGACCAGCTCGCCCGCGAGGCGGGGATGAGCCGGGCGTCCTTCTTCCGTCACGTCGGCGGCAAGGAGGAGGTGGTCTTCGCGGACCACGCCGCCCTGCTGGAGCGGCTGGCCGTGTTCCTGCGCGGCACGTCGCTGCCCGTGGACGAGGTCCTCGCGGAGGCGGTGCTGCAGGTCTTCCGGCACCACGTCCAGGACCCCGAGCGGGCCCGCGCCCGCGCCCGCCTGCTGCGCGGTTCCCAGGCGCTGCGCACGCGCGAGCTGCTGACCTCGCACCGCTACGAGATGCTCTTCTCCGAGTGGCTTGCCCACGCCCTCCCGGACACCCCGGAGCGGGACGGGGTGGCGGCCGGGCTGGCGGCCGCCGTCGTCGCCGTCCACAACCGCGCCCTGCGGGCCTGGCTGCGCTCCCCCGACGACGACGCCGACGCCGCCCTGCGCGCCGAGGTCACCACCGTGGTCACGCGCCTGACACACGCTCCCGGCGAGGCGGAGCGGACGCTCGCGGCGGTGCGGCGCCTGCTCGCCTGACCGGCGGGCCGGGCGTGAGGGCCCGGACACGGCTCCGCCCGACGACGCAGGAGGTCGCCGGGCGGAGCGGTCGAGACCGGGGCGCGTCAGGCGCGGCCGGCCACCTGGGCGTTGTCCGAGCCGAAGGCGGGCGGGTAGCGGAACTCGCCGGACGGGGCCTCGGCCCCCTCCTGCAGCACGAGCACCTGGAGCGCCTCGGGCTGCGTGGCGAAGGACGCCGTGATCCCGGCCTCGGCGGCGGGGCGGAAGCCGAACCGCGAGTAGTACTCGGGCCAGCCGTAGACCACCACGACCTTCTCGCCGTCGGCGCGGGCGGCCTGCAGCAGGCTCTCCACGATCGCGGTGCCGGCGCCCTGGCCCTGGTGCTCGGGGAGCACGGCGTGCGGGGCGAGGGCGAGCACGGGGTCGGTGTCCACATGGGCGCGGACCAGCAGGCCGTGCCCCTCGGGGTCGGAGTGCAGGTCCGTGCCCGGCACGGCGCCGATCATCACCACGTGGGAGTACTGGGGCAGCCAGCCCTCGCCGCCGCCGGCCAGCTCCTCCACGAGGTCCGCCTCGGCGGACGAGCCGAAGGCCAGCTCAGACAGGACGCGGATCGCGCGGCGGTCCCCCGGGTCGGCGTGGTCAGCCTTGCGGGTGGCCCAGCGCGGGCCGAGGTCCTGACCGGAGGGAATGGACGGGGTGGGGGTGTTCTGACGATCGGTGCTCATGGGCCCCACGCTAGCCACGGATGTGACGTGGCCGACAGGGGTGGGGCCCATGAGTCCGGGCATGACGCCCGGCGTCAGCCGATCTGCAGCTCGCCCATGGGGCCGAAGCCCTCGGCGCCGACCTGCTCGGAGATGATCTGCGGGGTCGTGGCCAGCAGCGGGCGCATGGCGTCGAGGCCCTCCTGGAAGTGGGGGGACTCCACGTGGGCCTTCGCACCCTCGTCGGTGAAGCCCTCGAGGAGGAAGTACTCGTTCTCCCCGCCCTCCACGGGCCGGTACCACTCGAAGAACATGTTGCCCGCCTCCGAGCGGACGTCCGCGGTGTACTGCGCGACGGCGTCCATCCACTGGTCGGCGAGCTCGGGCTTCACGGTGAACTTGAGGTTGATGAGGATCATGCGGCCATGCTCGCACCGCGGCCGCCGCGGCGTCCCGCCCTGACGCGCCGTGCAATGATCCACAGCGCCGCCACGACGGCCGCCAGCACCACGACGACGAGCACCGGCAGGAACAGCGCCGCGGCGGTGAGGGCCAGCGCCGAGGCGTCCTCCGCCGTCGAGAGCACGGGTGCCGCCGCGCCCACGGTCACCGTGTTGGCGGCCGCCCGCGTGCCGGCCTTGGTCAGGTGCACCACGAGCGCCAGGACCGCGCCGATCGCGATCGGGACCCACACCCGGGAGCTGAGCAGGGTGTCCGGGTCCTGGACGGTCACCGTCTCCGCGCCCACGCCCGAGGCGAAGGTGATGCCGCCGGCGGCCGGGCGGACCAGGGTCTGCAGGACGTCGTTGGCGGAGTCCACGGCGGGGATCTTGTCCGCCACCACCTCGGCCACGAGCAGCACGCCCAGGATCCAGAGGGACACGTCCGAGGAGAGCCAGGACCAGGCCGGCGGCAGCTCCACGAGCCCGGTGAAGCGGTCCAGCAGGCCCAGGGCGAGCATGGGGATGAAGGCGTTGAGCCCGGCCGAGGTGGCCAGGCCCGTGCCGGTGAGGATCTCGAGCATGCGCGGGGTCCGTCCTTCGCGGTGCGGCCCCGGCGGTCCGGGGCGGGCGGCGGGGCCGTGCGACCCCGCCCGAGGGGGAACCGCGCACGGCACCGGGGTGTTCCCTCCTACGATGGCCCCATGACCCAGACCCAGGACACCCCCCGCACCGCCGCCTCCCCCGCCCTGGCCCTCACCGTGGCCGGCTCCGAGGCGACCGGCGGCGCCGGCGCCCAGGCGGACCTCAAGACGTTCCAGGAGCTCGGCGTCTTCGGCATCGTCTCGCTGACCTGCATCGTCTCCTTCGACCCGGCCGCCGGCTGGGACCACCGGTTCTTCCCCGTGCCGCAGGACGTCCAGCAGGCCCAGCTCGAGGCGATCCTGGGCGACTACCCGGAGGCGCTGCGCACCGTGAAGCTCGGCATGCAGGGCTCCCCGGAGACCATCCGCACCACCGCCGAGGCCCTGCGCGGCCACACCTGGGACCACGTGGTCCTGGACCCCGTGCTGATCTGCAAGGGCCAGGAGGCCGGCCACGCCCTGGACACGGACCAGGCCCTGAAGGCCGAGCTGCTGCCGATGGCCACCTTCACCACCCCGAACCACTTCGAGACCGAGCAGCTCTCCGGCATGACCGTGGAGACCGTGGACGACCTGATCGCCGCGGCGCGGCGGATCCACGAGATCTCCGGCGCCGCCGTCCTGGCCAAGGGCGGCATGCACATCGAGGGCCCGGACGCCGTCGACGTGTTCGTGGACGGGGAGACCGTGGAGGTCCTCTCCGAGCCCAAGATCGGCGACTCCGGCGTCTCCGGCGCCGGCTGCTCGCTGGCCGCCGCCGTCACGGCGGAGCTCGCCAAGGGCGCCACCCCGCTGGAGGCCGCACGCCGCGCCAAGGAGTTCGTCACCGCGGGCATCCGCCAGGCCGTCTCCGGTCAGACCCCGTTCGCCGCCCTGTGGCAGGGCGACCTGCGCGCGTGAGCGACGGCCGCCCGGCCCGCCGCGGCGCCTGAGGGCCGCCGCCGTGGGACCGTCCGCGCCGCCGCCCCTCGAGGGGCTGGACCTCGCCGTGGCCACCGCCCTGCAGGTGGATCCGCGCGCCTCCTGGCGCCGGATCGCCCGAGTGCTGGACGCGCCCGAGCGCACCGTGGCCCGCCACGGCGCGGCCCTGCTGGAGTCCGGCACGGTCCAGGTCGCCGGCATGCCCACGAAGGCGGAGACAGCCCTGCTCACCGTGCGCTGCGCCCCCGGCACCGCCCGCGTGGCCGTCGAGGCCCTCGCCCAGCGCCCGGACACCACGTTCGCCTACGCCGTGACCGGCGGTGCGGACGCGGTGGCGGAGCTGCTGTTCGACGCCGGCCGCATGACGCCGGTGCTCCTGCAGGAGATCCCCACCGTCGTGGGGCTGACGGAGGTGCACACGGCGCCGGTCCTGCGCTACTTCCGGACCATCCGGCGGTGGACCTCCGGGGCCCTGACGGACGCGCAGGTGGCGGCGCTGCGCACGGAGGACGGCCCCGAGCTGTCCGCGATGGGCCACACGGAGCCCCTGAGCCCCGTGGACCGGCGGCTCACCGAGGCGCTCGTGGCGGACGGCCGCGCCACCGTGGAGGCGCTCGCCCGGGCCGCGGACGTCTCCGAGTCGACGGCGGCGCGCCGGCTCTCAGCGCTGCTCTCCTCGGAGCGGGTCCAGGTCCGGGCCCTCGTGGAGCCGGCGCGGCTCGGGCTGCCCGTGGAGGCGCTCCTGTGGATCAGCGCGCCGCCCTCGCGCGTGGACCGGCTCGGCCGCCTCCTCGCGGAGGATCCGCGGGTGCGCTACGCCGCGGCCGTGGCCGGGGAGCACCAGGTGGTGGCGGACGTGACCTGCCGGACCACCACGGAGCTGTACGAGCTGACCACGGCCTCCCCCTGGCTCGAGCACACCTCCGCGGTGGAGACCTCGCTCGTGCTGCACGCCCGCAAGCGGGGCGGCCGAACCCTCCCCTGGACGGATTGATCCGGCCGATTCCGTCACCGCCCCCCGCGCCAGGCCCTCCGAGAGGTGGGAGATGACGGAATCAGCCAGAGACGTGGCGATATCCGGAGTTCATTGCCAGGATCCGTGACGTGGGTCACGCTGATGGTGCAGCCGTGACCGCGGCACCCCCACCCCGCACCGGGAGGCCCCCATGCTCGTCCCCGCCCTCGCCGGCACCATCGACCCGGAGTCGACGGACATCCTCGCCGTCGCGAACCACCCGCTGCTCTGGGCCTTCGCCCTGGGCGTGTTCGCGATCATCCTCGTCCAGTCCTTCCTGTACATCCGCGCCGCCCGCAGGGCCGCCCCGGACCTCGACATCCCCGCCACGGAGCTCACCACCGCGTTCCGCTCGGGCGCGATCGCCTCGGTGGGCCCCTCGCTCGCCGTCGTGATCGTGGCGATCTCCCTCCTCGCCCTGTTCGGCACCCCCGCCGTCCTCGTGCGCATCGGCCTGATCGGCTCCGCCGCCTTCGAGACCGGCGCGGCCAAGATCGCTGCGGGCTCCACGGGCGCTCCGCTCGGCGGCGCCGGGTACGACCAGCAGGTCTTCGCGCTGGCATTCATCACGATGTCCCTGGGCGGCGCCGGCTGGATCCTCGCGACCCTCCTGTTCACGCCGATCCTGCGCCGCGGCTCTGCGAAGCTCTCCGAGGTCAACCCGGTGGTCCTCACGGTGATCCCGGCCGCCGCCGTCCTCGGCGCGTTCGCCGGCCTCACCTTCGGCGAGTTCGCCAAGACCACGCCGAACTCCCCGGTCGTGTGGATCACCGCGGGCGTCTCCGCCGCCGTCATGCTGCTGCTCCTGTTCACGGCCAAGGCCCTGCGGGCCGACTGGCTCAAGGAGTGGGCCCTCGGCATCGCCATCATCGTGGGGCTCGTGGCGGCGTACTTCGCCCACGTCGCCCTGGTCCCGGCCGCCTGACGCGCGCCCCTCCCCCGCACCCCGCAGCACCTCAGGAGCCCCCATGAGCACCGCAGCCACCACCACCGCCACCCCCGGCCTGGCCCACCAGGCCGCCCTGGACGGATTCGTCCGCAGCACCTCTCGCACCGGCACCTGGACCATGCTGGTCGGGCTGCTGCTGTCCCTCGCCGGCCCCGCCTGGCTCTACTTCTTCACCGATCTCGGCGTCACGGGCCCGCAGATCCTCACCGCCTGGCTCCTCGTGGCCACCACCTTCGGCGTCCTGTGGATCGTCGAGCCCATCGCCTACTTCCCCGTCCTGGGATCCTCCGCGATGTACCAGGCGTTCCTGATCGGCAACATCTCCTCGAAGCTGCTGCCGGCCGCCGTCGTCGCCCAGGACGCCGTCAAGGCCAAGCCGGGCACCGCCCGCGGCGACATCGCCGCCGTGATGGCCATCTGCGGCGCCGCCACGGTCCACCTCCTCAGCCTGTTCGTGTTCGTGGGCCTGCTGGGCACCTGGCTCGTGTCCCTCCTGCCCAAGGACGTCATGCTCGTGGTGAGCACGTACATCCTGCCCGCCGTCCTCGGCGCCGTGATCGTGCAGGCCATCTGGTCCTACAAGGCCCCGCGCACCACGATCGTGGCGCTCGTGGTCGGCGCCGCGGTCGCGTTCCTGCTGGTGCCCACCCTGGCCCCGCTGTGGAAGCCGCTCGCGTTCCTCGGGACGCCCCTGACCGTGGTCCTTACCGTGGTGATCGCCTACCTCGTGCGCCCCAAGGCCATGCCGGCCCGGCGTGAGACCGGGGAGCTGCACTACTGAGCCCCGCCTGAACCCTCCCGGGCCACGCCCCCGTCCGCACGACGGCGGGGCGCGGCTTGGACCTCGGCCCCGCCTCCGTCCTGGCGAGAGGATCGAGGCAGACCCCACGCGTCCGCGGCCGGCCGCCGCGGACCCGCCGCATGAGAGACCGGAGGACCCGATGACCGACGTCCGCACCGCCCCCGCCCCCCTGCCCGAGGCCCTGCGCCTGGACGAGGAGCTGACACAGACCCTCCACGAGGAGTACGTCCACCTGCACCGGAGCCCGGAGCTGTCCATGCAGGAGCACGGGACGGCCGCGTGGATCGAGGCGCGCCTCGACGAGCTGGGGATCGAGCACGAGCGGGTGGGCGGGACCGGCGTCGTCGGCATCCTGCGCCACCCGGACGCCACAGACGGACCCGTGGTCGCGTATCGGGCGGACACCGACGCCCTGCCGATGAAGGAGGACTCCGGGGTCGAGTACGAGTCCACCGCGCGCGGCACACTGCCCGACGGCACCGACGTCCCCGTCATGCACGCCTGCGGGCACGACTCGCACGTGGCCATGGCGGTCACCGCGGCCCGCGTGCTGGCGCGGAACCCCGAGACGTGGCACGGCACGGTCGTCTTCGTCTTCCAGCCCGGCGAGGAGACGGCGGCCGGGGCCAGGGCCATGCTCGACGACGGCCTCTGGGACCGCGCCCCCCGACCGGTCGCCGTGATCGGGCAGCACGTGATGCCCGCCCCGGCCGGGGTGATCGCCTACGCGCTCGGGGACGCGATGTGCCTGGCCGACTCCTTCAGAGTGACCTTCCGCGGCAAGGGCGCCCACGGGTCCATGCCCGAGCGCGCGATCGATCCCATCCTCCTCGCCTCGCACGCCGTGACCCGTCTGCAGGGGATCGTCTCCCGGGAGATCGCACCGGCGGACAAGGCCGTGGTGACCGTCGGGACCTTCCACGCCGGGATGAAGGAGAACATCATCCCGGACTCCGCGGAGATCGCTCTCAACGTCCGCACCCCCACCCCGGAGGTGCGGGACACGGTGGCGTCGGCGATCACGCGCATCCTGCACGCCGAAGCCCAGGCGTCGGGTGCCCCGGAGCCGGAGATCGAGCGGTACAACTCCTTCCCCCGGACCCACAACGACGAGGGCACGACGAGGCAGGTCATGGCCGCGATCGGGGCGGAGCTGGGCGAGGACCGCATCGTGGAGGTGCCTCAGATGATGGGGTCCGAGGACGTGGGTGCCCTGGCGGACGCCATCGACGTCCCCCTGGTCTACTGGTTCCTGGGCGGATTCGCTGCGACCGACCCCGCGGAAAACCCCGCGAACCACACCCCGCAGTTCGCCCCGCTCATCGAGCCCACGCTCACCACCGGCGTGCGGGCCGCCCTCGCCGGCCTGCTGCACTTCGTGGGCCGCTGATCCGACGGTTCCCCTCCCTCCCTCCCTGCAGCTATGGGGGCGTTTTGCGTCGGCATGGACGCTCCATGCCGACGCAGAACGCCCCCGAAAGCTGTGGTGGGTCAGAGTCGGGCCCGTGGGAGCATGACGGGATGACGACGTCCCTCTTCCCGACCGCCCCGCTCACCCGCTCCCAGGAGAGGGCGCTGCACCTGAGGCCCTCCGCCCTGGCTCCCGGGGGCCGCGTGTACGGCCCCGTCATGGCGGCGGCCCTCGCGGCCGCCGCCCTGCCCGACCCGAATGCGGGGTCGCGAGCCCGCCGGGAGGGCGCCCAGCGCGCGATCGCCGCCGTGTCGGGGGTCTACGGCGCCGCGGAGGCCGGGGCGGCCGCGCACTGCGCCCGGATCGCCTCCGGACGGCCGACGGTCGGCCGCGCCCGCCTGGCCGTCGGAGGCCTCGGGCTCGCCGGCGGGGCGGCCCTCGCGGGGGTGTCCCTGGCCGCCGCCCCGGTGAACCGCCGCACGGACGCCTGGCTCGTCCGCGGGCTGGAGGCCGTGGGCGTCGCCCGACCGCGCTGGGCCGTCGCCGGGCTGACCGCCGCGGCGGTCCTGGCCTGCAACGCCGCCGACCGCGCGGCCCTGCGCAAGGCGAGGGCCGCCGCAGCGCTCCGCGGCCCCGGCTCCGAGGGGACCGCCACGGAGGCGGGCGGGGAGCTCTCGCTGGTGGAGGTCCCCGCCGACGCCCGCGCGCTCCTGGAGGCGATGCTCGACGCCGCCCCCGCCGGCCGCGCCGCCCTGCCCGGCGGGGAGGCGCTGCGGGCCCAGCTGCCGCACGTGGGGGCCGCGGACCCGGGCGAGGGGATCACGTTCACGGACTGGCTGCCGCTCGTGGTGGCCGAGGACGCCGCCGTCCAGCGCGCGGTGCCCCACGACTTCACATGGCCCGTGCGCGCCCGGTTCGAGCACGGGGGCGAGGCGTTCGAGCTGACGCTCCGGGTGCTGGACGGCGAGCTCGGCGCGCTGGTGCTCGAGCCCGTGGACGAGTCCCGCGAGGAGTCCTGGGAGGCCCGCGCCACGCTCGAGCGCTGGCCTCGCGTGGACGAGGTGCGCCTCGTGGTCGACGGCGCCGCCCGCCCCTCCGCCTGAGCCGGCGGCCCCGGAGGCGGCCGGGGCGCTGACTAGACTGGGCCCGCCCCGTCGGCCGCGTGCCCCCGCGCCGCGGACCTGCGGGGCGTCCCCCGCCGTCGTCCTTCGGAGCCCCGCCATGACCACCCCCGCCCCGGTCACGTCCACCGCCCGCGCCCGCCGGAAGGCTGCGCGCGCGGCCGCCGGGCCCCGGCTGCGGCTGCGCATGGGCCTGAACGGCTTCCTGGTGGCCTGGCTGCTGCCGAACCTGCTGATGGCGGCGCTGGTGCTGGCCCTGACGCTGATCCCGTCCCTGCAGGAGCTGGGCTCGCTGACGCCGCTGCTCACCGTGGTGGGCGTGGCTGGCCTGGTGATCGGCCTGCCGCTCTGCCTGCTGGTGAACCACCTCTTCCGCCACGTGCTCAACCAGTGGGTCCATGTGCTCGCGTATGCGCTCGTGGGCATGCTGTACGGCCTGGTGGTGCTCACCCAGGGCGCGGCGGGCATCCTGCCGATGCTCATCCCCGTGATCGGCTTCCCGGCGGCGGTCCTCATGGGGCTGGGCCGGCTCGCGGCGCGCCCGCTGGTGCACGTGGAGTCCCCCGCCGCGGACGACGACGCGGTCCCCGCCTCCGTCTGAGTCCGGAGGGGACCGGGACCGGACGGGCCCCGGACACAGCGAGAGGGACGGTGATCCGTGGATCACCGTCCCTCTCTCAGAGCTGACGTCCGGGGCCCGCATCCCCTCAGGCATGTATCCCGGCTCGTGGGGCTCATCATGTGCACCGTCTCATGGGGCGTGTCCCAGTCTAGGAAGGTCCCCACCGGGGCGACACTGGCCGAAGGTGCAGACTTCCGCTTGTCAATGTGATCTATGTCACACAGAGCGTGTGCGGGCATCGAGCGGACGGTGAGTCGGTCCCGTGGGACCGGCTCCGTCCGGCCGGTGGTGCGGGACGCTCGCCCGGACCCGCCAGCCCTCCCGGGTGGGGCCGGCCTCCAGGTGCCCGCCGAACGCCTCGATGCGGTCCCGCATGGAGGACAGGCCGATCCGCGAGGAGTTCTCCCGCACGTCCTGCGGACCGTCCGCGGGCAGCGTGTTGAGCACCTCGAGCACCACGTATGGACCCTCGACGGCGATGCACACGCTGCACCGCTGCCCGGCTCCGGCGTGCTTGGCCACGTTGGTGACGGCCTCCTGCATCACGCGGTACAGCGCGGCACGGACGCCCAGGTTCAGGTCCAGGCTGCCGATGTCCACGCTGGCCTCGGCGTCCAACCCCGCGAGCCGCAGCTCCTCGGCCATGCGCCGCGCCCCCGGGCCCAGCTGCGCCACCGTGGCGGCCTCCTCCGTCTCCCCGGTGCCGGGAGCCGGGACCGGCTCGATGACGCCCTCCTGCTGGAGCACCGCCAGCATCCGGCGGAGGTCCACGAGCGCCTCCCGCGCCGAGTCGCCCACCACGCGCAGGACGTCCTGGGCGGCCTCGGCCGTGCCGATGTAGGCCGCCGCACCCGTCTGCATGGAGATGATCGTCAGGTTGTGCGCCACGATGTCGTGCAGGTCGCGCGCGAGGATTCGGCGCTCCCGCTCGGCCGCCTCCCGCGCGCGGCGCTCCGCCTCGGCGAGACGCTGCCGGTGCAGCCGGCGCTGGTGGTGCATGAGGCGGACGTAGAGCCCCACCCCCGCGCCGAGGACGGTCACGGGGGTCGCGACCCAGAGGACCCCCGGCCCCTCCCCCGTGGCCCAGGGCAGCGCCGCGAGCCAGGCCGCTCCCAGGCCGATCGCGCTCCAGGCGAACGCGGACGCCCGGGCGGTGGCCAGCACGGAGCCCAGCAGGGCGGGCAGCAGCAGGATCGGGAGCACCGGGTCCGCCCCGGCGACCACCAGGAGCGCCATGGGAACGGCCAGGGCGAAGGCCACCGTGGTGCGCCACCACTGGGCCAGGAAGGCGACCGCTCCCGTCAGCAGGACGGCGGAGTCCAGGACCGACCCCTGCCCGCCCGCGCGCTGGGCGATCATCAGGTCCGACGCGGTGGAGGCGACGGCGAGCACGGAACCGAGCACCAGGTAGATCCGACCGGCCGGCACCGCGTCCCAGAAGCCGACGGGGGCGCCGTCGTCCGGGGGCAGCGAGACGAGGGCCGCCGGTCCGGTCGACCGACGGCCCCGGGGGAGGGCGGGGATCAGCCGCAGAACATGCCCCAGCGCTCGCAGAGCAGGCGCCGCGTCGAATCCGCCATGCCCGTGGGCGAGGCCTCGACCTCGGTCGGAGCGCTCACGGCGGTCGCGACGGCGGCCCCGGCGGCCTCGGGGGTGGACGCGGCGGCGCCCGGGGCGCTGACGAGGGAGGCCGCGGCGAGGAGCGCGGCGGCGGAGGCGAGGCGGGTGCGAGTGATCATGGACACAAGGGTAGACCCGAGGGGGCCCGCTGCACAGCAGGTCATCAGGTGGCGCAGACCCGACGCCCTCCTCCGCGCCGTCCCGGGCACGGCCTACTCTGGGGGCATGTCCGAGACTCCCGGAACGGCCACGGAGGACATCCGCGTCCTCATCGCCGACGACCAGCCCCTGATGAGCGGTGCCCTGCGCATCATGATCGACTCCACGCCCGGCCTCACGTGCGTGGGCGTCGCCGCCGACGGCCTGGAGGCCGTCGAGGTGTGCAACGCGACACGCACCGACGTCGTCCTCATGGACATGCAGATGCCGCGCATGGACGGCGTGGAGGCGACCCGCCGGATCGTGGCGTCCCACCCGGAGACGCGGGTCCTGGCCATCACCACGTTCTCCTCCGAGGACTATCTCGTGCCCGCCCTGCGGGCCGGCGCGGCGGGCTACCTCCTCAAGGACGCGCAGCCGGCCACCGTGCTCGGCGCGGTGCGGGCGGTCCGTCGCGGCGAGTCCGTGCTCTCCCCCGCGGTGGCGCACAAGCTCATCGCCGCCGTCGAGACGGAGCGTCCCGCCGTCGGCGCCCTCCAGGTCTGCCCCGGGGACCCGGACGGATCCGACCTCACGCCGCGCGAGCGCGAGGTCCTGGACCTCCTGGCGCGCGGACGCTCCAACCCGGAGATCGCCGCCGAGCTGCACGTGTCCGAGTCCACCGTCAAGGGCAACCTCGGCCGGATCATGGACAAGCTCGAGGTCCGCGACCGCGTCCAGGTGATCATCCGCGCCGCCCAGCTCGGGCTCGTGACGCTGTCCCTGGACTGACGCCTCCCGGGTCCTGCCGGGCGGGACCTCAGCGGGCGGCGAGGGCGTTGCGGCGGGCGTTGAGGTCCTGCAGCACGCCCAGCCCCTGCTGCACCACGGGGTCCGCCGTCGCCAGGAGCTTCTCCTTCGCCGGCGCGTAGGCGAGGTCGGTGAACGTCCCCCGGGCCGGATCCAGGGCCTGGATCCGCTGCTGCACGAGGCGCACCGAGTCCACCGCGTCGGCGTAGGCCACGGAGGTGGCGTCGATCTCGGCGACGGTCTCCGCCTTGGGTGTCGTGGGGGTCTGCTCGAGGGCGGTGGTCGCCTCGAACAGCTGGTAGCCCATGCTGCACTGCTCGTCCCGGTCGTAGAGGCCCACGCCGTTGTCCCGGCTGCCGGCGGTCTGGGCCACCAGGTTGGCCTCCGCGATCTCCTCCTCGGTCTCCCGGCCCACGCCGAGGCCGGTGGGCGCGGCCATGCCCGCCTCGGCCATGGCGACGTTGACCTTGTCCCCGCCGATCTCGAAGACGGCCGCCTCCTGGCCCTCGGGGGCGCCCTCGTCACTGGTGTCGATCCGCACGGTGGCGCCCTGCGGCAGACGGTCGCGCAGCCAGACGTAGGCCTCCTCGCCCATGCAGAACTCGGGGCCCACCCGGTAGCCCTCGGGATTGCGGATGGCCGACCGCACGCCGGCCATGGTGAGGGTCCGCTCCTCACCGTCCCTGTTGACCACCACCGTGTTGCCGTCCACCACGTTGACCACCTGGACCGTCCTGCTCTCCAGGACCATGCCGCGCACCACGGTGAGCGCGCCGAGGGTCAGCAGGAGCGCCGCCACGATGAGGAAGACGACGAGGGCCTTCGTGGGCACGCGGGCCTGGGCGGCGACGTGGGTCATGGCACTTCCTCGGGACGGACGGCGGGGGACGGCGGCGGACGGCCGCCCGTCGATTCGACGGGGACGGCGAGGCCCGGAGCCCGAGTCTAGCGAAGGGCTCCGGGCCCCCTGCCCGGACGCGGCGGCCGCGGGCGCGGCCGGCCCCCCCGGCGCCGGCCGGTCAGCGCTCGCGCCGGTAGAACGGCAGGGCCACCACGGTGAACGGCTCGCCCTTGCCGCGCAGGTCCACCTGGAGGGACGTGCCCTCGGCGGCGGCCTCACGGCGCACGCGCGCCATGGCCACCGGGTGGCCGAGCGTCGGGCTCGGGGCGCCCGAGGTGACCTCGCCCACGGTGTTCCCGTCGGCGTCGAGGACGGCGTAGCCGTGGCGGGCCGCCCGGCGGCCGTCGCCGCGCAGGCCCACGAGGACCTCGTCCACCTCGTCCTTGCCGACGAGCGCGTCCTTCCCGACGAAGTCGACCTCCTTGGAGGCGGGGACGGCGAAGCTCACGCCGGAGGCGTGGGGCTGGTGCGCGGTGTCCAGCTCGTTGCCGTACAGCGGCATGCCCGCCTCGAGCCGCAGCGAGTCGCGCGCGGCCAGGCCGCAGAGCGTCAGCTCGACGTCGGCGGCCTCCGCGGCGCGCACGACGGCGCTCCACACCGCCGACCCGCGGTCGCCCGCCTCCGCGGGCGAGGAGGCCGGCAGGAACAGCTCGAAGCCGTCCTCACCGGTGTAGCCGGTGCGGGCCACGACGGCGGTGACGTCCCCGGCGTCGGTGGGCACGGTCAGGGTGAGGTGGCCGTAGTACTTCAGCTCGGCGAGCCGCTCGGCCTCCTGCGGCATGAGCTGCGCCAGGACGGCCTCGGAGCGGGGGCCCTGCACGGCCACGAGGGCCGTGTCGGCGGACTCGTCCACCACGGTGGCGTCCCAGCCGGAGGCGCGCTGGGTCAGCGCGGTGACCACGGCGGCGATGTTGCCCGCGTTGGGCACCACCATGAACTCCTGCTCGCCGCCCTCGGCACCGTCGTCCATCCGGTAGACGATCAGGTCGTCCAGGATGGTGCCGGCGTCGGTGAGGCAGAGCGCGTACTTGGCGCGACCCGGCTTGAGCGTGGAGAGCGTGCTGGAGAGCGCGTGGTCCAGCATCGCGCCGGACTGCGGGCCGGAGACGCGCACCTCGCCCATGTGGGAGAGGTCGAAGACGCCCGCGGACGCGCGGACGGCGCGGTGCTCGGACAGCTCGGAGCCGTACTTCAGCGGCATGTTCCAGCCGCCGAAGTCGGTGAACGTGGCGCCCGCGGCCTCATGGACGGGGTGCAGCGGGGAGTTGCGTGCGGAATCGGACATGACGGGATCCTCTCAGTGGCTGGTGGAGGCGGTCGCGGCGGCGGGGATCGGCTCCGGGTCCGCGGGCGCCTCCGCCGCGGCCTGCTCGAAGGCCTCCGGCGGGGGGCAGGAGCAGACCAGGTTGCGGTCGCCGTACGCGCCGTCGATGCGGCCCACCGGCGGCAGGTACTTGTCCTCCAGCAGGGAGGGCAGCGGGTAGAGCGCCTGGGCCTGCGTGTAGGAACGGTCCCACGTGCCGGTGACGGCGGAGGCCAGGGTGTGCGGCGCGCGGCGGAGCACGGAGTCCTCCACGGTCTCGGGCGTGGTGGCGGTGATCTCGCCGTGGATGGAGACCATGGCCTCGATGAACCGCTCGATCTCCGCGAGGTCCTCGGACTCCGTGGGCTCCACCATGAGGGTGCCGGCCACCGGGAACGCCAGGGTCGGCGCGTGGAAGCCGTAGTCGATCAGGCGCTTGCACACGTCCTCGGCGGTGACGCCGTGACGCGCGGTCAGCTCGCGCAGGTCGAGGATGCACTCGTGCGCCACCAGGCCGTCGTTGCCCGCGTACAGCGTGGGGAAGTGGCCCTCGAGCCGGCGCGCGATGTAGTTGGCGCTGACCAGGGCCTGGGCGGTGGCCTCGCGGAGGCCCTCGCCGCCCATCATGGCGATGTACGCCCACGAGATCGGCAGCACGCCCGCCGAGCCGTGCGGCGCGGCGGTGACGAGGTTCTCCCGCGAGGGCAGGAACGGCACCAGGTGCTCGCCCACCGCCACCGGGCCGACGCCGGGGCCGCCGCCGCCGTGCGGGATGCAGAAGGTCTTGTGCAGGTTCAGGTGGGAGACGTCACCGCCGAACCGGCCCGGCTGGGCCAGGCCCACGAGCGCGTTCAGGTTGGCGCCGTCGATGTACACCTGGCCGCCCGCGGCGTGGACCTTGTCGCACACCTCGCGCACGTCCGCGTCGTACACGCCGTGCGTGGACGGGTAGGTGATCATGATCGCCGCGACCCTGCCCTCGTTGGCCGCGATCTTCGCGTCGAGGTCCTCGGCGGAGATCGTGCCGTCCTCGGCGGTGGCGACCACCACGACCTTCAGGCCGGCCAGGACGGCCGAGGCCGCGTTGGTGCCGTGCGCCGAGGCGGGGATCAGGCAGACGTCGCGCTCGCCGTCGCCGTTGGCCAGGTGGTACTGGCGGATGGCCCACAGGCCCGCGAACTCGCCCTGCGAGCCGGCGTTCGGCGCCACGGAGACGCCCGCGTAGCCGGTGATCTCCGCGAGCCGGGACTCGAGGTCCTGGATCAGGAAGCGCCAGCCCTCGGTCTGGTGGTCCGGGGCGAACGGGTGGATGGAGCAGAACTCGGGCCAGGAGATGGACTCCATCTCCGTGGTCGCGTTGAGCTTCATGGTGCACGAGCCCAGCGGGATCATCGTGCGGTCCAGGGCGAGGTCGCGGTTCGCCAGCTTGGTGACGTAGCGCAGCATCTGCGTCTCGGAGCGGTGGGTGTTGAACACCGGGTGGGTGAGGTACTCCGAGGTGCGGCGCTGGGCCTCCGGCACGGCCGGGGTGGCCACGGCGCCCTCGTGGGGGGCCGGGGGCAGCGAGGCGGGGTCGACCTCGAACGCCTCGAGCACGGAGGTCAGGTCCTCGTCCACGGTGGTCTCGTCGCACGCCACGCGGACGGTGTCGGCGTCCACGAGGCGCAGGTTCACGCCGTTCTCCTCGGCGGCGCGCACGATCTCCTCGGCGCGGCCGGGGACCTCGAGCGTGAGGGTGTCGAAGTACTCCGCGTGCGCCACGGTGACGCCGCCGTCCGCGAGCGCCGTGGCGAGGCGATGGGCCTGGCCGTGCGCGTGGCGGGCGATCGCGGCGATGCCCTGGGGGCCGTGGTAGACGGCGTACATGGAGGCGACGATCGCCAGGAGGGCCTGCGCGGTGCAGATGTTGGAGGTGGCCTTCTCACGGCGGATGTGCTGCTCGCGGGTCTGCAGGGCCAGGCGGTAGGCGGGGCGGCCGGCGTCGTCGTGGGAGACGCCCACGAGGCGGCCCGGCAGCTGGCGCTGGATGCCCTCCTTCACCGCCATGTAGGCGGCGTGGGGACCGCCGAAGAACAGCGGGACGCCGAAGCGCTGGGAGGAGCCGATCGCGATGTCCGCGCCCTGCTCGCCGGGGGGCGTGATCAGGGCCAGGGAGAGGATGTCCGCGGCGATGGTGACGAGGGCACCGGCCTCCTTGGCGGCGTCGATCGCGGCGGCGTGGTCGCGGATGCGGCCGGAGTCGCCGGGCTGCTGCAGCACGATGCCGCACAGGCCCTTGGCCTCGACGTCGGCGCGCACGTCCTCGGGGATGCCCGCGGACAGGTCGGCCACGCGCACGTCCAGGCCCACGGCCTCGGCGCGCATCAGGGCGACGGAGCGGGTCTGGGGGAACAGGTCCGCGTCCAGGAGGGTGATGCCGTCCGCCTTCTTGCGGTTGGCGCGGTGCATCAAGAGCACGGCCTCAGCGGCCGCGGACGCCTCGTCCAGCAGGGACGCGTTGGCGATGGGCAGGGCGGTCAGGTCCTGGACCATCTGCTGGTAGTTGAGCAGGGCCTCGAGACGACCCTGGGAGATCTCCGGCTGGTACGGGGTGTAGGCCGTGTACCAGGCGGGGTTCTCCAGCACCTTGCGCAGGATCACGCCGGGGGTGACGGTGTCCGAGAAGCCCTGGCCGATCATCTGGGTCTTCACGACGTTGCGGTCGGCGATCTCGCGCAGCTGCTCGAGGGCGGCGGCCTCGGTGAGCGGGGCCGGCAGGTCGAGGGACCGCTCCTGGCGGATCACGGGCGGCACGGCGGCGTCCACGAGCTCCTCCACCGAGCCGTAGCCCAGGGTGTCGAGCATGTGCTGGACGTCGTCGGCGCGGGGGCCGATGTGGCGGGAGACGAACGGGGCCGAGGCGGTGTCCCGCGGCTCCGTGGTGGTCTGGGGGCTGGTCACGAGTACCTCCGGGGGTCCTGCCGCATGCGCGGCGTGGCTCTGCGCCTCCCCGCTCTGTCATGCACCTGCGCGCCGACGCCGGCGGGCCGGGACGGGCGGCAGACGGCCCCGCCCGCCCGCGGGTGCGGGCGTCGGTGGTGCGGGACGACTTCCAGAGCGTCATGGTCCCCGCGCGGTCCGTCTGCCTGAGAGATTCCCGGGGAGGTCTTGCTCCTTCGGCGGCCGGCGTTCGGCGCCCTCCGGCCCCGCTCCGACGCTCTCCCACGCGGGGCTCTGTGACGTCGCCGACAGTATTCCACACGGTCCCGGGAGCCGGTCCAGGGGCCGGTTGCCAGGCCGCCCCCGGGCCCGTCTAGCGTCGATGATGACGGCGGGGTCGCCGACGGCCCCGCGCCGCCGACGAAGGAGGAGATGCGATGTTCACGCGCAGCCGAGCCGATGTCGAGGAGGTCGAGTGGGGCGGAGGCACCAGTGAGCGGCTGGTGACCGCCCAGGACGGCGTGGGGTTCGCCGTCGCCCACACCGTGGTCCGGGCCGGGAGCTCGTCCAAGCTGCAGTACCGCGACCACCAGGAGGCCTGCTACTGCATCGCCGGGGACGGGTCCGTCGTCGAGCCCGACGGCACCGTCCACGAGATCACGCCGGGCGTCGTCTACGTGCTCCCCGACCACGAGCCCCACGAGCTCCGCGGGGGCACGGAGGACATGCACCTGGTGTCCGTCTTCAACCCCGCGATCACCGGAGACGAGCAGCACACGCTCTCCGAGGACGGGTACTCCAGCTACTGACGAGCGGGGGGGCATCCCCTTCCGCCCCCGCAGGAAGTCGGCGCCCGTCCGGACCTAAGGTGAGCGGGTGAGCCCCACCGCCGTCCCGTCCACCCCGCTGCGCCTTGCTCCGGGAGTGGCCGTGTGCGCGCTGCTCGGCCTCGCCGCCCTGGCCGTGGCGACGGCGGCACACCCCTGGGCCCCGGCCCTGAGCCCCCTGCTGCTGGCCGTCCTGGCGGGGGCGGCCTGGCGGAACCTGGCGCCCGTCCCCGCGGCGCTGGGCCCCGGGGTGGCGTTCACCGCCAAGCCCGTCCTGCGGGCCGGCATCGTGCTGCTGGGCCTGCAGCTGTCCCTGCCCGAGGTCCTCGCCCTCGGCCCCGGTGCCCTCGCCCTGGTGGCGGGGACCGTGGGGGCGACCTTCGCCGTCGCCGTGCTCCTGGGGCGGGCCCTGCGCCTGCCCGACGACCTGACCCTGCTGGTGGCCTCCGGCTTCTCGATCTGCGGCGCGGCGGCCGTGGCCGGCGCCGACTCCGTGGTCCGGGCCCGCCGTGAGATGGCGGCGAGCGCCCTCGGCCTCGTGGTGCTCTTCGGCACCCTGATGATCCCGCTCATGCCGGCGCTCACCGCGGCCCTCGGGCTCGACGCCCGCACCGCCGGCCTGTGGATCGGCGCCTCCACCCACGAGGTGGCGCAGGTGGTGGCCGCCGGCGGGATCGTGGGCCCGGAGGCCCTGCAGACGGCCGTGACCGTGAAGCTGGCGCGGGTGCTGATGCTCGCCCCCGTCCTGGCCGGGCTCGCCTGGTGGATGCGCCGGCGGGCCGCGGCGGGGGACCACGGCCCCCTCGGCGAGGGCCAGGGCGCCGCCCGCCCGCCGCTGGTGCCGTGGTTCGTGCTGGGGTTCGTGGCCCTCATGCTCGTGCGCTCCACCGGCCTCGTCCCCGGCCCCGCCCTCGAGGCCGCCGCGGCGGTCCAGCAGCTGCTGCTCGCCGCCGCCATGGCCGCCCTCGGCCTGGGGGTGGACCTGCGCGCGATCGCCCGCCTCGGCCCCCGGCCCCTCGCCCTCGGCGCCGGCACGACGGCGGCCGCGCTCGTCGTCGGCGGGGCGGGGGCGCTGCTGGCGGGCTGAGCCGGGGAGGGAGCAGGAGCCCGGGCTGGCTCACACGAAGGCGGAGACCCCCGTCAGCGCCCGGCCGACGATCAGGGCGTTGATGCTCTGGGTGCCCTCGTAGGTGTAGATGGCCTCGACGTCGCCCATGAAGCGGGCCATCTCGTACGAGGCCACGATCCCGTTGCCGCCCATCGCGTCCCGGGCCAGGGCCGCGGACTCGCGGGCCAGGCGGGTGGATGTGGCCTTGGCGGCGGCGGCGTGGACCATGTCCAGCGTGCCGTCGTCCTGGAGGCGCTGGATCTGCATCATCAGGCCCGTGGCGGCCGCCAGGTTGCCGGCCACCTGCGCGATCGCGGCCTGCACCAGCTGGAACCTCGCCAGGGGCTTGCCGAACTGGGTGCGGCTGAGCGCGTAGTCCCGCAGCACGCGCAGGATGCCCTGCTGCACGCCCACGCCCTGCCAGCCCACCCAGGCGCGGGAGTCGCGGAGCATCTCGCGGGTGGCGTCGAAGGAGCGGGCGCCGGGGAGCAGGCCGTCGGGGCCGAGGCGGACGTCGTCGAACACCATGTCCGCGTTCTGCATGATGCGCAGGCCGAGCTTGCCGGTGATCTTGGAGGCGGAGAAGCCGGGCGCGTCGGTGGGGACGAGGAAGCACTTGACCTGCCCGTCCGAGGTGTCCTTGGCCCACACCAGGGCGACGGCGGCCACCGTGCCCGCGCCGATCCAGCGCTTGGTGCCGCGGAGGACCCAGCCGTCCCCGTCCGGGGTGGCGGTGGTCTCCACGCCGCCGGCGATGTCCGAGCCGTGGTCCGGCTCGGTGAGGCAGAAGGCGCCCAGGGCGTCGAAGCGGCGCAGCGCCGGGACCCAGCGGTCCCTCTGCTCCTGCGTGCCGAAGCGCTCGATGGAGCCGATGTTGAGCTCGTTGTGGATGCCCACGAGCGCCGACAGGGAGAGGTCCACCCGGGCGATCGCCACGTGCGCGAGGTTCTGGAAGAGGCGGGAGGTCCCGAGGAAGTCGAGCTCGCCCAGGCCCACCTCGGCGAGGCCGGGCAGCAGCTCCATCGGCAGGGTCTCGGTGTTCCACGGCTCGGCCAGGTGGGGTCGGACGTGCTCCTCGAGGTGCGCCTCGATGGCCGCGAGGCGCTCCTGCTCCTCCGGGGGCAGGAGGGAGCGCAGGTCGAACAGGTCCACGTCGGGCAGGGCCGCGCGGTCGGGGGCAGGGGCGGGCGAGGGGGTCATGCGACGGCTCCTTCGGCGGGACGGGGTCGGGAGGGCGCGGCGTGGTCGGCCGCATGATGTCGGAAAGTCTCTTTACCGATTATAGGACTTCCACGTACATTGGCGAGTGTCGCAGATCACACCCCGGCGCACCATCGAGCACCCGCTCCCCCTCCGCCGGGGCCCCCAGCCAGGAGGACGCCGATGACCACCGCTTCCGTGACCGACCGGTTCCGCGCCGCGCGCGACCTGCTCGTCGAGTGCCAGGAGGACTACGAGCGCGCCCGCGCCGAGTTCGAGTGGCCCCGCTTCGAGCACTTCAACTTCGGCTTCGACTGGTTCGACGCCCTCGCCGCCCGCCCGGACCGCGCGGACACCCCGGCGCTGATCATCTCCGACGCCGGCGGCGGCCACCTCTCCCGCACCTACGCCGAGCTCTCGGCCGCCTCCAACCGCGCCGCGAACTGGCTGCGCGGCCAGGGGATCGCCCCCGGGGACCGCGTGATCCTCATGCTGGACAACCAGGTGGAGCTCTGGGAGCTCATGGTCGCCTGCATCAAGCTGCGCGCGGTGATGGTCCCCACCACCACGCAGATGACCGCCACCGACCTCGCCGACCGCGCGGAGCGGGCGGAGGCGGCCTGGGTGGTCGCCTCCGCGGAGAACCTCGCCAAGTTCGCCGGGGTGGGCGAGGGCCTGCGCCTCGTGCACATCCCGGTCGTGGCCGCCGAGGGCGCCGCCCGCACCGCCCCCGAGGTCGCCGGGCACACGGTCCTCTCCTACGACGACGCCGCGTCCGCCTCCTCGGAGCTCACCCCGGACGCGCCCACGCCGGCGGACGAGACCCTGCTGCTCTACTTCACCTCCGGCACCACCTCGAAGCCCAAGCTCGTGGAGCACACCCACACCTCGTACCCCGTGGGCCACCTGACCACCGTGTACTGGATCGGGCTGGAGCCGGGCGACGTCCACCTCAACGTGGCCTCCCCCGGCTGGGCCAAGCACGCGTGGTCCAACTTCTTCGCCCCGTGGATCGCGGAGGCCACGATCTTCGTGCACAACGCCCGCAAGTTCGACCCGGTCGCCCTCATGGCGGACATGGACGAGTTCGGCGTGACCTCCCTGTGCGCCCCGCCCACGGTGTGGCGCATGCTCATCAAGGCGGACCTGAGCCTGCTCAGGACCCCGCCGGTCAAGACCATCTCCGCCGGGGAGCCGCTCAACGCCGAGGTGATCGACCAGGTCCACCGCGCGTGGGGCACCACCATCCGGGACGGGTTCGGCATGACGGAGACCACCCTGCAGGTGGCCAACACCCCGGGCCAGAAGCTCGTGATCGGCTCCATGGGCCGCGCCCTGCCGGGCATGGACGTGGTGCTGATCGACCCGCTCACGGGGGAGGAGGCCGCCGAGGGCGAGATCTGCCTGCGGCTGGACCCCCGCCCCGTGGGCCTGCTCACGTCCTACTTCGGCAACCGGGAGAAGACGGACGAGGTCTTCCGGGACGGCGTGTTCCACACGGGGGACATCGCCTCCCGGGACGAGAACGGCGTGCTCACCTACGTGGGCCGCGCGGACGACGTCTTCAAGTCCTCGGACTACAAGATCAGCCCGTTCGAGCTGGAGTCCGTCCTGGTCCAGCACCCCGCCGTGGTCGAGGCCGCGATCGTCCCCACCCCGGACGAGGTGCGCCTGGCCGTGCCGAAGGCGTTCGTGACCCTCGCGGCGGCCTACGAGCCCACCGCCGAGACCGCGCGGGACATCCTCCAGCACGCCCCCACCCAGCTGCCCCCGTACAAGCGGGTCCGCCGCATCGAGTTCCTCGAGCTGCCCAAGACCATCTCCGGCAAGATCCGCCGCGTGGAGCTGCGGAAGGCGGAGGTCTCCCGCACGGAGACCGGCCGGACGCCCGAAGGCTTCGGCACCGAGTTCCTCGAGGAGGAGCTGGACCTGAAGCGCTGAGCGGGGCCCGTAGGATGGCGGGAATGAGCCCCCGTCACCCCCTGCCCAAGGACCCCATCGCGGACGCCCGCGGCCACTGGGAGCGCCACGGCTGGGAGGAGGAGGCCGCCCCGATGGCGGCCGTCACCGCGATCATGCGCGTCCAGCAGATCCTCCTGGCCCGCACGCAGGCGGCCCTCAAGCCGTTCGGGCTGACCTTCGCCCGCTACGAGCTCCTGGCCCTGCTGAGCTTCTCCCGCGAGGGCCGGCAGCTCATGTCCCGCGTGGGCGCGGTGCTGCAGGTGCACCCCACGTCCGTGACCAACGCGGTGGACCGCCTCGAGGCGGCCGGCCTCGTGGAGCGCCAGCCGCACGAGACGGACCGCCGGGCCCTGGTCCTGGCCCTCACGCCGGAGGGGCGGCGCGTGGCCGCGGAGGCCACCGCCGCCCTCAACGCGGAGGTCTTCGGCCGCACCGGCTTCACGGACGACGACGTCGAGCACCTCAACGAGATCCTCGCCCGCTTCCGGGCCCAGGCCGGGGACTTCGAGGCCGGCGGGGCCTGAGCCACACGACGCACCGGTCCCCCTCGCACGACGACGGCTCCGCCCCCTCGAGGGGGGCGGAGCCGTCGTCGTACGGGACCGTCAGCGGGGCGCGGCCCCGGTCGGCGGGGCGCCGGTCAGCGCGGCTCGAGGCGCACGGCGCCGTCGAGGCGGATGGTCTCGCCGTTGAGGAAGGGGTTGGAGACGATCTGCTCCACGAGCAGGGCATAGTCGTCCGCACGGCCCAGGCGCGCCGGGTGCGGCGTCTTGGTGGCGAGCGCCTCCCGGGCGGCCTCGGGCAGCCCGGCCATCATCGGGGTCTCGAAGAGGCCCGGCGCCACGGTGACCACGCGGATCCGGGAGGACGCGAGCTCGCGGGCGGCGGGCAGGGTCAGCGAGTGCACGGCGCCCTTGGAGGCCGAGTAGGCGATCTGGCCGATCTGGCCGTCGAACGCGGCCACGGACGCGGTGTTGACGATCACGCCACGGTCCTCGCGCCACAGCTCCTGCTCCTTCATGGCGGCGGCGGCGTGCGCCATGAAGGCCACCGTGCCCACCACGTTGACGGCGAGCACCTTCGCGAGCACGTCCGCGGAGAGCGGCCCCTCACGCCCCACCAGCTTGCCCGGGGTCGCGACGCCGGCGCAGTTCACCAGCACGCGCAGCGGCCCCGCCCCGAGGGCGGCCGCCACGGCCTCCTCGGCGGTCTCCTCCCGGGTCACGTCCCCGGTGACGAACCGGGCGCGGTCCCCCAGGGCGGCCACGGCGTCCGCACGGAGGGCCTCCCCCTCGCGGTCCGGCAGGTCCACCACCACGACGGCGGCCCCCGCCTCGGCGAGGCGCCGCGCGGTGGCGTGGCCCAGGCCCGAGGCCCCTCCGGTGACGATCGCGCTGGCGCCCTGCAGGTCCATCGACTCACGACGTGCCATGGGTGTCCCCTTTCTCTGCCGGAGATCTCTCTGCCGGAGATCATCCGGCGACAGATAGTTGCATGTCCTACGGTATGTGCCTAGATTACCGGAACAGAGACACAGATCACACTCCCGGGCCGCCGTCGGCTCGGGCTGGCTCCGACCGCCCCGTCCGACGAGGAGACGCCATGTCCCAGCAGATCATCCCCCACTTCATCCACGGCGAGCGCACGACGGGCGACGGCGAGCGCACCGCCGACGTCTTCGAGCCGGCCACGGGTCGGGTGCAGGCCCGGGTGGCCCTGGCCTCCCCCGAGGAGGTCGTGCAGGCGGTGGACTCCGCCGAGCGCGCGTTCGCCGAGTGGTCCGCGCTCAACGCGCAGCGCCGCGGCCGGATCCTCCTGAAGTGGGTGGACCTGATCAACGAGCACATGGACGAGCTGGCCACCCTGCTCTCGAAGGAGCACGGCAAGACGTTCCCGGACGCCAAGGGCGACGTCCAGCGCGGCGTCGAGGTGGTGGAGTTCGCCGCGGGCGCCCCGCACCTGCTCAAGGGCGAGTTCAGCACCTCGGCCGGCACCGGGATCGACGTGCACTCGCTGCGCCAGCCGCTCGGCGTCGTCGCCGGCATCACCCCGTTCAACTTCCCCGCCATGATCCCCCTGTGGAAGGCCGGCATCGCCCTGGCCGCGGGCAACACGTTCGTGCTCAAGCCCTCCGAGCGGGACCCCTCCGTGCCGGTGCGCCTGGCCGAGCTCGCGCTCGAGGCGGGCATGCCCCCCGGCACCCTGAACGTGGTCCACGGGGACAAGACCGCCGTGGACGCGCTGATCGACGACCCGCGCGTGCAGGCCGTGGGCTTCGTGGGCTCCACCCCGATCGCCCGCTCCATCTACGAGCACGCCGCCCGCCGCGGCATCCGCGCCCAGTGCTTCGGCGGCGCGAAGAACCACGCGGTGATCATGCCCGACGCGGACCTGGAGATGGCCGCGGACGCCCTGATCGGCGCCGCGTTCGGCTCCGCCGGCGAGCGCTGCATGGCCATCTCCGTGGCCGTGCCCGTGGGCGAGGAGACCGCCGACCGCCTCGTGGCCCTGCTCCGCGAGCGCATGGCCGGGCTCACCGTGGGCCCCTCGCTCGAGGAGTCCTCCGACTTCGGCCCCGTCGTCTCCCAGGACGCGAAGGAGCGGATCGAGGGCCTCATCCAGACGGGCGTGGACGAGGGCGCGGAGCTCGTCGTCGACGGCCGCGGCGTGCAGGTGCCCGGGCACGAGGACGGCTTCTACGTGGGGGCGACCCTGTTCGACCGCGTCACCCCGGACATGCGGATCCACCGCGAGGAGATCTTCGGGCCGGTGCTGTGCGTGGTCCGCGCGGAGGACTACGAGGCCGCCCTGGCCCTGCCGAACGACCACGAGTACGGCAACGGCGTGGCGATCTTCACCCGCGACGGCGACACGGCCCGCGACTTCACCGCCCGGGTGCAGTGCGGCATGGTCGGCGTCAACGTGCCGATCCCCGTGCCGATCGCGTACTACACGTTCGGCGGCTGGAAGGCGTCCGGCTTCGGCGACCTGAACCAGCACGGCACGGACGGCCTGAAGTTCTACACGAAGACCAAGACGGTCACCACGCGCTGGCCCTCCGGGGCGCGCGAGGGCGCCAGCTTCGTGATGCCCGCCGGCTCCTGACCCGCCGACCCACCCTCCAGGAGGAGACCATGACCACCGTCCTGTTCCTCGGCCTCGGCCACATGGGCGGCCCGATGGCCGCCAACCTCGCCGGCGCCGGCCACCGCGTGCTCGGCTTCGACCTCGTCCCCGCGGCCCTCGAGGCCGCCCGCGCCGCCGGCGTGGAGACCGTGACGGACACCGCCGCGGCGGCGGCGGAGGCCGACGTCGTCCTCACCATGCTGCCCAACGGCCGCCTCGTGCTGGACGTCTACCGGGGCCGCGAGGGCGCCCCGGGCCTGCTGGACGCCGCGCGCCCCGGCACGGTCTTCCTGGACTGCTCCACGATCGAGGTGGCCCAGGCCCGCGCGGCTGCGGAGGCGGCGGAGGCGGCGGGCATGCGCGCCGCCGACGCCCCGGTCTCCGGCGGCCAGGTGGGCGCCGAGGCCGGCACCCTGGCGTTCATGGTCGGCGCGGCCGAGGAGGTCTTCGCCGAGATCCGGCCGCTGCTGGAGGTCATGGGCCGGCGGATCGTGCACTGCGGCGGGCCCGGGCTGGGCCAGGCCGCGAAGGTCTGCAACAACATGGTGCTCGGGATCAGTCAGATCGCCGTGGCCGAGGCCTTCGTGCTCGGCGAGCGCCTCGGCCTGGACCACCAGGCGCTGTACGACGTCATGAGCGAGGCCTCCGGCCAGTGCTGGGCGCTGACCACCAACTGCCCCGTCCCCGGCCCGGTCCCCGGCTCCCCCGCCAACCGGGACTACGCCCCGGGCTTCGCCGGCGCCCTCATGTACAAGGACCTGACCCTTGCCCTGCACGCGCTGGACGACCAGGGTGTCCAGGGAGGCCTGGGTCGTGCCGCCCAGGGGATCTACGAGCGGTACGCGGCAGGCGACGGCGCCTCCCGCGACTTCTCGGGGATCGTCGAGACCATCCGTGCCGCAGGGAAGGACGCCTGAACCATGACCGAGCAGACCACACCCCAGCAGGACTCCGCCGAGTCCCCCGTGATCGTCAGCCGGGACGGCCGCGTGGGCCGCATCCAGCTGAACCGGCCGAAGGCGCTCAACGCGCTGAACGCCGCCACCATGGAGGCCGTGGTGGCCGCCGCCGTCGAGTTCGACGCCGACCCGGAGGTGGGCGCGATCCTGCTGCTCGGCTCCGAGAAGGCCTTCGCCGCCGGTGCCGACATCAAGGAGATGAAGGACAAGGACGGGTCCGAGATGTACGCGGCCGACTGGTTCCGCCGCTGGGAGGACCTGACCCGTCTGCGCATCCCGATCGTGGCGTGCGTGCAGGGCTACGCCCTGGGCGGCGGCTGCGAGCTGGCCATGATGGCGGACGTGCTCGTGGCCGGGCGCTCGGCGAAGTTCGGCCAGCCGGAGATCACGCTCGGCGTGCTGCCCGGCATGGGCGGCTCGCAGCGCCTGACCAAGTCCGTGGGCAAGGCCAAGGCCATGGACATGGTGCTCACCGGCCGCATGGTGGAGGCCGAGGAGGCCGAGCGCATGGGCCTGGTCTCCCGCCTCGTGGCGGACGAGGACGCGGTGAGCACGGCCGAGGAGGTCGCCGCGACGATCGCCGGGTTCTCCAAGCCCGCCGCCATGATGAACAAGGAGGCCGTGCTCAACGCCTTCGAGACCCCGCTGACCCAGGGCCTGGTGTTCGAGCGCCGCGTGTTCCACGGGCTGTTCTCCTCGGCCGACCAGGCCGAGGGCATGGCCGCCTTCGCGGAGAAGCGCTCCCCGGAGTGGACGCACCGCTGAGCCGCGCACGCCCCCGCCGCCCGCCCCGAGACCCCCAGGAGGACGCATGACCGAGCAGACCGCACCCGAGCAGGAGATCCTGACGGAGGTGGCCGACGGCGTCGGCCTGATCACCCTGAACCGCCCGAAGGCCATGAACGCGCTCTCGCACGGCATGGTGGTGGCGATCCGTGAGCAGCTCGAGGCGTGGGCGGAGGATGCGGACGTGCGCGCCGTCGTCGTGCGCGGGGCGGGCGAGCGCGGCCTGTGCGCCGGCGGCGACGTGAAGACCCTGCACGGCATGATCACGCAGGGCCGCGCCGCCGAGGCCATGGGCTACTTCCACGATGAGTACCGGATGAACCACGCGATCGCCGCGTACCCCAAGCCGTACGTGGCGCTCATGGACGGGTTCGTCCTCGGCGGCGGCGTGGGCGTGTCCGCGCACGGCTCGCACCGCGTGGTCACGGAGCGCACGAAGGTGGGCATGCCGGAGACCGGCATCGGCTTCACGCCCGACGTCGGCGGGTCCTGGCTGCTGGCCCGCGCGCCGCACCGCCTGGGCCGCCACCTGGGCCTGACCTCGGAATTCGCCTCCGGCGCGGACGCGGTGGCCCTGGGCTTCGCGGACGTGCTGGTGTCCTCCGGGGACCTCGCCGCCGTGGTGGCGGACCTGCGGGCCGCCCTGCGCGAGGCCGACGCCGCCGGGGCCGAGGCCGCGGTGGACGCGGTGCTGGCCCGGCACGCCCAGGAGCCCGGCGAGGCCCCGCTGGTCACCGCCGCCGCGTGGCTCGAGCCGGCCTACGCCCACGACACGGTGGAGGAGGTCCTCGCGGAGCTGGAGCGGGTGGCCGCCGAGCACGAGGACGCGCAGGTGCGCGAGCACGCCGGGACCATCGTGGAGACCCTGCGCGCCAAGTCCCCGACGTCCGTGAAGGTCACCCTGGAGGCCCTGCGCCGCCTCGAGGGGATCGAGGACGGGGACGTGCGGGACGCGCTGCGCCAGGAGTACCGGCTCGCCTCCCACATGGTGCGCCGGCACGACATGGCCGAGGGCATCCGCGCCCAGCTCGTGGACAAGGACCGGAACCCGCAGTGGGACCCGGCCACGATCGAGGAGGTGGGCGACGACGTCGTCCAGGCCCACTTCGGCGCTCCGGCCGACGGGGAGCTCGCCCTCGGCTGACCGCCCCGGATCGACCCAGGCCCTTCCCGCCCCTCCGCCCCGCGCTTTCGCACGCGGAACAGGCCCTGTTCCGCGTGCGAAAGTGCTGATTCGCCCGACTCCACGTTCGACAACACGCCGCCCCGGTAGGCTCTGCCCGTGCCGACGACGACCCCCGCGACCCGCCCCGACCCCGCCACCGACCCCCGCCTGAACGGGCCCCGCCGCCTGCCGCTGGGGCGGCCGGAGCAGCTGTCCGGCCTGCGCCGCCGGGAGACGGTCCGCCTGACCGCCGACGGCGACCTGCACCCCGCGGACTGGGAGGTCGGCCCGTGGACCCGCGACCTGGACGGCCGCCCCACCGGCGCGGCCGCGTGCGTGGCCGTGGACAACCTCACCGCGGTGACCCTGCACTGGGCCGCGGAGAACGCCATGACGGCCGTGGTCACCACGCAGCTGCAGATCAACGTGCTCCGGCCCCTGCCGGCCTTCGACCCGGCCGACCCCGCGGACCGGCCGCGCCTGGCGATGCTCGGCGTGCCCCTGGTGCACGACGCCCTGGGCGGGGCGGCCCGCGGCCTCCTGGTCGACGACGCCGGCATGCCCTACGTGGAGGCCACCGGCTGGTTCCAGGCCGTGGACGGCATCCAGTCGGCCGGGCGGGACGCGTTCGTCGAGCGGGCCGCCCAGCCGATCGCCGAGGCGGACCGGGACTCGATGGCGACGGTGACCGCCGTCGTCCCGGAGAGCGTGCCCGCCCCGCGCCCGGGCGAGCGTCCCGCGGTGACCGAGGATGCGGTGGAGGGCCTGCGGTTCCGCCACGAGCCCGCCCTGGACAACCCCGGCGCCATGACGCACGGCGGCATCCAGACCATGCGTGCGGTCCTGGCCGCCCAGGCCGCCCTGCCGGACCGGCAGGAGTACGACGTGCAAGCGGTGCAGGTGGTGTTCGCCCGCCCGGGTCTCGGCGAGCAGGTGGCCCTGACACGCGTGCGGCACGCGGGGCGGAGCCTGCGCATCGTGGAGGTCGAGCTGGTGGGCCTGGACCCGGAGACCGGCGCACCCCTGACGGGGCGGCCGGCCATCCAGGCGCAGGTCAGCTTCCGCGCCGCGCAGCGCTGACGCCCGGTTCGGGGGCCCGCCTCAGCGGGCGGCCGGCTCCGAGCCCACCGAGGTGCCGGACACGGGCACGTCCTCGTGGCCGAGCAGGTCCTCCCGGCGCAGCATGGCCGTGCCGACGAGGGCGACGGCGGCGGTGAGGAGGAAGAAGTACATCGGGGAGGACACGTCACCGGTCTCGGCGATCAGCCAGGTGGCGATGAACGGGGCCGAGCCGCCGAACAGCGCGACCGGGACGTTGTACCCCAGCGCGATGCCGGTGGAGCGCACGTGCGCGGGCATGAGCTCGGTCATGGTGGCGTAGGGCACGCCGCAGTAGAGGCCGGTGGTGACGCCCAGGGCCAGCAGGGCGGGCACCAGAGGCAGCGCACCGTCGGTGCCGGGCGCCGTGGTGAAGAACCAGACGACGGCGCCGGCCACCAGGACGGCTCCGATGGCGAGCATGGGCCGGCGGTCGCCCATGCGGTCCGAGACGGCGCCGCCGATCGGCATGCAGATCGCGGCGACGGAGCCGGTGAGCAGAACGAGCCAGAAGATGGCGCCCGGGCCCAGCTCCAGGATGGTCCGCATGTAGGTGGTCAGGTACGTGAGCACCAGGTAGAAGGTGGAGCCCAGCAGCGTGATCAGGGCGCCCATGAGGAACAGCTGGCGCTGGTGCCGCAGGGTCTCGCGCAGCGGCGCCTTCGACGTCTTGCCCTCGGAGTGCAGGCGGCGGAACTCCGGGCTGTCCTCGAGCTTCATGCGGATGAACACGGCCACCACCCCGAGGACGCCGGCCAGCAGGAACGGCAGGCGCCAGCCCCAGGCGCCCATGGCCTCGGTGCCGAGGACGGCGGTCAGGCCGTTGGCCACGACGCCGCCCAGGAGCAGGCCGGAGGCGGCGGTCACCATGAGGAAGGAGGTGGCGAAGCCACGGCGTCCCTTGACGGCGTACTCGGCCACGAACGCGGAGATGGTGGAGACCTCTCCGCCCGCGGAGAAGCCCTGGACGAGGCGCAGGAGGACCAGCAGGGCCGGGGCGGCGACGCCGATGGTCTCGTAGGTGGGCAGCATGCCGATCAGGGCGGTGGCGCCGCACATGAGCCCGAGCACCAGCATGAGGGTCTTTCGCCGCCCGATCCTGTCCGCGAGGGGCCCGAAGAAGAGGCCGCCGAGCGGGCGGACGAAGAAGGACAGCGCGAAGACGGCGAACGCGGACAGGATGCCGACCGTCGGGTTCTCGCTGACGAAGAAGTTGGCGGCCACGTAGACGGCAAGGAAGCCGTACACGCCGTAGTCGTACCACTCGATCAGGTGGCCGGCGATGGCACCGACGAAGGCCTTGCGGCGCTGGGCCGGGCTGACGTGGTCGTCGATCTCATGGACCTGGGCGGAGGGTGAAGCGGGGGTGTCTGCCATGGCGGCCTCCTGGTGGCGGGCACAGAGGCGGACGCCCCGCTCTGTGTCTCACATCACACTAGGGGCAGATAGTAGGACGTGCAAGGAGTTTCTCTGCAGCCCCTTCGGCTCAGCGCCCGACGCGGCCGAAGCGCTCGGCCACGGGCGAGACGATCGCGGGCTTGAGCAGCACCCAGGCCGCCGCCGTCACCGCGCAGGCCACGAGGAAGGCCACGAGCCCCCACGCGTCCGCCGCGTCGCGCGCCAGGAACATCGCGTTCAGGTTGTGGAGGACGCCGGAGAGCAGCGTGAGGGCCACGTGCACCACGATGAACAGCACGAACAGCACCATCACGGGGAAGTGCACGCGGCGGGCCAGCTCCATGGGGAACGCCCGGCTCAGGGCCGCGTTCTCCGCCGGCCACCAGCTGGACATGCGGAACCCGGTCAGGGCGGCCAGGGGCGCCAGGACGAACACCACGCCCGCGTAGGCCGTCATCTGCAGCGCGTTGTAGTGCACCCAGCCGTCGTGGGCGGGCCAGTCCAGGGTGGCGTACTGCAGCGCCGTGGAGGCCATGTGCATCGGGGTGGCCGGATCCGTGGGGATCAGCCGCATCCAGTGCCCGGTGGCGAACACCAGCACGGCGAACACCAGCCCGTTGAGCAGCCACAGCGCGTCCAGGACCTGGTGGATCCAGATGGTGAGCGAGAACTTCTTCCCCGTGCTGCCGGGCGGGGCGAACAGCCCCGGCTTCTTCGGGGTGAAGTTCGCCGGGGGGCGCGTCTCGTGGCGCACCTGCAGGCCCGTGCGGATGACCAACACCATCAGGAATGCGTTCAGGAAGTGCTGCCAGGCCAGCCAGGCCGGGATGCCGACGGGCGTGGCCTCCGGGTGCACGGGCACGCCCGGGTACCGGGCCACGAACTCCGCCACGGCCGGCACGGTGACCAGCCAGCGCGCGCCGAGCACGGCCAACAGGCCCAGTACGACGACGCCGCCCACCGCCACGCCGAGGCGTCGCCGCACGGACGGGGCCGACTTCCTCGCCTCGCCGTCCGGCGAGCGCCGGGACGCGGTGGGGGTGGGGACCGAGGAGGCCGGCGGGGCCTCGCGGGTGGCCGCGGCCGTGGTGGCGGAGGCGCCGGACACGGCCGCCGGGGCGGGGGCCGGGGTCTCAGCGGGCGGGGCGGGGGCTTCGACGGGAGCGTCGGTGACGGCCTGGACCTCGTCGGCGTGTTCGGCCGGGACCGGCGTGGCGGTCACGGCCGTTGCGACGGGCTCGGCCTCGGGAACGGCGACGGGCGCCTCCGCGGCGATCGGCTCCGGGGCGGCCGGCGGCCAGGGCGTGCCGCGGAAGGCGGTGTACCCGGCCATGCGCTGACCCGGCTCCCGGGCTGCGGAGGGGGCAGCCGCGGCGGCGGCAGGCGCGGTCTCCGAAACCGGGGAGGCCTCCAACTCAGGGGCGGACGAGGCGACGGGCGCGACGGCGGGCGCCTCGGCGGTCATGACCGCGGGCGCCTCGGCCGTGCGCGGCGGCCACGGTGCCCCGCGGAACGCCGTGTACCCGGCCATGCGCCGGCCCGGCTCGCGGACGGCAGGGGCCTCCGGCAGCGCCGCCGCGGCCGACACAGGGGCCGGCTCCGTCGTCGGAGCGGGCAGGGCGGCGGCCGGCTCGAGGGCCGGGACGGGCTCGGGCGCCGGGAGCGGCTCATGCCCGGCGGCGGGCGTCGTCGTCG
>NZ_JAUNHR010000082.1 GCF_030523875.1 Micrococcus sp. | reverse complement strand
CGTGCGCGGGGCCGGGGCGGCGCACGCGGCGGCCATGAGGCAGGCGGCGGCGAGCACGCGGACGCGGGCGCTCAGCGGCGGCTGGAGACCGTCACGGTGAACGTGCGGTCCCGGGCCACCTGCCGCGTGGGTCCCACGAGGTCCTCCAGCACGGGCCGGTAGCGCAGGTGGGAGTTCCACACGCACCACAGGCGGCCGCCGGGCGACAGGACGCGCGCGGCCTCGGCCACGAGGCGGTGCGCCACCGAGGGGTCCACCGCGTTGCCGTCGTGGAACGGCGGGTTGAGCAGGACGCACTCCTCGGATCCGTCCGCCCAGGTGGCCAGGGCGTCGTCGCGGACGGCCCGGACCCGGTCGGCCACGCCGTTCGCGCGGGCGGTGGCCAGGGTCGAGGCCACGGCCACCGCGGACTGGTCCGTGGCCGTCACGGCCACGTGCGGCCACAGCCGGGCGGCGCCCACGGAGAGCAGCCCGTTGCCGCAGCCGAGGTCGACGACGCGGCCGGGCGGGCGCGCGTCCGCGGCCAGGGCGGTCAGCAGCAGGAGGGAGCCGGGGTCCGCCGCGGCGCCGCCGAAGGTGCCCGCGTGGGCGACCAGGCGCAGCCGGCCGACGCCGGGGACGTCCCGGACCGCCTCCTCGGCGGGGCGGGGAGCGAGCCCCGGGCGGGGGCCACGAGCGGTGAGCACACGGGCCTTGCGGCGTCCGCGTCCGGCCACCACGTCCTCGAACGCGGCGCCGAGCATGGCGTTCATCCGCGGGCTCATGTGCTTGTCCCGACCGCCGGCGAGCAGCACGACCTCGGGCTCGGCCTGCCGGGCCACGAGGCGGGCGAGGCGGTCCAGCTCGTCCAGGGAGCGCGGCAGGGGCAGCAGCACCGTGCGGACGCCGCGGACCGCGTCCTCGGGCGCGTCGGCCCGCTGCAGGGACCCGGCCTCGGGACCCAGGCGCCCGGCCGCGCGCCACGCGGCGAGGTTGGCGTCGAGGGAGCGCTCGGCGGAGGCGTCGTCCTGATGGACGCGCACCGGGTGCCCGGCGGCGAGCAGGGGCAGGGTCAGCGCCCCGTGCCGGTCCTCGAGGACCGCCACGGGACCGGGGCGGTGCCCGCAGGCCGCCCAGCCGGCGAGCGTGTCCAGCAGGAGCAGGTCCGCGGCGTCGTGGGCCTGGCGGCCATTCTCCGCGGGCAGCGGCCAGCGGGACAGCGCCGCGAAGTCCACGTCCGCGGTCAGGTCCTCCGGCAGTCCGCCCAGGACGACGTCCGGGGTCCGCCCCGGGGCCGGCGGCTCAGTCATGGTCCACCCACTCCTCTCCGATGCGCTCGGCGCGCGCGGCGCCGGCGGTGACGTCCGCCAGGCGCGCGGCGAACGCGTCGCGTCCCTCGTCCGTGTCCGGCACGCCCACGGTCAGCCGCACGCCCGACGCGCCGTAGGCGGCGTCCTGCACGGCCACCCCGGCCGCCCGCAGCTCGTTCTCCCACCGGCCGGCGTCGGCATGCGGCGCGTCGAGGCCCAGCAGGGCCATCCGGGAGCGCGACACCAGGGGCGCCGCGTCGAGCGCCCCGGACACGGACTCCGAATAGGCGCGCACCAGGCCGCCCGCGCCCAGCTTGATCCCGCCGAACCAGCGCACGACGACGGCGCACACGTCCGTCAGGTCGGCGCGGCCGTCCGCGGTCTCCCGCAGGGCGAGCGCCTCGAGCATGGGCGCGCCGGCGGTGCCCGCGGGCTCGCCGTCGTCGTTGGAGCGCATCCGGTCCCGGGCCGGGCCGAGGATGAACGCGCTGCACACGTGCCGCGCGTCGTGGTGACGGCGGCGCAGCGCGGCGATCATCTCGCGGGCCCGCGGCTCGTCCTCCACCCGTCCGAGGTAGGTGAGGAAGCGGCTGCGCCGGATCTCCGTCTCCCGCACGAGCCAGCCCTGCGGATCCCGCGCGGACGCGGGCAGGACCGTGCACTGCACGGCGGCGTCGGGGGAGGATGCGGGCATGCCCTCCACCCTAGGGTGTGGCGGGATTCCAGGCCCCGCCGTCCAGCAATGGGAGGGCATTGAGTACAGTGGTGGTCCGTGCCACCAGGGCACCGGCCCACCGGTGAGCGTGCACACGTGCCGCCGCGGGCCTCCCTCGACCCCGTCCCGGGAGACTCATGACTTCCCCGCTCACCAGACTGCACGACGCCTTGGGGCTGCGGACCACGCCCGCGATCTTCTTCGGCTCGGCCGCCGTCATCATCCTCTTCACCATGGCCATGGGCCTGTTCCCCGGACCCGTGCAGGCCGGCTTCGGCGTGGTCTCCAGCTGGCTGCGCTACGACGCCGGCTGGATCTACACGCTCAGCCTCACCCTGCTGGTGGTCTTCCTCCTCCTGCTCGCCGTGACCCGCTACGGCCGCGTGAAGCTCGGCGACGACGACGCGGTGCCGGAGTACTCGGGCCTGACCTGGTTCGGCATGATGTTCGCCGCCGGCGTCGGCGCGGTCCTGATGTTCTGGGGCATCGCGGAGCCGATGAACCACTACGCCAACCCGCCCCTGGCCGGCACGGAGCCGTTCTCCGACCGCGCCGCCTCCGAGGCGATGGCGATCGCGAACTTCCACTTCGGCATCCACATGTGGGCCATCCTCCTCGTGCCGGGCCTGTGCTTCGGCTACTTCACGTACAAGCGCAAGCTGCCGCCGCGCGTGTCCTCGGCCTTCCAGCCCCTGCTGGGCGACCGCATCCACGGCCCCATCGGCAAGACCATCGACATCATCGCCGTGGTCTCCACCGTGTTCGGCCTCGGCGTCTCCGTGGGCCTGGGCGCCCTGCAGATCAACGCCGGCATGAACTACGTGTTCGGCACCCCCGTCGCCGGCTGGGTGCAGGCGCTCATCCTGGCGATCATCACCGCCGTGGGCACCGCCTCCGTGCTGGCCGGCATGGACAAGGGCGTGAAGCGCCTGTCCTACGCGAACATCCTGCTGGCCATCGCGCTGCTCGTGTACGTGCTCATGTGGGCCGTCTCCACCATGGACGTTGTGCGCGGCACCGTGCAGGCGGTCGGCGAGTACGTCTCCATGCTGCCGATGCTCTCGACCTTCAACGACACCTACAACTCGGGTCAGTGGTCCGGCGACTGGACGGTGTTCTACTGGGCCTGGACCGTGACCTGGGCCCCGTTCGTGGGCATGTTCTTCGCCCGCATCTCCCGCGGCCGCACCATCCGCTCGTTCATCTTCGCCGGCCTGGGCCTGCCCACCGCGTTCGTGATCATCTGGATGGGCATCTACGGCTACTCCGCGTTCCAGTCTGACCGCGCCACCGCGGCCGCCCCGGACGCCGGCGGCGACCTGACCCAGACGATCGTGACCGAGGGCAACGTGCAGGCCGCGCTGTTCCAGCACCTACAGAGCATGCCGCTGTACGCCGTGGCCGCCGGGCTCGCGCTCGTTGTCATCACCCTGTTCTTCATCACCTCCATCGACTCCGGCGCCCTCGTCATGGACGCCATGGCCAACGGCCACGAGGACCCGGCCCCGCGCCGCCAGTCCGTGCTGTGGGCCGTCTCCATCGGCGCCGTCTGCGCGGCCATCATCCTCACGGCCGGCGAGAACGGCCTCGCCGCGCTCCAGGAGGTCATCATCGTCATCGGCCTGCCGATCCTGCTGATCACCGTGACGCAGGCGGGCCTGCTCCTGCAGGCCCTGCGCGAGGACGCCGGCACCGCCCGCCCCCTGCGCACCCGCCAGTGGAAGCCCGTGCTGCCCGCGGAGGAGTACCACCGGCGCGCCACCGAGGACGGTGTGGACGTCTCCGACTACGTCATCCGCCCCGAGTTCGAGCTGGGCACCGAGCCGGAGCACGACACCCACACCCCCAACACGTGGCATCAGCAGCGCACCGTCGCGGCGAAGGCCCTCGTCACCGTGGGCCTCACCGGCGGCATCGCCGCGGGCCGCACCGTGGTGGGCGAGGAGCTCGAGCGCCTGGGCGCCGTCGTCGTGGAGTTCGACGACCTCATGGGCGAGATCCTCGTGCCCGGCAGCCCCGTGCTGGCGGAGCTGCGCGAGGTGTTCGGCGACGACGTCGTCCGGGCGGACGGCACCCTCGACGCGCGCACTCTCAACCGCCTCACCGCGGAGAGCACCACGGCGCGCACCCGCATGTACGAGATCGTCTCGCCCGCGGTGCGTGACGAGGCCAACCGCCGGGCCCGCGAGATCGGCGACGACTCCGTGCTCGTCGTGGACCTCGCCCTGCTGGCCGAGACCGGCTCGGCGCGGGACTTCGACCAGGTCCTGTCCGTCTCGGCCCCGGCCGAGCAGCGGGTGGCCCGCCTGATGGCCTCCCACGACCTGGAGCGCGAGCGCGCCTGGGCGTTCATCGACGAGGAGGCCCCGGACGCCGAGCGCGCGGCGATCGCCGACACGGTGCTGGAGAACGACGGCACCCTCGAGGACCTGCACGAGGCCGTGCGGGCATACTGGGAGGCCAGGATCCAGCCTGAGATCGACGCCGCCCGAGGAGTGAGCCCATGACCGAGTCCGTCCCCGTCGCCGACCGGCCGCGGATCCACGTCGGCCTGACCGGTGGGATCGCCGCCGGCAAGTCCGAGGTCGCCCGTGTCCTGCAGGAGCGCGGCGCGCTCCTCGTGGACTCGGACGCCCTCGCCCGCCTGGTCCTGGAGAAGGGCACCGAGGGACTGGCCGCGGTCCAGGACGAGTTCGGGGACCGGGTGCTCACCGCCGACGGCGAGCTCGACCGGGTGGCCATGGCCCGCATCGTCTTCGGCGACGCGCAGGCGCGCCAGCGGCTGAACCGGATCGTGCACCCGCGGATCCGGGCCGCGGCCCGGCGCATCGTGGCCGAGGTCGGGCCGGACGCCGTCGTGGTCCAGGACGTGCCCCTGCTGGTGGAGACCGGCCAGCAGGACTCCTATGACCTCGTGATCGTGGTGGAGGCGCCCCTCGAGGAGCGCCTGCGCCGGATGACCGAGGACCGGGGCATGAGCCTGGAGGACGCCCGAGCGCGCGTCGACGCGCAGGCCACCGACGAGCAGCGGCGCGCGGCCGCGGACGTGGTCATCGTCAACGACGCCGACCTCGAGCGCCTCGCCTCCGCCGCGAACCAGGTGTGGGACCGGTTCCTCGCCCCGCGGGAGGGTGAGCCCTCGGCGGACTGACCTCTGCCGCATCCGGGGCGCGACGTAGGGTTCTCCCATGAGCCTGGCCCAGAAGATCAACCGTGTCGTCGCCCCCTTCGAGGTCGTCTCCCCCTACCAGCCCTCCGGCGACCAGCCCCAGGCGATCGCCGAGATCGCGGAACGCGTCCAGGCCGGCGAGAAGGACGTCGTCCTGCTCGGCGCCACCGGCACCGGCAAGTCCGCCACCACCGCGTGGGTCATCGAGAAGCTCCAGCGCCCCACCCTCGTGATGGTCCAGAACAAGACCCTCGCCGCGCAGCTGGCCAACGAGTTCCGCGAGCTGCTGCCCAACAACGCCGTCGAGTACTTCGTCTCCTACTACGACTACTACCAGCCCGAGGCCTACGTCCCCCAGACGGACACCTTCATCGAGAAGGACTCCTCCATCAACGAGGAGGTCGAACGCCTCCGCCACTCCGCCACCAACGCGCTGCTCACCCGCCGCGACGTCGTCGTCGTCGCCACCGTCTCCTGCATCTACGGCCTCGGCACCCCCGAGGAGTACATCGAGCAGATGGTCACCCTCCGCCGCGGCCAGGAGCTCGACCGCGACGTCCTGCTCCGCCAGTTCGTGCAGATGCAGTACGTCCGCAACGACGTCGACTTCCACCGCGGCACCTTCCGCGTCCGCGGCGACACCGTCGAGATCATCCCCATGTACGAGGAGCTCGCCGTCCGCATCGAGTTCTTCGGCGACGAGGTCGACTCCATCCAGACCCTCCACCCCCTCACCGGCCAGGTCGTCCGCGAGGAGGAGGAGATGTACATCTTCCCCGCCTCCCACTACGTCGCCGGCGACACCCGCATGGGCAAGGCCATCACCACCATCGAGGACGAGCTCCGCGCCCGCCTCCAGGAGCTCGAGTCCCAGGACAAGCTCCTCGAGGCCCAGCGCCTGCGCATGCGCACCACCTACGACCTCGAGATGATGCAGGAGATGGGCTACTGCAACGGCATCGAGAACTACTCCCGCCACATCGACGGCCGCCCCGCCGGCTCCGCCCCCCACTGCCTCCTCGACTACTTCCCCGACGACTTCCTCCTCGTCGTCGACGAGTCCCACGTCACCATCCCCCAGATCGGCGCCATGTACGAGGGCGACATGTCCCGCAAGCGCACCCTCGTCGAACACGGCTTCCGCCTGCCCTCCGCCATGGACAACCGCCCCCTCAAATGGGACGAGTTCCTCGAGCGCATCGGCCAGACCGTCTACCTCTCCGCCACCCCCGGCGCCTACGAGCTCTCCCAGGCCGACGGGTACGTGGAGCAGATCATCCGCCCCACCGGACTCGTCGACCCGCAGATCGTCGTCAAGCCCACCGAGGGCCAGATCGACGACCTCCTCGAGCAGATCCGCGTCCGCACCGCCAAGGACGAACGCGTCCTCGTCACCACCCTCACCAAGCGCATGGCCGAGGACCTCACCGAATACCTCCTCGACGCCGGCGTCAAGGTCGAGTACCTCCACTCCGACGTCGACACCCTCCGCCGCGTCGAACTCCTCCGCGAGCTCCGCCTCGGCACCTTCGACGTCCTCGTCGGCATCAACCTGCTCCGCGAGGGCCTCGACCTGCCCGAGGTCTCCCTCGTCGCCATCCTCGACGCCGACAAGGAGGGCTTCCTCCGCTCCACCACCTCCCTCATCCAGACCATCGGCCGTGCCGCCCGCAACGTCTCCGGCGAGGTCCACATGTACGCCGACAACATCACCGACTCCATGCGCCGCGCCATCGACGAGACCGAACGCCGCCGCGCCGTCCAGATCGCCTACAACGAGGAGCACGGCATCGACCCGCAGCCCCTCCGGAAGAAGATCGCCGACATCACCGACCAGCTCGCCCGCGAGGACGCCGACTCCGCCGACCTCCTCAAGGGCATGGGCGGCGTCAAGGCCGGCTTCACCTACGGCATGGGCCACCGCGGCCTCTCCTCCCTCGACCGGGACACCCCCGGCAGGGCCGACAACAGCCCAGCCCCCGGCATCGACCCCGCCGCCCTCCCCGCCAAAGACCTCGCCGACCTCATCACCCAGATGTCCGCCCAGATGCACCAGGCCGCCACCGACCTCCAGTTCGAGCTGGCCGCCCGCCTCCGCGACGAGATCGGCGAACTCAAGAAGGAGCTCCGGCAGATGAACCGCGAACAGTGACCGCCCCGCGCCCCCTCCTCGACACCACCCCCCGCCGCACCGCCCAACGCCGCACCCTCCGCACCCTCGCCGCCAGCCAGGTCTTCTCCGGCCTCGGCAACGGCTCCGCGCTCGCGGTCGGCTCCGTGATGGCCGTGGAGCTCAGCGGCCATGCCGGCTGGGGCGGCACCACCACCATGGCGATGTCCCTCGCCGGGGCGCTGAGCGCCCTGCCCCTGGCCCGCCTCGCCCTCGCCCGCGGACGGCGCACCGCCCTGACCGCCGCCTACGGCCTGGCCGCCCTCGGCACCGTCGGCATGGTGCTCGCCCCCGTCCTCGGCAGCTACCCCCTGCTGCTGGCGGCCGCCCTCCTGGTGGGCCTCGGCGCCGCGGGCAACCTCCAGGCCCGGTTCGCCGCCACGGACCTCGCCGACGACGCCACCCGCGGCCGCGACCTCGGCCTCGTGGTCTGGTCCATCACCCTCGGCGCCGTGGCGGGCCCGAACCTCATCGGCCCCGGCGCGGCGCTGGCGCGTCCCCTGGGCCTGCCCGACACCTCCGGCCCCTTCCTGCTGTCCCTGGCCGGGATGCTCCTGGCCGTGGCGATCCTGCAGGTCGGACTGCGGCCCGACCCCCTGACCACCGCCCTGCGCCTGGGCGCCGGGCCCGTGGCGCCGCGCCCGCGGCTGGCCGACGGCGTGGCGGTGCTGCGCCGGGAGCCCGCGGTGGCGCTGGCCGTGACGGCCGTGGTGACCGCCCACGCGGTGATGGTGGCCGTGATGTCCATGACCCCCGTGCACCTGGCCCGCCTGGCCCAGGACGCGGCCCGTCCCGAGTCGGCGGCCGGGGCGGCGCACGCCGGCCACCTGGACACCGCCCCGGACACCTTCGTGGTGATCGGCCTGGTCATCTCTCTGCACATCGCGGGCATGTACGCGCTCTCCCCGGTGATGGGGCACCTGGCGGACCGCTGGGGGCGGGTGCGCCTCACGGCGGCCGGGCTGGGCACGCTGACGGGCGCCTGCCTGCTCGCGGGGGCGGGGCGTGCGTCCGTGCCGGTGGTGACCGCGGGCCTGGTCCTGCTGGGGCTGGGCTGGTCCGCGGCCACCGTGGCCGGCTCGGCCCGGGTCTCCGAGGTGGTGACCGGCACGGACCGGGTCCTGGTGCAGGGCGTCACCGATGCCGGCATGGGCCTGGCGGGGGCGTGCGGCGCGGGCCTGGCCGGCGTCGTCCTGGGGGCGCTCGGCTACGGGGGGCTGGCGGTGCTGGCCGCAGGCCTGGCCCTCGCCGTGGCGCTGGCCGTGCTGCGGGGTGCACGCACCGGAGGTCGACGTGACAGGAATGCTGATATCCACTGAATATCAGTGATCCTGTAACATCAGACCATGACCCCTCGCCGCCCGGACGCCGCCCCCGACGACCACCCCTCACGGGGCGTGGCCGTGATCGCGGACATCGTGGGGTCCCGGACGCTCGACGATCGCCCGGCCGCCCAGGGTGCGATCCTCGACGCCTTCGCCGCCGCGGAGCGCCAGGTGCCCGCCCTCCTGCCCGGCTGGGCCACCGTGGGGGACGAGTTCCAGTGCCTCCACGGGCACTGGACGGACGCCGTCCGCGCCGTCCTGCGCGTGGACCTGGGGCTGCCGGCGGGGCTGGCGCTGCGGTTCGGCCTCGGCGAGGGCGAGCACCGCGAGATCGACGCCGGCGCGGGGGAGGGCGGCCCCATCCTGGACGGCTCCGCGTGGCACCGCGCCCGCGGTGCGCTCGAGACCGCCGCCTCCCGTGCGCCCGGCGCCGCCGCGGCCTTCGTCGGACCGGACCCCCAGCTCTCCCTGGCCGTGGACGGCCAGCTGCTGCTGCGCGACCACCTCGTGGGCCGGCTGCGGGCCCGGGAGCGCCGCCTCGCGGCCGCCCTGCTCGCCGGGAGCACCCAGGCCGAGGTCGCGCGTCGGGAGCGCATCACGCAGTCGGCGGTGTCCCAGGCCGTCTCCCGCGCCGGCATCCGGGAGCTCCTGGACCTCGACGCCGCCCTCGCGGCGGGAGCGCCCGCGCCCGGTGCGGCCGACGGGCGGGCGCAGGCATGACGGCCCTGGTGCTGCTCGCCCTGGGCGTCCACGACCTCACCGCCGTGGCGCCCGGTCCCGCGGCCCGCCGCCCCTGGGTCCGGCTCGCCGCCGCGGTCGCCGCGATCGAGGAGCACGCCCCGGACGTGCTCTTCGTGACCAGC
>NZ_JAUNHR010000005.1:49690-51030 GCF_030523875.1 Micrococcus sp. | reverse complement strand
CCACACCGGCCCTGCGCCCGCTCGACCCGGCGGAGGTCGCGTCCGTCGTCGCCGCCTCCGGCGCTCTGGCCGGCTGGTCCATCGCCGCGACCCCCTCCGGCACCCCGCCCGAGCTCGCCGTCACCTACGCCACCGGCGACTTCGCCACGGCCCTGGCCCTGGCGAACCGGATCGGGGAGGCGGCCGAGGCCGCCGACCACCACCCGGACCTCACCGTCTCCTACGGCCGGCTCACCGTGCGGATGCACAGCCACGACGTCCGCGCCCTCACCTCCCGGGACATCCGCCTGGCCCGCACCGTCGCCCGCCTCGCGCAGGAGGTCCTCGCCCCGCACGCCCTGGCCGCCTACGGCACCCTCGCGCCGGGCCGCTCGAACGCCCACGTGATGGACGGCGTCCGCGGGACGTGGACGTCCGGCACCGTCCGTGGCGTGCTCCACGCCAGCGGCGTCGGCGCGGCCACCGGCTATCCGGGCGTCGTTCTCCCCGGCAGCGCTCCTGCGGCCGCCGTCACCGACGTCCCCGCCCAGCTGCTCGTCTCCGCCGACCTCCCGGACCACTGGGACCGCCTCGACGCCTTCGAAGGTCCCGGATACCGGCGCGTGCCCGCCGTCGTCGCCCTCCAGGACGACGACGCCGTCCGCCCCGCCTTCCTGTACGAGCTGGTGCCCGATGCCGTCCCGCCGGCTGCCTGAGCCCCCCGCCGTGCAGGTCCGCCCCGCGCCCGCCATCACGCCGCCCGGCTCCCGCCAGCGGGCCCTCGTCCGGCTCTCGCCCCTCATCCTGGCCGCGCTGATCCTGCTCGCAGGCGCCGCCGTCCTCGCCGCCCAGGGCAGCCGCGAGGCGGCCGCCCTCAGCCTGCAGATCGCGATGGTCCTCCCCGTGACGATCGCCGTCGAGCGCGCCTCCGGCGTCCGCCTGCCCACGGCGCTGCACGCGATGTACGCGGCCCTGCTGCTCGCCGCCCCGTGGGTGGGCGCCGCGCTCGGGGGCTATGACGCCTGGCCGTGGTGGGATGCCCTCGTGCACTTCTACTCCGGCGTGCCCATCGCGCTGGGCTGCGTCCTATTCCTGGGCGTCGCCGCCGCCCGCCGGGGCGTCACTCTGCCGCCCGGGCTCGAGGCGCTCCTGGTGATGGCGCTGCATTCGCTCGTGGCCCTGACCTGGGAGATCGCCGAGTTCACCGCGGATCAGGTGCTCGGCGCGCAGACCCAGAAGGGCAACACGGACACCATGACGGACATGATCGTCGGGACGCTGGGCGCGCTCCTCGTGGCGCTCGCGCTGCACGCGCACCGCACCCGCGGCCGCTTCGCGTGGCTGTCCCGCTTCACCGGGGC
>NZ_JAUNHR010000005.1:0-49590 GCF_030523875.1 Micrococcus sp. | reverse complement strand
CCGCCGCAGGAACGCGTCCACCCGGCGCACCGCCTCCGGGTGGCCGCTGGCGGCGCTGATGGCCGCGGTCTCGCGGTCCAGGTGCTCGGCGTACCCGATGATCTCCGGGCCGCGCAGCAGGGCCTTCGTCGGCCCGTAGGCGTGCACCGCGCCGGCGGCGAGCTCGTCCTCGAGCGCGTCCAGCCGCGCCTGGAACTCGTCAGCGCTCACGGCCTCGGAGGCCACACCCCACTCCACGGCCTCGGCCCCGGTCAGGCGGCGGCCCCGCAGAGTGAGCTCCGCGGCCCGCACCGGCCCCACGGCCCGCGGCAGCCACCAGGAGACCCCGGTGTCCGGGGCGAGCCCGATCCCCGCGTAGGCCGCCAGCAGCAGGGCGTCGTCCCGCACGAGCACCACGTCCGCGTTGAGCACCAGCCCCAGCCCGGCCCCGGCCGCCGTGCCGTTCACGCCGGCCAGCACCAACAGCCGCGAGCGCACCAGCGCCAGGGCCACCTCGCTCGCCGCACCCGCGAGCTCGCGCAGCACCGCGGGGCGCTCTGCGGGGCTCGCCGCCCCCATCGCCGCCACGTCTCCGCCGCCGCAGAAGAACCGGCCGGCGCCGGTGAGGGTCAGCACGTGCACGTCCGGGTCCGCCTCCGCCGCGTGCACCGCGGCCAGCAGCTCCCGCGCCATCGCCAGGCTCAGGGCGTTGCCCTGCGCGGGGCGGTCCAGCGTCACCCGCACGACGCCGGGGCGCGCCTGGATGCGCAGGGGCGCCGCGTCGTCGTCGCGGGCGGGGGATGTGGGGGTCATGGCGGGTCCTTTCGAGGAGGCGGTCCTCCCGGGTCCAGAGGGGAGGCGGATCAGGCGAACGCGCTGACGCCGGTGAGGTCCCGGCCCAGGATCAGCGCCTGCACGGACTCGGTGCCCTCGTAGGTGTGGAGGGCCTCCACGTCCGTCATGTGCCGGATGACGCCGTTCTCCAGCAGGATGCCGTTGCCGCCGAGCATGTCCCGCGCGGTCTGCGCCACCCGCCGCGCGGCGCGCGTGCAGCTGTACTTGAGCAGGGACGCCTGCTCGTCCCGGAGCGTGCCGGCGGCCTGCAGCCGGGCCACGGACACGCACTGCACCTGCAGCGCCGTCACCTCGGCCAGCATCTGCGCCAGCCGCTCCTGCACCATCTGGTGGGCGCCCAGCGGCTTGCCGAACTGCTCCCGCTGGCGCGCGTAGGCCAGGGCGGACTCGAACATGCTGGAGGCGTGGCCGAGGGCGGACCAGCCGACGTTCACCCGCGTCGCCACGAGCGCCCGGGACACGTCCTTGAAGCTCCCGACGCCGGGCAGCCGCGCCTCCGGGCCCACCCGCACGCCGTCGAGGGTGATGAGGGCCTGGTGGATGGCCCGCAGAGCGCCCTTGCCCCGGATGACCTCGCCCGTGTACCCGGGCGCGGACTGCTCCACCACGAACCCCTTGACCTGCCTGTCGGCGGCGTCCCGGGCCCACACGATCGTGATGCCGCCGGCCGCGCCGTTGCCGATCCACTTCTTCTCCCCGCGCAGCACCCAGCCGTCGCCGTCGGGCGTCGCGGTCGTCTCGAGGGACACGGAGTCGGAGCCGTGCGTGGGTTCCGTCAGGGCGAACCCGCCCGGCAGGGTGCCGGTGGCCACGGGCTCGAGGTACCGCTCCTTCTGCTCGTCGCTCGCGAACAGGGCCAGCGTGCGCAGCACGAGACCGCCCTGCACCGCGGCTGCCGCCGCCATGGAGCCGTCCGCGCGGGAGATCTCCATGGCCACCAGCCCCGCCGCCAGCGGGGACATCGTCTCGTGGCCCGGGATGTCCAGGCCATCCGTGAGCAGGTCCAGCTCGCCGGCGCGGGTCACGAGGTCCAGCGGGTACTCCGCGCGGTCCCAGTGCCCGTCGATCCGCTCGAGGACCTCACGCCCGTAGGCGCGTGCCCGCTCCCACACGGCGCGGTCCGCGCCGCCGGCCTCGGCGAAGGCGCCCAGGTAGTCGATGTCGAGGGGCGTGGTCACGTCGTGCTCGGACGCCACGCTCACGCCGCACCCCCGGTCCGCTCCGCGCGCAGCGCACGCTTGAGCAGCTTCCCGGACTGGTTGCGCGGCAGCTCGGCCACGAAGTCCACCCGCTTGGGCACCTTGTAGTCCGCCAGTCGGGCCTTCACATGGGCGCGCACGGTCTCCGCGGTCAGCTCCGCGCCCTCCTTGAGCACGACGACGGCGGTGATCGCCTCGATCCACCGCTCGTCCGGGAGGCCCACGACGGCGACCTCCGCCACCTCGTCCAGCTCGTAGACCACGTCCTCCACCTCGCGGGGGGCCACGAGGACGCCGCCGGTGTTGATGACGTCCTTGATGCGGTCCACCACCTGGATGTACCCGGCCGCGTCCCGGGTGACCTGGTCCCCGGAGCGGAACCAGCCGTCGTCGGTGAAGGCCTCCGCCGAGGCCTCGGGGCGGTCCCAGTATCCGTCCATGAGCTGCGGCCCGCGGTACTGGATCTCGCCGGGCTCGCCGGGGGCTGCAGGGGCGCCGTCGGCGGTCATGACCCGCGCCTCCACGTGGAAGACGGGCCGGCCGCAGGAGGCGGGGCGGGCGTCGTGCTCCTCGGGGCGCAGCACGGTGCACAGCGGGCCCATCTCCGACTGCCCGAAGCAGTTGTAGAACCCGATGCCCGGCTGCTGCCGGCGCAGCCGCTGCAGCACCGTGACCGGCATGATCGAGGCGCCGTACTGCGCCTTGGTCAGCGAGCGCAGGTCCCGCGTCTCGAGGTCCGGGTGGTTGCTCAGCGGCACCCACACCGTGGGCGCGAGGAACAGCGAGCCGATCCGCTCGGACTCCACGGTCTCCAGGATCCGCGCGATGTCCGGGGCACGGTGCAGGGTGACCGTGGCGCCCAGGGCCAGGTAGGGGAGCAGGAACACGTGCATGGCCGCCGAGTGGTAGAGCGGCATCACGATCAACGGGCGGTCCTCCGCCGTGAGGTCCAGCGCGATGATCGCGGAGACGTACTCCGCGATCAACGCCCGGTGGCTCATCATCGCGCCCTTCGGGGCGGACGTCGTCCCGGAGGTGTAGAGCAGCTGGGCCAGGTCCGTCCCCGCCACGGCGGCGTCGGGCGCTTCGGCGGGCGCGTCGCCGTCGTCACCGGTGCCCCGCGCGGTGTCCAGCACGGCCTCCGGCTCGAGACCGGAGTCCGGCTGCATCGGCCAGACCGCGCGGAGGCGCTCGGCGCGGCCTTCGGTGCGGACCTGCCGGATGCGCTCGAGGAGGTCCCCGCCGTCCGTGACGAGCAGCTCCGCGCCGGAGTCCTCGAGGATGTGTGCGAGCTCCCCGCCCTTGAGCGCGAAGTTCACGGGCACGTGCACGAAGCCGGCGGCCGCGCAGGCCAGGAAGAGGATCGCGTACGCGTCGGAGTTGGCACCGTACACGGCGATCCGGGCGCCCGGGGCGAGCCCGGTGCGGCGCAGCCGGTGGGCAACGCGGTGCACGCCGTCCTGCAGCTCGGTGTAAGTCCACGCGCGGTCCTCGAAGCGCAGCGCCGTGGCGTGGGGGGAGCGGGCCACGGAGCGGCGCAGCAGGTCGCGGATCGTGTCGCCGGGGTGGGGTGTCATGGGGGTTCCTCTCTGTGCGGCGCGCTGTCCCGCCTCCCCGCTGGCGCGGGGCAGGGGCGGGGTCAGAGACGTTCGATCACGGTGACATTGGCCTGGCCGCCGCCCTCGCACATGGTCTGCAGGCCGTAGCGGCCGCCGGTGCGCTCGAGCTCGTGCAGCAGGGACGTCATGAGCCGGGCTCCCGTGGCCCCGATCGGGTGGCCCAGGGCGATCGCGCCGCCGTTGACGTTGACCTTCTCCGGGTCGGCGCCGGTCTCGGCGAGCCACGCCAGCACGACCGCCGCGAACGCCTCGTTGATCTCCACGAGGTCCATGTCGTCGATCCCCAGGCCCATGCGCTGCAGGGCGAAGGCCGTGGCGGGGATCGGGGCGGAGAGCATCATCACGGGGTCCGCGCCGCGGGCGGAGAGGTGGTGGATGCGGGCGCGCGGGGTCAGCCCGTGCCGGCGCACCGCCTCCTCCGAGGCGATCAGCAGGGCGGCCGCGCCGTCGGACATCTGCGACGCCGAGGCCGCGGTGTGCAGCCCGCCCTCGGTGATCGGTGCCAGGGACGCCATCTTCTCCCGGTCCGGGGCGCGCGGGCCCTCGTCCCGGTCCAGTCCGGCCACGGGCAGGATCTCCCTCTCGAACCGGCCCTCGGCCTGCGCCGCCAGCGCGCGCTCGTGGGACCGCACCGCGAACTCCTCGAGCTGCTCGCGGGCGAAGCCCCACTTCCGGGCCATCATCTCGGCCCCACGGAACTGGGAGATCTCCTCGTCCCCGTACCGGTCCGCCCACGCCTGCGACCCGGTGAAGGGGTCCGGGAAGCCGAACTCGCGGGCGGCCCTGTTGGAGTGGGACAGCGGGATCGAGGACATGGACTGCACGCCGCCGGCGACCACGAGGTCGCTGGTGCCGCTCATCACCGCCTGCGCCGCGTAGTGGACGGCCTGCTGGCCGGAGCCGCACTGGCGCTCCACGGTGGTGCCGGGGACGCTCTCCGAGAGCCCGGCCGCGAGCCACGCGTTGCGGGCGATGTCCATGGCCTGGGGGCCGAGCTGGTCGATGCAGCCGAGGATCACCTCGTCGTACTCCGCGGAGTCGATGTCCTGCCGGGAGACGAGCTCCCGGATCGGTGCGGCGGCGAGGTCGAGCGGGTGGACCTCCGCGAGTCCCTTGCCGCGGCGGCCCACGGGGGTGCGGACGGCGTCGATGATGTAGGCCTCGGCCATGGGGTCTCCTCGTCGGGCGGGGTGGGGTGTCCGGAAGGTGCAGCCGGGACGCGGCGCTCTGGATGTGATGCGGATCACGGTATTGCTCGGAAGTCCGATAATCAAGGGGCCGCGTGGTGCCGGTTGCGCGGCCTCCTGTCCCTGCGCCGCCGTCCGTCACCGTCCCGGCCGGCATCCGGGTCACGGGCGTACCGTGACCCACACGCGGCCCCTCGAGGAGGGGCCACACCACGGAAGGAGCACCGGCATGCGCCGCACCCCCCTCGCCCTGACGGGCCTCACCCTCGCCACCGCCCTGGCCCTCGCGGGCTGCGGCACCACGGACGCGGACGACACCCCCGCCGCGCGCGCGGACTCGGCCGCCTCCTCCGTGGGCACCGAGCCCTCGACGGCGGCCCCGACCACGGACCCGACCACCACCGGTTCCGCCCCCACCGGCGGCGCGCGGGACGGCTCGGCGTCGTCTGCGGCCTCATCCGAGGCGACCTCCACCGCCGCGGCCGAGCCGATCTCCGAGGAGCACGGCCCCGCGGACGTGATGTTCGCGCAGATGATGGTCCCGCACCACGAGCAGGCACTCGAGATGAGCCGCATCGTCCTGGCCGAGGAGGGCGTCCCGGAGGACGTGCGCGTCCTCGCGAAGCAGATCGAGGCCGCGCAGGCGCCCGAGATCGCGCGCATGCAGGACATGCTCGCCGCGTGGGGCGTCACCGACGCCCAGCACATGGACCACTCCGGCCACGGCGGCATGGCCGGCATGCTCACGGAGGAGCAGCTGCAGGACCTGCGCGACGCCGAGGGCCCCGAGGCCGCCCGTCTCTTCCTGGAGGGCATGATCGAGCACCACCAGGGCGCCGTGGACATGGCGAAGACGCAGCTCGACGACGGGCAGAACCCCCAGGCCCGCGCGCTCGCCGAGGACGTGATCGCCGCTCAGGAGAGGGAGATCGCCCAGATGGAGGACATGCTCGCCGACCTCTGACGGGCCACGCCGGCCGCCCCGGTGCCCCGCGCGCACGACGACGCCGGCCCGCCTCCGCGAGGAGACGGGCCGGCGTCGTGGTCTTCAGGAGGGCTCAGCGGCGGCGGCCGAGCTGGCGCTGCAGCAGGCGCATGCCCTCGCGCATCAGCATGTCCCGGCCGCTGGAGCGGCGGGCGCCGCCCTGACGGCCGCCGTACACGGTGCCGGTGCCGAAGCCGGCGCCGCGGCCGGCGCGGGCGTTGCCCTGGGAGAGCAGCCCGCCGAGCATGCCGCCGAGGCCGCCCCGGCGGTCGGCACGGACGTAGGCGTCCCGCCGGCCACGGCCGCCGGTGGTCTGGCTGCGCAGGGCGCGGAGGAGGTCGTTCTTCAGACCCATGGTCGTGCTCCTTCTCGAGGGTGCGCCGCGCGTCACGGCGTGTGGTGCGTCCACGGTAGCCCGCGGGCACCCGTCGGCGTCCATGGCGGGGGCGCGCCCGCGCCGTCAGCGGGCGGAGGAGCCGGAGCCGCCGCGGGGCTTGCGCAGGGGAAGGCCCTGCTGGTGCAGCTCCGCGGGGGAGCCGGCGCCCGGCACCGTGCGCATCAGCTCGGTCTCGCCGTCCCGCCACAGGGAGACGTTCTTGGCCTCGGGCAGGTCGGACACGCGGAAGTGCGGGTCCTCGCCGGCCTTGAGCTTGCGCTCGTAGTCCTTGAGCAGCTTCACGGCCAGGCCGCCCAGCGGGATGATCGCCACCAGGTTGATGGTGGCCATGAGCGCGGCGAAGGTGTCCGCGAGGTTCCAGACGAGGGTCACGGTGCCCAGGGCGCCGCCCACCACGCACAGCAGCACGAGCACGCGGAACGCGGTGATGAACGCCGGGGCCCTCTCGCCGGCCAGGTACTGGATGTTCGCCTCGCCGTAGTAGGTGTTGCCCAGCACGGAGGACCACGCCAGGAAGAAGATCACCACGGTCAGGAACGGGCCGGCCCACTGGCCCACGGCCTGCTGCAGGGCGTTCTGCGTCACGGCCATGCCCAGGGCGTCCTTGTTGCCGAACTCGGGCTCGGAGAGGAGCACGATGAAGGCGGTGGCGGTGCACACCAGCAGGGTGTCGAAGTACACGCCCAGGGACTGCACGAAGCCCTGCTTGGCCGGGTGGGACACGGCGGCCGCGGCGGCCGCGTTCGGGGCGGAGCCCATGCCGGCCTCGTTGGAGAACATGCCGCGGCGCACGCCCTGCATGACCATCGCCATGCCGACGGCGGCGCCGGCCACCTGCTCGAGGCCGAGGGCGTGGCCCACGATATGCCCGATCATCGCGGGCACCTCGGTGATGTTCACGGCCACCACGAACAGGGCCACCAGGATGTAGGCCACGGCCATGATCGGCACGATCACGTTGGTGACGGCGGACAGGCGGCGCACACCGCCGAAGATCACGAGCGCGGTCAGCACGGCCAGGCCCACGCCCACGATCCACGCGGTGGTGGTGGAGGTGCCCCAGTTGGCCTGCACGGACTCGGAGATCGAGTTGGACTGCACGGCGTTGAACACGAACCCGTAGGTCACCGTGATCGCGACGGCGAACAGCGCCGCCAGCCACTTCAGGCCCAGGCCGTCCCGGATGTAGTACGCCGGGCCGCCGTAGAACCCGTCCCGGCCCTTGCGCTTGTAGAGCTGGGCGAGCGTGGACTCCACGAAGGCGGTGGCGCCGCCGACGATCGCCATGACCCACATCCAGAACACCGCGCCCGGCCCGCCGAGCACGATCGCGATCGCCACGCCGGCCACGTTGCCGGTGCCCACGCGGGACGCCGCGGAGATGGTGAAGGCACGGAAGGGGGAGACGCCGTCGTCGGCGCCGGCCTCGGGGCCCTTCTCGACCACGGAGCGCAGCATCTCGGGGAGCATGCGCACCTGCACGCCCACGGTGCGGAGGGTGAACCACACGCCCGCGACGGCGAGCAGCGCCATCACCACGTACCAGTACCAGTTGTTGAACGCGCTGATGGCGTCGGCGATTGCTTCCATGCAGGAGAGCCTAGGGGGTTGACGGCCCGGCCGTGGACAGGCAGGGGCGAGTCGAGGAGGGGCCCGAGCCCCGGGTTCCCGGCTCGCGGGGGGAGCGGATCAGCGCTCGGGGCCGTCCGTGTCCTCGGCGTGGCCGCGGCCCAGGGTGGTCTCCCACAGGTCCACGAGGTGCCCGATCCGGCGGCGCAGGTCCTCCGGCTCCACCCCGGCGGCCGTGTTGCGCGCGGCCGAGCGGGCGACGTCGTCGGCGAGCTCGTTGCCGCGCGTGCCGGCATGGCCCTTGACCCACACCGTGCTCACCTCGACGCCGGCGGCCTCCGCGAGGTCGACGGTGGCCAGCAGGCGCCGCAGGGCACGGCGGATCCGCTCGCCGCGGGCGTCCCCGAGGGTCAGGCGCTCGCGGTGGGCGTCGCGGAGCAGGGCCAGGGCGGCGCGGGAGTCCGAGTGGATCACCACGCGCTCGTCCGGATGGCCGGACCACGCCGCCAGCAGGTGGCCCAGGGCCAGGGCCTCCAGCTCGGCCTCGAGCGGCAGGGTGGCGCCCGGCAGGGCGTGCGCGGCCCACGGGCCGGAGCGGGTCACGGCCGCCGCGCCGCCCGTGCGGGTCCCGCGCAGCACCGAGCCGTCCACGTACACGTGCCGGACCTCGGCGGGGTCGGAGAAGGAGAGGCTGTGCATGAGCTGCGGCACCGTGCGCCGCAGGTGGCGCTCCACGCGGCGACGGGTCAGCAGCACCCGGCCGGCGCGGGCGGCGTCCTCGGACACCTGCTGCTCGGCGCGCAGCGACTCGAGCGAGGTGCGCACCGCGCCCGTGGCGGCCACGGCGGCCGCGTCCACGTCCGGCAGGAGATAGCTCGAGCGCTGGGAGCCCACGGGGGACTCGTCGAGCCGGTAGGACACCACGTGCAGCTCCGGAGGCGCGAGCGCCCGGAGGAGGGAGAGCAGCTCCGCGTCCGTGTCCGTGCGCAGGCGCACGATCACGGGGCGCCCGGCGGGCAGATCCTCGGCCACCGTGGCCCAGAACCGGTCCAGCTGGGTCACCGGGACCACGCCCGTCAGGACGGTGCCCTTGAGGTCGTCGCCGAGCTCGCGCAGCTCGAGGTGGCGGGAGACGAACACGATGCCGTCCTGGACGGGGTGCAGGTCCACGCGCAGGGCGCGGCCATGGTCCACGCCCGGCAGCATCGCCAGGGGGCGGGCCACCACGCGGACGCCGTCGGTGCGGACCCGCATCCGCGGCGGCGCCGGGCGGGGGCGTGCGGTGCGCGGCAGTGCGGACCGCTCTGGTGCGGGGGCGAGGAAGCCGGCGGGAGACCAGGGCGAGGCCGTGAGGTCCACGGCGGGCAGCCGGACGAGGCCGCCCACGCGGGGGGAGGGTCGGCGGACGAGGGCGGTGGAGCCCGCGTGTGCCCCGGGCCGGGCGGCGGGTCGCCCCGCCGCACGGGCCGCGGCCTGCGCGGAGGTCTGGACCACGTGACTGCCGGGCACATGGCTGCCGCGGCGGTCCTGGAGGGACTGTTCGGTGGGCCGGTCCGGGTCCACGAAGGCACCGTCGGGGACCGGCGCGCCCATCAGCTGGGCGCCGGGTCCCGTGTGGGCCCACAGGGCGTCGAGCAGCCCGTCGGGGGTCGAGGCGTCCACGTCGAAGTGGAGGGACCTCACCTGCCCCTCCCGAGGGTGATTGCTGAATGCTCCCATGTCTCCACCGGCGATCTGTTCGGGATCGTCCCGGACATCTGAGCCGGTTCCAGGACGATGCGTCGGACCCGGGCCCCGCGTCGGTGACTCGTCCACTCGCCACGGCACCCGATGTCCGCTACACCCTAGTGAGCCGACTCGGCTCAGGGCAGGGCTGAGCGGCCACGGATTCCCGAGCCCCGGTCAGAGCACGCCCGCGCGCCGACGCTGGACGTCGGGGCCGACGGCCACGCCGAGGGCCTGGGCCTGGGCGCGCTGCTGGCGCAGGGACACGGTGCCCAGCAGCAGCGCGAGCGCCCGCTCGCCCTCCTCCCGCGAGGGTGCGGCGTCGGTCAGGAGCCGGTGCAGGCCCAGCCCGCCCAGTCCCAGGGCGAGCGCCGTGGTGAGGACCTCGGCGCCGTCGCGGTGGCGCAGCAGCACGGCCTCGGCGGCCTCCGCCGTCGCCGCCAGGTCCGCGGGTGCGCCGCCGGTCCCGCCGCGGGCGGCGACGGCGTGCTCCACCTCGGCCACGATCCGGTCCGCCACGCGCGCCAGCAGGGTCTGCTTGTCCGGGACGTGCCAGTAGAGGGCGGAGGCCTGCACGCCCAGCACCGCGGCCACGCGGCGCATCGAGAGGTCCCCCATGCCGAAGTCCTGCAGGATCCCGACGGCGGCGTCCACCACGTCCTCCGCGCTCAGGCGGCCACGGGACGGGGGAGGGGTCATGGTCGGCAGGCTACCCGGCCGCGTCCGCCGGCCTCGCGGACGTGTCCGGGGCGGCGGCCCCGTGGAGCACCCCGTCTTCGCCCATCCGCACGGTCCGGTCCGCCATGACGGCGGCCTCGGCGGCGTCGTGCGTGACCACGACGGCGCTCGTCCCCTCCGCCTGCAGCGCTGCCCGGATCTCGCGGGCCAGGCGGGCCCGGAGGTCGGCGTCGAGGGCGGAGAGGGGCTCGTCCAGCAGGAGCACGCGCGGGGCGGGGGCGAGCGAGCGGGCCAGGGCCACGCGCTGGGCCTGGCCCCCGGAGAGGGTGCGCACGGGCCGGTCGGCCAGGTCCGTCAGGCCCACCAGCGCGAGCAGCTCCGCCACGCGCGCCCGGCGCCGTGCCCGGTCCCACCCGCCGGCCTCGAGGCCGTAGGCCACGTTGCGGGCCACCGTGCGGTGCGGGAACAGCTGGCCGTCCTGGAACACCATCCCGACCCCGCGGCGGTGGGTGGGCACGGGGCGGCCGCCGGCGGCGCCGGACACCTCCGCGCCGTCGATCTCCACGGTCCCGGCCACCACGTCCTCCAGGCCCGCGATCCCGCGCAGCACGGTGGACTTGCCCGAGCCGGAGGCGCCCACGAGCGCGACGACCTCCCCGGGGGCCACGTCCAGGTCCGCATGGGACACCGGCACGGAGCCGTCCGGGTAGGCCACGGCCACCCCGCGCAGGCGCAGCGCGGCCCCACGGGGGCGGAGCGCGCCGTCGTCGTGGCGGGGGCGCGTCGTGCTGGGCGTGTCCATCAGACTCCTCCCGATCCGGCCCCGCGCGGGCGCAGCCGCTCGCAGGCCAGCATGACGCCGGCGCTGAGCACGGCCAGCACCGTGGCGGCGGCCAGCGCCATGCCGTAGTTGTCCGCGCCGGGCCGGCCCAGCAGGCGCGCGATGAGCACGGGCAGCGTGGGCCGGTCCGCGGCGGCCAGGAAGCTGGTGGCGCCGAACTCCCCGAGGGACACGGCGAACGCGAACCCGGCCGCCAGGCCCACCCCGCGCAGCAGGAACGGGCCGTCCACGGTGGCCAGCACCCGGGCCGGACGGGCGCCGAGGGTGCGGGCGGCCTCACGCAGCCGCGGGTCCACCGCGGCGAGCACGGGCACCAGCGCGCGCACGGCCAGGGGCACGGCCACCACGGCCTGCGCGATCGGCACGAGCGCCCCCGAGGCGGCCAGCTCAGGGGCCTGCACGCGCAGGGACACCACGAACCCGAAGCCCACCGTCACCGCGGACACCCCCAACGGCAGCAGCAGCGCCCCGTCCAGGGCGCGCTGGGCGCCGCGGGCGGCGCGGGAGCGGAACGGGCGGGTGAGCAGCAGGGCCAGGGGCACGGCCACCGCGAGCGTGAGCACGGTGGCGTCCAGGGCGGTGCGCGCGGACTGCTCGAGGGCCTGGAGCGGGGTGACGCCGCCGGCGAACCCAGTGCCCGGGCTCGTAGCCAGCAGCGCGTAGTTCCGCAGCCCCCAGCCCTCCGGGGAGCGGAAGGAGCGGACCACGAGCGCCAGCAGCGGGGCGACCACCAGAACGCCGGCGAGCGCGGTGGCGGCCGCCGGGAGCGCGTCCGCCCGGGTCAGGGGCCGCAGCGGGGCGGTGCCCAGGCGCAGCGCGCGCCGGGCCCGGGCCGCGGTGACCCCGGACAGGGCCACCGCCGTCAGCACCACGGCCAGCTGCAGCGTGGAGAACACGGCGGCGGTGCGCAGGTCCAGGTACACGGCGGTCTGCACCCAGATCTCCGTCTCGAGGGTGCCGTACCCCGGCCGGCCGAGGGTCTGCACGATCCCGAACGCGGACGCGCAGAACAGGAACACCAGCGCCGCCGCGCCCGCGAGCGCCGGCGCCAGCTGCGGCAGGGTGACGGTGCGGAACGCCCGGGCCGGGGAGGCCCCGAGCACGCGGGCGGCCTCGGCCTGGCGCGGGTCCAGGGCGGCCCACAGCGCGCCCACCTGGCGCACCACCACGGAGACGTTGAAGAACACCATGGCCAGCACGACGGCGGCGGTCGTCTGGTCCAGGCCCGTCCACCCGAAGGGGCCGCCGGGCGCCAGCAGGGCGCGGAAGGCCACGCCCACCACCACGGTGGGCAGCACGAACGGCACCAGCACCACGGCGCGCAGCAGCCGCCGGCCGGGGAAGCGGCGGCGGTGCAGGACGAACGCGGCGGGCAGGCCGAGGGCCACGGAGGCCACGGTGCCGGCGGCGGCCATGCCCAGGGTCTGGCCCAGGATGCGCCACGTGCGCTCGCGGCCCAGGACCTCGGCGAACGCGGTCAGGTCGAGCGCGCCCGTGGGGTCGCCGGCGGCGTCCACCCCGGCCACGCCGCGCCAGAGCATCGCGGCCACGGGCCAGACGAAGAACACCGCGAGGAACGCCACGGGCACGACGGCGGCCGCCAGCCACCCGGCGCCCGCGCCGGGACCGGCGGGGCGTGGGCGGCGCGGGCGGGCCGGCGTCGTGGTGGCGGGGGAGGGCATCAGGAGCCCTGGACCTCCTCGGCGAGGGCGGTCCACTCCTTCAGCAGCTCCTCGCGGCGGGCGTCGAAGGCCGCCGGGTCCGTGACGATGGGGTCCTCCACGAGCGGGGCGTTCTGCTCCCACTCCTCGGGCAGGGCCACCGCGTCGTCCACGGGGTACATGTACATGTTCTCCGGGAGGGCGGCCTGGACGTCCTCGGTGAGGAGGAACTCCACGAACGCCTGCGCGCCCTCGGGGTTCTTCGCCCCGGCCAGGACGCCGGCGTACTCCACCTGCGGGGTGCAGGAGTCCTCGAGGACCTCGGTCTCGGGGGCGAAGGCCGGGGAGGAGGAGTAGGAGAGCACGATCGGGAACTCGCCCTTCCCCTCCCCGCCGGAGAAGTCCACGGCGTAGGCGTCCGACCAGGAGGCGTCCACCTTCGCCCCGCCCTCCAGCAGGTCCTCCCACCAGCCCCGCCAGCCGTCCTCGCCGTACTCGGCGGTGGTGGCCGCGAGCAGCGCGAGCCCGGGGGAGGAGGTGACAGGGGAGGTCACGACGGTGAGGCGCGCGTACTCCGGCTCCCGGAGCTGGTCCAGGGTGGTGGGCGCCGGCAGGCTGTTCTCCTCGAACCACGCGGGGTCCGTGTTGAAGCAGACCTGGCCGCGGTCCACGGGGGTCATGGCGCCCTCCACCACGAGCTCCTGCGCCGAGGCCGGCAGGTCCGCGGGGGTGAAGGGGGCCACGGCCTGCCGGTCCACGAGGCGGTGCGCGGAGTGGTCCTCCACGCCGTACACGCCGTCCGCCACGGGGGCGTCCTTCGAGAGCAGCACCTGGTTCACGACGGCGCCGGCGTCCCCCGGCGCGGTGGTGACCAGGGTGTAGCCGGACTCCTGCTCGAAGCGGGCGATCAGCTCCTCGGGCAGGGCGAACGAGTCGTGGGTCAGGATCGTGACGGTGCCCTTGCCCTGGGCGGGGGCCGAGGACCCCGCGGCGTCGGTGCCGGAGGCGGGTGCGGGGTCGGCCGGCGCGGAGACCGAGCAGCCGGTGAGGGCGAGCGCGGCCAGGGACAGCGCGGCGAGGCCGGCGCGGGTGCGGACGGGACGGGACATGCGGGTTTCCTCCTGCGATGCGGGAGGGGCCGGGAGGTCCCCGCGGCGGCGGCGCCGGGGCGCCACCGGCTCGGCGACCCCCGGGAGGAGGTCTCGACTTCCTTCGCCGGTGCGAGCCGGAGCAGGTTCGAGGGTCTGCGGCGGACCGCACTCTCAGCGCCGTGCCGGCGCTCCCCTGTCGATGTGTGTGGACGTGAGCCTACCCCCTCCCGGCCGCGCCGTAGACTCCTGCGCGTGAGCGCCTCCGCATCCTCCGCCGACGCCGGCCCCGCCTCGACCGGAGGCGTCTCCGCTCCCGTCTCCGACTGGGACATCCGTCGGCCGCACCGCATGTGGCCGCGGATGCTCGTGATCGTCCTGACGCTGGCCGGCCTCGTGGTGGTCGTCCAGTTCGTGCAGGGGATCTCGCAGATCATCGCGCCCGTGTTCCTGGGCCTGAACCTCGTGATCGTGGCCTACCCGCTGCAGTCCTGGCTCATCCGGCGGGGCGTGCACCCCGTGCTCGGCGCGGCCACCACCGTGGTGGTGGTCGGCTCGGTGCTGGCCGTCGTCGTCGGGATGCTGCTGTGGTCCGTGCTGGAGCTGGTGACCGCGCTGCCGGAGTACTCCGTGCAGTTCGAGCGGATCGTCCAGGACGTGGTGGGGTGGCTGGGGACCATGGGCATCACCCCGGACATGCTCAACGCGCGTCTGGCGCAGATCGACCTGCAGGCCGTCTCCGGGACCGCGGTCACCGCGCTGACCACGATCGCCACGAACATCTACGCCGTGATGGGACTGCTGGCCACCGTGGTGATGGGCATGTTCTTCCTGGCCATGGACTCCATGGCGGTGGAGCGGCGCGTGGACCTGCTCAACACCGCCCGCCACGAGCTGGGCCGCGCCCTGCTGGACTTCGCGCACGGCGTGCGGCGGTACTGGATCGTCACCACCGTGTTCGGGCTGATCGTGGCCCTCCTGGACGTCGTGGCGCTCATGGCGATCGGCGTGCCCATGGTGCTCGTGTGGGGCGTGCTGAGCTTCCTGACCAACTACATCCCGAACGTGGGCTTCGTGATCGGCCTGATCCCGCCGGCCCTGCTGGGGCTCATGGAGGGCGGCTGGCAGGCGTTCCTGGCCGTGGTGATCAGCTACTCGGTGCTGAACTTCGTGCTGCAGTCCATCATCCAGCCCAAGGTGGCGGGGGACGCGGTAGGCGTGGTCCCCACCGTCAGCTTCCTGTCCCTGCTGTTCTGGGCCTGGGTCCTCGGCCCGCTCGGCGCCATCCTCGCCCTGCCCTGCACGCTGCTGGTCAAGGCGATCCTGATCGACGCCGACCCCGGCTCCCGCTGGGTCAACTCCCTGATCGCCTCGGATCTGAAGGGCATGGAGATCCGCCAGTCCTCGCTGCTCGCGCTGCTGCGCCGCCCGCGGGACGTGGTGGGCTCCCACGCCGCCGACCACGAGGCCGAGCCCGGCTCCGTCTCCCTGGACACCGCCGCGGAGGAGCGGGTGCGCCTGGCGGCCCGGGAGGCGGAGCGGGAGGCCGGCCCCTCCTCGCCGCTGATGTCCCCCCGCGTGGACGGGGTCAGCCCGCCGGAGCCGGAGCCGGGGACGACGCCGGACACGGCTGGGGGAGCAGCAGGTCGCTGAACGCCCCCAGCAGGCGCAGCACCGGCGGCTGGGGGAACGGCACCTGCTCGAGCCCCGGGTGCAGGCGGGCGGCCTCGGCGGCGGCCCGGGCGTCCGTCTCCGGGTCCGCGAAGGCCGGGCGCAGCACGTGGGCCGGGCCGATCCGCACCGTGTCCAGCAGGGAGCGCGGCCCCGTGCCCTCGGGGGCGGCGCCGGCCTCGGGGACGGCCGGGGGCACCGTGTGCACCTGCAGCGTCCGGCCGCGGGCGTCCTCGACGCCGGCGAGCACGTGCACGGCGGCCGCGCCGGGGGCGTGGTCCGGGTGCAGGCGGCCGGACTGCCAATTCACGGCCACCGCGCCCGGAGCGGTGAACCTCACCCACGGGTGCAGGTGGGCGAGCCCGCCGTATGGCCCGGCCTCCCGGGGGGCGGCGGCGGGCAGCCACACCACGCGCTCGATCCCCAGCCGGCTCGCGAGCTCCTCCTCCACCCGGCCCTGTCCCCAGCCGTCGTTGACGTCGGCGTCCAGGAGCATCGTGGAGGCCACCGCGGTGCCCTCCCCGTCCGTGGCCCACGCGGCCGGCGGCGCGGCCAGCAGCGGGGTGTGCACGGTCAGGCCCCCGGCGCGCGCGACGACGGCGCCGGCCTCGGCGTCGTGCCCCTCCGGGCCGCCCTGGGTGCGGGAGGGCAGGCGCCAGTGCACGGCCTCGACGGCGTCGCCGACGTGCACGAACGTGGGCCCGGTGCGCCCGAGCAGGGGGGTGCGCAGGCGGGCGGGGACGCGCGCGACGGAGCGGGGCAGCAGGCGGGCGGCGCCGTGGTCGTCGGGGTCCACGAGCACGACGGCCTCCCCGACGGCGGCCACCGACTCGGCCAGCCCGGCGACGGCGTCGCGCGCCTCGTCCAGCATCGACGGCTTGGGGTGCGCGACGGGCAGCGCGAGCCAGATCCGCTCGGGCTCGGCCCACGGGGCGGCGGCGTGCGGGCGGTGCCGGTCGTGGCCGGGCTCGGACATGGCGGGGTGGTCCTGTCGGTGGGGCTGGCGGGGCGGCGCCGCGGCGGGGACGGATCGGGGCGCACCGCGCGGGCACTCCACTCTACGGCGCGCCGGGCATGGCAGGGTGGGCCCATGCACCTCCTGCCCCGCACCGCCCTGGTCCTCTCCCGCGCCCGACGCCGGCCCCGTCTGGGAGTCTGGGACCCCGCCTCGCTGCCCCTGCGCGCCCTGCCCACGGACGTGGACTTCGCCGGGCACATCAACAACGGCCAGTACTTCGGCCTGTTCGACCTCGGGCGCTTCGACCTCATGGTCCGCACCGGCCTGTGGAAGGCCTGCCGGCAGCGGGGCTGGCTGCCCGTGGTGCAGGCGGAGCAGATCGCGTTCCGCCGCTCCGTGACCCTCGGGACCGCGTTCTCCGTGGAGACCCGGATCCTCGGCCTGGACGAGCGGGCCATGTGGATCGAGCACCGCGCCGTGGTGGACGGCGACGTGGCCGTCCGCGCGATCGTCTGCGGCCGGCTGCGCGGGCGCGACGGCACGCCCGTCCCCAACGACGACCTGCGCGCCCTCCTGGCCGAGCTCGGCCACGACCTCGCCGCCGAGCCCGTCCTGCCCGAGTGGCTGCACGAGTGGCGAGGTCGCATCGCCCTGCCCTCCGCCCGCACGCCCATGCCGCACGTGTGGGAGCAGGACGCCGCACACGCCTGAGCGCGGCGGGGCGGCGGTCTACCCTGGTCCCCGTGACGCCCTCCGACCCCTCCTCCGCCCGGCCCGCTCCGGCGGGGGAGCAGCGTGCGCCGGGCACCGGCCTGCTGCTGGTGCTGCTGGCCGCCATGGGCGTGGGCGCCCTGTTCAACTACGGCGTCTCGGCCTCCTCCACCGTGGTGATCGAGCGTCTCGGGGTGAGCTCGGGCCGGCTGGGCACCGTGCTCACCGTGGTGTTCGCCTCGGCCGCGGTGACGTCCGTGGCCTTGGGCCGGGCGGCGGACCGCCTGTCCTCCCGGACGCAGATGAGCATCATCTTCGGCGGCTCGGTCCTCGCCCTGACCGTGGGCGCCTTCGCGACCACGCTGGGGGCCCTCTACGCGGCGGCCGCCGTCGCGGGCGTCACCCAGGCGATCTCCAACCCCACCACCAACCGGGTCATCCGCTCGGTGGTCCCGGCGGAGAGGCGCATCGGGTGGATCGGCGTGAAGCAGTCCGGCGTGCAGGTCTCCCAGCTGGTGGCGGGGCTCTTCTTCCCGACGGCGGCGCTCGTCCTGGGCTGGACCGGGGCCGCCCTCGCGGCCGCCGGCCTCGCCGCGGTGCTGTGGGCGGTGGCGGTGGCCGCGGTGCCCCCGCTGCCGGCCTCGTCCGGGGCCGCGACCGCAGCCGACGCGCGGGCGGGTCGGGTTCCGCTGCCGGCCACGGTCTGGTTCTTCGCGGCGATCGCCTTCCTCACCGGGCTGGGCATGCAGGCCACCAACGCGTACCTGCCGCTGTTCGCGGTGGAGTCCCTCGGCTTGTCCCTCGTGGTGGGCGGCGCGGCCGCCGCGGCCTCGGGGGTGATCGGCGTGGCCTCCCGGATCTGGTGGGGCCGGCGGATGAGCGCCGGCCACCGGCCCACCACCCTGCTGGCGGGGATCGCCCTGGGCTCGATGGCCGGCGTCGGGGTGTTCCTGGCCGCGGACCTCGCCCACGCACCGGCCCTGCTGTGGGCGGGCGCCGCGGTGCACGGCCTGACCGTCCTGGGGGCCAACGTGGTCACCAACGCCGGCCTGCTGGACGTGGTCCCCGCCGAGCACCTCGGCCGGGCCACCGGCGTGAACGCCATGGGCATGTACGCCGGCTTCGCGTGCGGGCCGCTGGTGATGGGCCTGCTGCGGGACCTCACCGGCGACTTCCGGCTCGGCTTCGCGGCGGTCGGCGCGGGGTACGCGCTCGCGCTCGTGGCGGTGCTCCTGCTGCGGCGCCACACCGACCGCGCCGCGGCGGGAAGCACGGCGTGAGCGGCGGCGCCGCACCTGCCGCGGACCCGCGGCGCCTGGCGTGGCTGTGGGCCCTGGTGGCCGGCGCCGTGCTCACCCAGACCGCGCTCAACCTCGCCCGGCCCGTCACCAGCTACCACCTGCTGGCCCTCGGGGCCTCGGACGTGGCCGTGGGCCTGGCCACCGCGGCCTACGCCCTCCTGCCGCTGCTGGGCGCCCTGTGGCTGGGGCGGGTGACGGACCGGGCCCCCTCGGCGGTGCCGGTGGTGGTCACCGGGGCGCTCGTGATGGCCGCCGGCGGGGCCGGGCTGGCCCTGGCCCGGGACGTGACGGGCGTGGTGGCGGCCTCGGCGGTGCTGGGCATGGGGCATCTGGCGTTCACCATCGCGGGGCAGGCCGCGATCGCCCGCCGTGCCGCCTCCGCCCGCCTGGACGCGGGGTTCGGCTGGTTCACGGCCGCCTACTCGGTGGGCCAGATGCTCGGCCCGCTGCTGGGCGGCTGGCTCGTGGCTGGCGGCGGGGGCGCCTCGGCGGGGGCCACGGCCGCCGCCCTGTGGTGGTCCGCGGGCATCGCCGCAGCCGGCGTCCTGCCCGTCCTGCTCACCCCCGAGGCCCGGCGTCGTCACCCGGAGGTGCCCGGTGCGCGGGGTGGGACGGAGGCCCCCGCGTCGGCTGCCGCCGACGCCGGCACGCCGCGGGCGGGGGCGATCCTGGCCCGCCCGGGGGTGGGCTCGGCGATGGGCGCCTCCCTGGCCCTGCTCGCCGTGCTGGACATCCTCACCGCGTTCCTGCCGCTCGTGGGGGAGCGGCACGGTGTGGGCGCCGGATGGGTGGGCGCCCTGCTCGCGCTGCGCGGGGCCGGGTCGCTGGTGTCCCGCGTGCTGCTGCCGTGGGTGCGGCGGCGGTTCAGCCGCGAGCTGCTGCTGCAGGTGGCGCTCCTGGTGTCCGCGGCCGCGATCGCCGTGGTGCCCTCTGCCATGGCCCGCCCCGGCCTGCTGCCCCTGGCGGCGGCCGCCATGGTGCTCGGTGGGCTGACGCTCGGCCTGGGCCAGCCGCTGACCATGTCCCTGATCAGCGAGGCCGTGCCCCGGTCCTGGCGCTCCACCGCCCTGGCCGTGCGCCTCATGGGCAACCGGCTGGGCCAGGTGCTGCTGCCGGCCGGCGCGGGGCTGCTCGCCGCCCCGCTCGGTCCGGGAGCCGCGGTGTGGTGCGCGTGCGCGGTGCTGGCCCTCTCGGGCGTCGAGCGCGTGGCGCGGGGCCGGCGTCGTCCCTGAGACGCGCCGCACGGCGGACCACGCCCCGGACGTGTCCGGGGACGACGACGGCCCCCGTGCTCCGAGGGGAGCGACGGGGGCCGTCGGGGATCCGGGGGAGTGCCCCGAGAAGATCAGGGGAAGCTGATCAGATCTTGGTGACGTCCGCGGCCTGCAGGCCCTTGGGGCCCTGCTGGGTCTCGAACTCGACGCGGTCGTTCTCCTGGAGCTCCTTGAAGCCCGAGCCCTGGATGGCGGAGAAGTGCACGAAGACGTCAGCGGAGCCGTCCTCCGGGGCGATGAAGCCGAAGCCCTTCTCAGCGTTGAACCACTTGACGGTACCGACAGCCATGATGGTGTCCTTTCGATGTGCCCTCGTGACGAGGACGGTGGGGGCCGCTGACGGTGGGCCAGCGGGTGAAGCGGCAAGACTGAACCGCTTGCCCCACACCCATCGGGACCGGGAACCGGACCTGACAAGCACGGAAGTGCGATGTACAGCTAGATCAACTTCAGGCTCCATCATGTCACAGTCTGGGGAGGACGACGACCATCGGGTGGGAGTTCATCCGCTGTTCACGTCCGGAGTGGGCGGCGGAACCGTGGCGGCGGTGCGCTCAGAGGCCGCGTAGGCCGTGGAAGAGGTTCCGGTGGAGCGTGGCCGGGGGGACGTCGTCGGTGTGGTCCGCGAACCCGGTGACCTCGAGCAGGACCACGGTGTGGTCCCCCGCGGGCACCTCCGCGTGGATCCGGGTCTCCAGCCACAGGCTTGAGCCGTCCAGCAGGGGGGCGCCCAGCGGGGAGCGGTGGACCTCCACGCCGGCGAACCGGTCCCCGTCGCGCGAGGCGAGCTGCCGGCACAGGTGGGTCTGGTCCTCGGCCAGCAGGGAGATGCCGATCGTCTCCGCCTGCCGCAGCCGCGGCCACGTGCGGGAGGAGTTCTGCGCGGAGAAGGAGACCAGGGCGGGCTCCCAGGAGATCCCGACGCCGAAGGAGGAGGACACCATGACCTCGTCGCGGTCGTCCACGTGGCCGGTCACGGCGACCACGCCCGTGGGGAACGCGGACAGGCCGTGGCGCAGGGAGTCCTTGGAGACGTCGGTAGTCCAGAGGGAGCCGGGGAGGCGGGTGAGCGTGGCGGTCATGCGTGAGTCCTCTTCCGATGACTGACGCGGCTCCGCGGTGCGCGGTGTTCCTCACGGACCCCGACCGGGACCCGCGGAGACGCGGTACTTGCCCGCCGGGGGTCCCCGGGGGCCGAATCCTCACCTGGAGCACCCCACTACTGCGTGAGAGGGTTGCCGTCCCGCCGGCCAGGGCCGTGAATGACGGGAGCTCGTGATTCTTCGGGCCAGCCTACGGAGCGGCCCGCAGGGCGGTCAAAGTCGTCCTGGATGCGGACGACGCGGGGCGTCACGGGCCCGCCGGATGTGATCGTTGACACATGAGGTTGTCAGGCGCATGCTCGATCCACTCGATCATGGGGGGCGGGTCGAGACCGCCGACGGCGGCCCCACCAGCAGGATCGCGGGCCCGTGCCCGCGGAGGATGAGGGGGCTCCCATGCGGACCGTCCAGATCACCCGTCCCCACCCGGCCCGCGGCGTGATCGCCGCCGGCCTGGCCCTCGCCGGGCTGGCGCTCACGGCGTGCTCCGCCGGCGCCGACTCAGCCCCGGCGGAGACGACGCCGTCGGCCGCGGCGTCGTCGCCCGCTGTCACCTCGGCGTCGACGCCGGCCCCGTCGTCGTCCGCCGGGCAGGAGGTCGGCTCCGCGACGCCCACGGTGGGGGAGGCCTCGGACCTGACGCTGGAGGAGCCGGCACCCGCCGCCTTCCCGGCCTCCCTGTTCCAGGAGGACGGCACCACGCTCCAGGAGTGGGCCGCCGACCACCCGGAGTACCGGGACCTCGAGGGCGTCACCCGGATCGAGGAGCGCGTCGCGGAGAAGGAGCTGCGCCTGACGCTGGCGGACGTCCCCCAGGGCACCCGGCACCGTGTGGTGCTGATCTGCGACGACGGGGTGGCGGGCGGCTCCTCGCTGTCCCTGGGCACCGGCGGAGCGGTCGATCGCGGGGTCTGGTCCGAGGACTGCGGCTGGATCGCGACCCTCCCTCCCGTCCCCGAGCAGCGGGACGTCACGTTCCTGGTCCGGGCCGACGGCGACGGCCCCTTCCGCTTCGTCGTGGGCGAGGTCCAGGAGGACGGGCAGGGCTGAGCGCAGGACTGGAGGACCTCCGCCCCGAGGCCTCGTCCCCGCGCCGCCCGGCTTTGCGACGTCCTGCGACATCTCCTGCGCGGTCTGCGTCGGAGGAGTGCCAGGACGTCGGAGATCCGGACGGGGAACGGGGGCGGGTCAGCCCCGCCCGGCCCCGTCCCGCCCGCGCAGCGCGTCCAGCTGCCGGCGGTCCCGCTTGGTGGGCCGGCCGGCGCCGCGCTCGCGGACGGGCACGGCCAGCAGCTCGCGCGGGATGGGCGCGGGGGAGTGGTCGATGTAGTTCTTCACGGCCACGGGCGCCCCGACGCGCTTGGAGATCAGCCCGGTGACCTCGAGGATCCGCTCGCGCTGGTCCTTGCGCAGCCGGACCCGGTCCCCGACCGCCAGCGTGTGGGCGGCCTTCACGGGCTCGTCGTTGACGCGCACGTGCCCGCCGCGCACGGCCGCGGTGGCCGCCGAGCGGGTCTTGTACATGCGCACGGCCCACAGCCACGCGTCCAGCCGGACGGCGCTCATGCCCGGCCCCTCACGCGAACCGGGCCCGGACGGCCACGCCGTGGGCGGGGAGGCGCTCGTCCTCGGCCAGGGCGGAGATGCCGTCGGCGAGCTCCTTCAGCCCGGCCTCGCCGTAGCGGATCAGCTGCTGGGAGCGCAGGAACGTCACGGTGTTCAGGCCGGAGGAGAACCGCGCGGTGCCGGAGGTGGGCAGCACGTGGTTGGAGCCGGCGGAGTAGTCGCCCAGCGGCACCGGGGAGTACGGGCCCACGAACACGGCGCCGGCGTTGCGCACCCGCGCGGCCAGGGCGTCCGGGTCGCGCGTCTGGATCTCCAGGTGCTCGGTGGCGTAGAGGTCGGAGACCTCGAGGGCCTGCTCCATGTCCCGCACGAGCAGCACCCCGGACTGGGCGCCGGTCAGCGCCGTCCGGATCTGGTCCTCGTGGAACGCCCCCGGCACCTGGGCCTCGACGGCGGCCAGCACGTCCCGGATCAGGTCCTCGGAGTCGGTGATCAGCACGGACGCGGCGAGCGGGTCGTGCTCGGACTGGCTGATCAGGTCCGCGGCCACCCAGTCGGCGCGCGCGGTGCCGTCCGCGATCACGGCGATCTCGGAGGGTCCGGCCTCGGCGTCCACGCCGATCACCCCCTGCAGGGCGCGCTTGGCCGCGGCGACGTACACGTTGCCCGGCCCCGTGACCATCCGCACGGGCGCGCAGAGCCAGCCCTCGCCGTCGTCCTGGCGGACGCCGAGCGCCAGCATGGCCACGGCCTGCGCGCCGCCGGCGGCGTAGACCTCGTCCACGCCCAGCAGCGCGCACGCGGCGAGCACGGTGGGGTGCGGCAGCCCGCCGTGGTCCCGCTGCGGCGGGGACGTCACCACGAGGGACTCGACGCCGGCCGCCTGGGCCGGCACCACGTTCATCACCACGGAGGAGGGGTACACGGCGCGGCCGCCGGGCACGTACAGGCCCACGCGCTCCACGGGCACCCAGCGGTTCTCGACGACGGCGCCCTCGCCCAGCTCCACCGTGGAGCCGGCCGGGATCTGCGCCGCGTGGACCCTGCGGGCGCGGGCGATGGACTCCTCGAGGGCGGCGCGGACCGTCGGGTCGAGGTCCTCGAGGGCCGCCGCGAGCGCCTCGGCGGGCACGCGCAGCGCGGGCGGGCGGACGCCGTCGAACTGCTCGGCGAGGTCCAGGAGGGCCCGCTCGCCGCCGTCGCGGACCCGCTCGATGATCGGGGTGACCCGCGGCACCACCGAGGCCACGTCCACGTCCGCGCGCGGGATCACGCGGGACAGGTCGGCGGTGGCGGTGTCCAGCTCGCGCAGGTCGGTCACGGAGAGCACGGGGTCCCTTTCGTCGCGGGGATGCGCCGCCGGCGGGGGTGCGGCGGCGCGGTCAGGGACCATTGTGCTCCGTCCCGGACGGCGTCCGGGCGCGGGTGTCAGACTGTCGTCATGCCCGCCGTGACCGTGCTCTCCGCCCCGCCCCTCGCGTCCGCCGTCCGCCTGGCCGCGGAGCGGGTGGTCCCCGAGGGGGTGGAGTCGGACGTGGCCGACGGCGCGTCCCGCGCCGCGGCCGCGCTGGGCGTCGAGTGGGGCACGGTGGCCGCCGTGGCCGGCGCGTTCCTGACGGTCGGGCTGGTCACCTACGGCGTGTTCCTGCTGGCCCGCCTGGTCCTCTTCCGGCGGGACGGCCTCCGGGCGCAGGTCGCGCGGCTCACCCTGCCGGTCTCCCTGTTCACGGGCCTGCTCGGGGCGCGCGTGGCGCTCACCGTGATGGCGGAGGGGCAGACGTGGTTCCGGCCGGCGTCGTTCGTGCTGCTCGTGGCAGTGGCAGCCGCCGCGGCGTGGGCCGCGTGGCGGATCGTGGGGGCGGTGGAGGGCGCCGTCCTGGCCAAGTACCGCCACCCCGGCGTCAACGACCGCCGCGAGCGCAAGATCCGCACCCAGACCATCCTGATCCGCCGGGTCCTCAACGCCGTGATCGTGGTGGTGGCCCTGGCCGCGGTGCTGCTGGCCATCCCCGAGGTGCGCTCGCTCGGCGCCGGCCTGCTGGCCTCCGCGGGTCTGATCTCCGTGATCGCCGGCCTGGCCGTGCAGTCCACGCTGACCAACGTGTTCGCCGGCTTCCAGCTGGCCTTCACGGACTCGGTGCGCGTGGGAGACGTGGTGGACATGAAGGGCGTGTTCGGCACGGTGGAGGAGGTCACCCTCTCCAACGTGGTGGTCAAGCTGTGGGACGGGCGCCGGATGGTCTACCCGTCCTCCCACTTCACCTCCGAGCCCTTCGAGAACTGGACCCGCGTGGGCTCGCAGGTGGCCGGCGTCGTGGAGATGGACGTGGACTGGCGCGTGCCCATGGACGCGCTGCGGGCGCGCCTGACCGAGCTGCTCGAGTCCACCGAGCTGTGGGACGGGCAGGAGAACGCCATGCAGGTGATCGACGCGGTCGGCGGCATGGTCCGCATCCGCGCCGTGGTCTCGGCCCGCAACTCCGGCGACCTGTGGGACCTGCGCTGCCTGGTCCGCGAGGACCTCGTGGGCTTCCTGCGCGCCGAGTACCCCGAGGGCATCTACACCCAGCGCCTCGCGGAGCGGCCCCTGCACGCCGCCCACGACGACGACGCTTCCGCCGCCGCCACGTCCGGGTCCGCGGTCCCCGGGCTCGCGGCGGGGGAGTCGACCGGCCCCGCCACGCGCCCCCTGCCGACGGTGGAGGGCGCCGCGGGGCCCGCGCGGCCGAGCACCGGGTCCGTGCCGCTGGCGCAGGCCGGCGGGAACGCGTCCCTGTACACCGGCTCGATCCGCGCCGTGCGGCGCAACCACGAGATGGACGGCCCCGGCGAGGACGCCTACGCCGAGCGCCGCGCCCGCCGGGCCGAGGAGGCTCAGACGGAGGAGGAGCCGCCCTCGCGCGGCTGATCCTCGCGCGTGTCCTGGGCGTGCGCGAAGGGGCGCGGGGTCTCGTACGGCCGCGAGGGGGCGGTGTCCCCGAGCGAGGGGTCCGTCTGGGCCACATGGCTGACGGCGTCGGGGGTGGTGCCGCGGTACTCCTTGACGCACAGCACCGGCTGGTCCACCTTCTGCAGCAGCTCGTCGGCCAGGGAGCCCATCACGAACCGGCCGAAGCCGCCGCGGCGGCGCAGGCCGATCACCACGAGGGAGGGCTCGATCTCGGAGGCCACCGCGGTGATCTCGTCCGCCGTGGAGCGGTCCCGGGCGTACTGGCGGAACGTGGCGGGCACGCCGGAGGCGTCCAGGACGGACTGCAGCTCGAGCTGCTCGGCCTCGGTGATGAGGGACTTGCTGCGGTGCTCCCCGCCCGGGCCGGCGTTGACCACCACGACCTCCTCGCCCGTCTCCCGGGCGATGTCCAGGGCGGTGTGCAGGGCGGCCTTGGCGGTGGTGCTGTTCTTGTAGGCGACGAGGATGGTCATGACGGTCCCTTTCCGGTCCGCGGAGGCGGGAGGCGTTCCCGCCGGTCGGGGCCACTGTAGCCCCGCGCCGGACGTTCCCCTCCGGTTCCGCCCCCACGGGGTCGACCCCTTCTCGCAGGGTCGCCCTGATTCAGGGCGACCCTGCGGAAGAACGTCGACCGGGCGGAGTGGCGCGCGTCGACCGGGTGGCCGCGTCCCTGTGTCTCAGCCCTCCCGCAGGTACGCCAGGTGCGAGGCCATGACCTGCTCGGCCACCTGCCGGACCGGGCCCTCGAGCCCCGGGTAGACCAGGGGGACGAGCTCGGCGGGGGCGATCGCGGCGGCGTCGTGCGGGTCCATCCCCTCGAGGACGCGCTCGATCTGGGCCAGGCGGCCCTCGCGGTGGTCGAGGTAGTCCCGGGCGATCGTCTCCAGCGGGGCGGGCACGGGCCCGTGCGCGGGCAGCACGGTGAGCGGGCCGGCGTCCTCGAGCCGCTCGAGCGAGTCGAGGTAGTCGGCCAGGGTGCCGTCCGGGTGGTCCAGCATGGTGGTCCCCTCGCCGAGGATCGTGTCCCCCGTGAGCACGGCGCCGTGCGCCCCGGAGCCCGGGAGCACGAAGCAGTAGGAGTCGGACGTGTGCCCGGGCGTGTGCCAGGCCTCCACGACGACGCCGCTCGCCTCGATCCGTTCGTCCGGGCTCAGCGGCGCGGCGGCACGGCAGTGCGCGGGGTCGGCGGCCCGGACGGGGGCGCCGGTGGCGGCGTGGAACGCATCGATTCCGCCGGTGTGGTCCGCGTGCCGGTGGGTCACGAGGATCAGCTCCACGGCGCGCCCCTCGGCGGCGGCCAGGACGCGCTCGGCGTGGCCCCCGGCGTCCTCCGCAGGCCCGGGGTCCACCACGACGGCGGTCGCGGCGTCGTCCGCGAAGAGCACATAGGTGTTCGTCCCGGCGAGGGTCATGGGGGAGGGGTTGCGCGCGGTCACGCACCGCACGAGCGGGGCGGGCGTGGGCCCTGGGGTCGGCGCGGCGACGGTCATACGCTTCAGTGTATGGAGAACACCACGAGCACCCAGGCCGCCCCGTCCGCCGACTCCGGGGCGCAGGCCCCCGCGGGCGGCGGATCCTACATCGAGGCCGGCGGCTACGAGCGGGACACGAACTACATCACGGATCGGATCGTCGCGGACCCGGAGGCGGTCCGCGCCCAGGACCGCGAGGAGTACTCACGCGTCGGCCGCGTGGGCGGCGGACTGACCGAGGGCGCCGAGGCATGGCCCGTGGAGGCCGGCCGCTACCGCCTCGTGGCCGCCCGCGCGTGTCCGTGGGCCAACCGCACCCTCATCGTCCGGCGGCTGCTCGGCCTCGAGGACGCGATCTCCGTGGGCATGCCCGGCCCCGTCCACGACGAGCGCTCCTGGACCTTCGACCTCGACGAGGGCGGGAAGGACCCCGTGCTCGGCACCGAGCGCCTGCAGCAGAACTACCTGGCCCGGTTCCCCGACTACCCGCGCGGGATCACCGTGCCGGCCGTGGTGGACGTGCCGAGCGGCGGCGTCGTCACCAACGACTACCCGCAGATCACCCTGGACTTCAGCACCGAGTGGACCGCGCACCACCGCGACGGCGCCCCGCAGCTGATCCCCGACGCCGGGCCGGAGCGGGACGAGATGTTCGAGGTGATCGACCGGGTCTTCACCGAGGTGAACAACGGTGTGTACCGGTGCGGCTTCGCGGGCGAGCAGGAGTCCTACGACGAGGCCTATGGGCGGCTCTGGGCGGCCATGGACTGGCTCGAGGAGCGGCTGACCACGCGCCGGTTCCTCATGGGCGGGCAGATCACGGAGGCCGACGTGCGGCTGTTCACCACGCTCGCCCGGTTCGACGCCGTGTACCACGGCCACTTCAAGTGCAACCGGAACAAGCTCACCGAGATGCCGGCCCTGTGGGGCTACGCCCGCGACCTGTTCCAGACGCCCGGCTTCGGGGACACGATCGACTTCGTGCAGATCAAGCACCACTACTACGAGGTGCACCGGGACGTGAACCCCACCGGGATCGTCCCGCAGGGCCCGGACCTGAGCGGCTGGCTGAGCCCGCACGGGCGCGAGGAGCTCGGCGGCGACCCGTGGGGCGGCGGCACCGCCCCGGGGCCGGCGCGCCCGGACGAGCGGGTCGACCCGGCGCACACGCCGCTGCGCTGAGGGCCCCGGCGTCCCCGGGGCGCCCCGTCAGTGCGCCTCCCGCTTCGCCCCCGGTTGTGGTCACGACATGCCGTCCGACGGACTCGACCGACGGCGTGTCGTGACCACGACGTGCCGCGGAGCGAGTCCCGCCCGGCCCGCCGGCGCGTCCCGCCCTGCACCGTCCTGCCCCCTTCCGCTTCGTCCGCCCCAGCGATTGTTGAACAATCCGGGCGGGTGGACCATGATGGGGTGATCCCGGTCATAGCAGTGCGAGAGGACACCACCATGCAGATCGACCTCAACTCCGACGTCGGGGAGTCCTTCGGCTCCTGGAACATGGGCGACGACGCCGCCATCATGCCGTCCGTCTCCTCCGCCAACGTGGCGTGCGGCTTCCACGCCGGCGACCCCTCCGGCATCGCGGCCACGTGCCGCGCCGCCGTGGCGGCGGGCGTGAGCATCGGCGCCCACGTGGGCTACCGGGACCTGGCCGGCTTCGGCCGCCGCTTCCTGGACTGCTCGCCCACCGAGCTGGCCGACGACGTCCTCTACCAGATCGGCGCCCTCGAGGCGCTCGCGGGCGCGGCCGGCGCCACCGTCCGCTACGTGAAGCCGCACGGCGCCCTCTACAACACGATCGTCCACCACGAGGAGCACGCGCAGGCCGTGATCGACGGCATCGCGGCCTTCGGCGCGGACCTGCCCGTCCTCCTGCTCCCCGGGTCCGTGGCGCTCAAGAAGGCCGAGGCCGCCGGACTGCGCGGTGTGGCCGAGGCCTTCGCGGACCGCGGGTACACCCCGGACGGCACGCTGGTCTCCCGCCGCGAGCCCGGCGCCGTCCTGCACGACGAGGATGAGGTGGCCGCCCGCATGGTCCGCCTGGCCACGGAGGGCGTGATCACGGCGGTGGACGGCTCGGACGTCCGGGTGGCGGCGGAGAGCATCTGCGTGCACGGGGACACCCCCGGTGCGGTCTCGATGGCCGCGGCCGTGCGCCGCGCCCTCGAGGACGCCGGCGTGACGATCGCGCCCTTCGCATGAGCGCCCTGACCCCGGCTCGATCCGCCGAGGGAGGTCCCGCCCCCGCCCGCACGCTCCGCTGGACCGGCACCCGCGGCTTCCTCGTGGAGTGCCCGGACCTGGCCGACGTCATGCGGCTCCACGCGCACCTGACCGCCCGCCCCGAGCGCGGCCAGCGCCAGCTGATCGCCGCCGCGCGCACCGTGCTCGTGACCTTCACCTCGGAGGCCGCCGCCGAGCACGCCGCCGCCCGCCTCAGCACTCTCGTGCCGGACGCCCATGACGCCGGCTCCGGCCGGACCGTGGAGGTCGGGGTGGTCTACGACGGCGAGGACCTCGCCGCCGTCGGCGAGCTCACCGGGCTCGGAGCGGACGGGGTGATCCGCGCCCACTCCGAGGCAGAGTGGTTCGCCGCGTTCGGCGGCTTCGCCCCCGGGTTCATGTACTGCACCGCGGACGCCCCGCCGTTCGACGTGCCCCGCCGCGACTCGCCGCGCACCGCGGTGCCGGCCGGCGCCGTGGCCGTGGCCGGGGAGTTCTCCGCGGTGTACCCGCGCGTCTCGCCCGGCGGCTGGCAGCTGCTGGGCCGCACCGCCCAGCCGATGTGGGACCTGTCCCGCGAGCAGCCGGCCCTGCTGGCTCCCGGGGACCGCGTCCGGTACGTGCCCGTACGCGCGTCCGCCACGCTGTCGGCCCCGGCCGAGTCCGAGGCCGGCGCTGACGCCCACGACGCCGCTGACGCCTACGACGCCGCCGCGCCCACCACGGACGCCGCCGCCCCCGGGCTCGTGGTCGCCGACCCCGGCCTGCTGTCCCTGCCGCAGGACCTCGGCCGCTCCGGCCTGGGAGACCTGGGCGTGGTGGCCTCCGGGTCCGCCGACCGCGACGCCGCCCGCCAGGCCAACCGCCTCGTGGGCAACGGACCGGCCGAGGCCGTCGTCGAGACCGTCCTCGGCGGGCTCGCGCTCACCGCGCGGGGGGACCAGGTCCTGGCCCTGGCCGGCGCCGAGGCCACCGGCACGGTGACGGCCCCCGACGGCGCCGCGCACCCCGTGGCCGCCCGCTCCCCGTTCGCGCTGCTGGACGGGCACACCCTGACCGTGGACGAGCCGACCGCCGGGCTGCGCACCTACGTGGCGCTGCGCGGCGGGATCGACCTGCCCCAGACCCTCGGCAGCCGCGCCGCGGACACGCTCTCGGGGCTCGGCCCCGGTCCGCTCACCGCGGGCCAGGCGCTGCCCCGGGGCGTGGCCCTCGAGGACCGCGGGGCCGGCGTCGTGATGGTGGGCGACCCCGAGCCCGCCCTGCGCCCCACCCCGGCCGCCGGGGACGTCGCCGTGCTGCGCGTGGTCCCCGGGCCCCGCGATGACTGGTTCGGCGACGCCGGGCTTGCGCGCCTGTCCACCCAGGACTGGGAGGTGAGCCAGCAGACCGACCGGATCGGCGTGCGCCTGACCGCCCCCGACGGCGGCGCCCCCCTCGAGCGCGTGCGCCACGGCGAGCTGGCCTCGGAGGGCGCCGTGCGCGGCGCCCTGCAGGTCCCGCCCTCCGGCGAGCCCGTGCTGTTCCTCGCGGACCACCCCGTGACGGGCGGCTACCCGGTGATCGGCGTCGTCGCGCGTGAGGACCTGGGCCTGGCCGCTCAGCTGCCCCCGGGGGCGAAGGTCCGCTTCGTCCTGCACCCCGTTCCCGCCGCCCGCCCCGACCAGGAGTCCCCCGCATGAGCACCGCCACCCCCGCCGCCCGTCCCGTCACCCGGGTCCTGATCGCCAACCGCGGTGAGATCGCCGTGCGCGTGGCCCGCGCGTGCCGCGACCACGGGATCGCCTCGATCGCCGTCTACTCCGATCCGGACGCCGACGCCATCCACGTGGCCGTGGCCGACGAGGCCCACCACCTGCCCGGCGCCTCCTCCGCGGACACGTACCTGCGGATCGACCGCCTGATCGAGGTGGCCCGCCGTGCCGGCGCCGACGCCGTGCATCCCGGCTACGGCTTCCTGTCCGAGAACGCGGACTTCGCCCAGGCCGTGATCGACGCCGGCCTCACCTGGATCGGCCCGTCCCCGGACGCCATCCGCTCCCTGGGCGACAAGATCACCGCCCGCTCGATCGCCCAGGAGGCCGGCGCCCCGCTGGTGCCCGGCTCGGACGGCCCCGTCCCGGACGCGGCCTCCGCGCGCGCGTTCGCGGAGGAGCACGGCCTGCCGATCGCCATCAAGGCGGCCTTCGGCGGCGGCGGCCGCGGCATCAAGGTGGTCCGCGAGATGGCGGACGTGGAGGGCGCCTTCGAGGCCGCCACCCGTGAGGCCGTGGCCGCGTTCGGCCGCGGCGAGTGCTTCGTGGAGCGCTTCCTGGACCGCCCCCGCCACGTGGAGGCCCAGGTGCTGGCCGACGAGCACGGGACGGTGGCCGTCCTCGGCACCCGCGACTGCTCGCTGCAGCGCCGCAACCAGAAGCTCGTGGAGGAGGCCCCCGCGCCGTTCCTCACGGACGAGCAGCGCGAGCGCATCCACGCCTCCGCGCGCGCCATCTGCCGCGCCGCCGGGTACACCGGCGCCGGCACGGTGGAGTACCTCGTGGCCCCGGACGGGCTGATCTCCTTCCTCGAGGTCAACACCCGCCTGCAGGTGGAGCACCCCGTCACGGAGGAGGTGTTCGGCGTGGACCTCGTGCGCGAGCAGTTCCGGATCGCCGCCGGCGAGGCGCTGACCCTCCCCGAGGACCCGACCCCGCGCGGCCACGCCTTCGAGTTCCGCCTCAACGCGGAGGACCCGGCCCACGGCTTCCTGCCCGTGCCCGGCCCCGTGGAGGCGTTCGAGGCCCCCACCGGCCCCGGCGTCCGCGTGGACACCGGCGTGCGCACCGGCTCCGTGGTGCCCGGGGAGTACGACTCCCTGCTGGCCAAGCTGATCGTCCGCGGGGAGGACCGCGCTCAGGCGATCGCCCGTGCCCGGGACGCCCTGGCCGAGCTGCGCGTGGCGGGCGTGCCCACCGTGGTGCCGTTCCACCGCGCCGTGCTCGAGGAGGATGCGTTCACCTCCACGGAGGGCCTCGGCGTCTACACCACGTGGATCGAGTCCGAGTTCGCCGCGCCGCTGGCGGCCTCCCCGTACCTGGGCGCCACGGTGCCCGCCGGCGGCCGCACCACCGTCACGGTGGAGCTGGACGGCCGGGCCGTGCGCCTGGGCCTGCCCGCCGACCTGCACGCCGCCCTGCTGGGCGGCGGGGGAGCGGGCGCCGTCTCCGCCGCGGCCGAGGCCTCCGCCCCCGCGGAGGAGGAGGGCGCCGTCGCCTCCCCCGTGACCGGCACCCTGGCGTCATGGAAGGCCGACGACGGCGCGCAGGTGGCTGAGGGTGACACCATCGCCATCGTGGAGGCGATGAAGATGGAGACCCCGATCCGGGCCGCGCGTGCGGGCCGGCTGGAGCGCGCCGTGGGCCAGACGCCCGCGTCCGTGACCCGTGGGCAGGTCATCGGCACGATCCGGTGAGCGCGGCGGGGGAGGGCTCGGCGGCCGCGCGGGCCGCGGAGGAGCTGCGGCGGCGGATCGCCTCGGCGGGGCTGCTGCCCGGCGAGCGCCTCGGCGAGGTGGCCCTGGCCGCCGAGCTCGGCGTGAGCCGCAACAGCCTGCGCGAGGCGTTCACGGCGCTCGCCGGGGAGGGGCTGGTGGTCCGCCGCCCGCACCGCGGCGTGTTCGTGTCCGCCCCGGACGCGGACACCGTGCGCGGGCTCTACCGGATGCGCCGGATCCTGCAGCTCGGCGCCCTGGACCAGGGGTGGCTGACGCCGGCCGCCGTCGCCCGCCTCGAGCGGGCCGCCCAGATCCTCGACGACGCCCCTTCCCCGCGCCGCCTCGGCGACGCCAACCACCTCACGCACCTGGGCATCACGGACCTGGCCGCCTCCCCGGAGCTGACCCGCGTGATGTCCTCCGTGCTGGCCCGCACCCGCCTGGCCTTCCACCCGCTGGACGAGCAGACCCGCCTGCACGCGCTCTTCGCGGACCGCAACCGGTGGATCGTGGAGCGGCTGCTGGCCGGGGGCCTGCCCGCCGTGCGCGCCATGTTCGGCGACTACCTGGAGGAGGCGGAGGCGTTCGTCCTCCAGCACCTCGACGGCTCGGCCGCCGCCCAGGCGGCCCACGTGCCAGCCTGAGCCGCCCCTCCACGCGACGACGGCGCCGCACCCTCTCCGGAGGGGGCGGCGCCGTCGCCGTGGGCGAGGGCCCGGATCAGGGGATCTGGAACATCCGGTCCGGCAGGTCCGTGATGAGCATGTGGCCCGGCGCGTGGCTGATGCCCAGCGGCGGCCGGGACTCCATGACGGCGGCCTGCGGGGTGACCCCGCACGCCCAGAACACGGGCAGGTGCCCGGCGGGGACCTCGACGGCGTCGCCGAAGTCCGGGGCGGACAGGTCCGCGATCCCGAGGGCGGCCGGGTCGCCCACGTGCACGGGGGCGCCGTGCACGGCGGGGTAGCGGGAGGTGATGCGCACGGCGTCGGCCACGCGGTCCGCGGGGACCGGGCGCATGGACACCACGAGCGGACCGCCGAGGCGCCCGGCCGGGGCGCAGCGGCGGGAGGTGCGGTACATGGGCACGTTGACGCCGGCGTCCTGGTGGGCCATCCGGATGCCCTCGGCCACGAGGGCGGCCTCGAACGTGAACGAGCAGCCGATCAGGAACGTCACCAGGTCGTCCCGCCACACGTGCGTGACGTCCGTGGGGCGCTCGACCTCCACGCCGTCCCGGTACACCACGTACTGCGGGGCGTCCGTGCGGACGTCCCCGGCCAGCGCGGGGCCGGAGACCTGCCCGGCCTCGAACACGCCCAGCAGCGGCAGGGCCTTGGGGTTGCGCTGGGCGAACAGCAGGACGTCGAACGCGGACTCCTGCGGCACGATCATCAGGTTCGCCTGGGCGTACCCGTCGGCGATCCCGGAGGTGGGACGCACCAGCCCGGCACGGAAGCGCTCGCGCGCCTCGGCCGGGCCGGTGGACCCCGTCAGGGGTGTGGGCATCTCAGGCGCCCGTGAACAGGGCGATCATCGGGCCGATCGCGCGGACGGCGATGAACACGGACAGCAGCCACGCGAGCACGCCCACGACGATGAGCCACTTCGGGTAGCGGTAGCCGCCGAGCAGGTCGCGGCGGACGGCCGCCACGATCAGCAGCACGGCGAAGCCCACGGGCAGGATCAGGGCGTTGAAGGCGCCGGCGAACACCAGCAGGGTGGTCGGGGCCTGACGCAGCACGAGGTACAGCACGGCGCAGACCACGATGAACGCCACGGTGAGCAGGTTGCGGGTGCGGGCCGACGTCGTCGACTTCGTGATGAAGGAGACGGAGGTGTAGGACGCGCCGATCACCGAGGTGAGCGCCGCGGCCCAGAGGACGACGCCGAACATGCGCAGGCCCACCTCGCCGGCGGCCGCCTGGAAGGCGTTCGCGGCCTGGTTGGTGGTGCCGAGGTCCGCGCCGGAGGCGACGACGCCGAGGATCGCCAGGAACAGCAGCACCCGCATCAGACCGGTCACCAGGATGGAGGCGACGGAGCTGGTGGTGATCTGCTTGACGTCGTCGACGCCCTGCACGCCGGAGTCGATCATGCGGTGGGCGCCGGCGTAGGTGATGTAGCCGCCCACGGTGCCGCCCACGAGGGTGGCAAGCGCCAGGAACATGGCCGAGTCCAGGTTGCCCACGTTGACGGACTGGACGAGGGCGTCGCCCACCGGGGGCTTCGAGGCGACCGCCACGTAGACCATGAGGCCGATCATCACGGCGCCCAGGAGCACGACGATGCGGTCGAGGGCGGCGCCGGCCCGCTTGGACAGGAAGATCGCGATGGCGATCAGGGCGGAGACCGCGCCGCCGATGAGGGCGTCGGCGCCGAGCATGGCGTTCAGGCCCAGGCCCGTGCCGGCGATGTTGCCGATGTTGAAGACCATGCCGCCGATGAACACGAGGCCGGCGAGCAGCCAGCCCAGGCCGGGCACCAGGCGGTTGGCCAGCTCCTGGGCGCGCAGGCCGGCGACGCCGATCACGCGCCACACGTTCATCTGGACGGCGATGTCGATGACGATCGAGACCAGGATCGCGAGCGCGAACGCGGCGCCCAGCTGGATCGTGAACGTCGAGGTCTGGGTGATGAAGCCGGGGCCGATCGCGGAGGTCGCCATGAGGAACATGGCGCCGAGCAGGGCGGTCCGGCGGCTCGGGGAGGAGGCGTCGCGGCCGTGGCCCTCGGCGGGGGCCGAGGACGGCCGCGCGGAGTCAGCGTGGGACATGGGGAGGTCACCTTCCGGCGGGGGCGCCATGCGAGGTGACGGGCGTCACGGGGCGCACAGGGCACAGTAGTGCTTGTTCAACAATCAGGGCAACACTGTTCAACGTCGGAGAGGAGGTTGAGGCTCGCCTCACCTTCGTGGCGGGCCCCCGGCGGGCGGCGCAGGATGAGCGCATGTCCTCCTCCTCCGCGGCCCCCGCCCCCCTGTCCGAGCCCGTCGAGCCCCACGCCCAGACCGGCCTGCACGCCCGCCTGAACTGGCTGCGTGCGGGCGTGCTCGGCGCGAACGACGGCATCGTCTCCGTCGCCGCCACCGTGGTCGGCGTGGCTGGCGCCACCACCGCCGTCACCCCCGTCCTGCTCGCGGGCACGGCCGCCGTCGTCGGCGGCGCCGTGTCCATGGCGCTGGGGGAGTACGTCTCCGTGTCCTCCTCCTCCGACTCGCAGAAGGCGCTGATCGCCAAGGAGCGCCGCGAGCTCGCGGAGGACCCCGACGGCGAGCTGGAGGAGCTCACCTCGCTCTACGAGGCCGAGGGGCTCTCCCGGGCGACCGCCGAGACCGTGGCCCGCGAACTCACGGCCAAGGACGCGCTCGGGGCCCACCTGCGCGTGGAGCTCGGCATGGACGAGAAGGACGTGGTGAGTCCGTGGGCGGCCGCCGGCGCCTCCTTCGCGGCGTTCCTGGTGGGCGCGCTGCTGCCGTTCCTGGCGATCCTGCTGTCCCCGGTGGACGTGCGCGTGCCCGTCACCTTCGGCGTGACCCTGGTGGCGCTCGCGGTCACGGGCTACCTGGGGGCCTTCCTGGGGAACGCGCCGGCCGTGCGCGCGATGCTGCGCGTCGTCGTCGGCGGCGCCCTGGCCCTGGCCCTGACGTTCGGGGTGGGCTCGCTGCTGGGCACCGGCGTCGCCTGATCGGGCGGCCGTCCCTGACGCCCGCGGACGGTCTCTGCGAGGGTGGACGGTGACGGCCCGCCCCCACCGGGCCGGCCGGCCCGCCCCACCGGGTCGTCGCACCGACCGTGAAGGAGTGATCGTCCGTGATCACCATGCGTGCCGTCCGGTTCGAGGCCTACCAGCAGTTCCCCGCCCTCAAGGACGTCGAGAAGCCCGTCCCCGGACCCGGCGAGGTCCTCCTGAAGGTGGCCGGCGCCGGCGCCTGCCACTCGGACGTGGCGGTCTACTCCGAGTTCCAGCCGGGCATGAACCCGCTGGTCGACCCCGAGTACACCCTCGGCCACGAGACCTCCGGCTGGGTCGAGGAGCTGGGCGACGGCGTCGTCGGCCTCGAGGTCGGCTCCGCCCAGCTCGTCTACGGCCCCACCGGCTGCGGGCGCTGCCCCGCCTGCTCCCGCGGGCAGGACACCTACTGCCAGAACGTCGGCGCCATGCGCGCGGCCGGCGTGGGCCTGGGTCGCGACGGCGGCATGGCCGAGTACGTCGCCGTGCCCGCCCGCAACCTCGTGCCGCTGGGCGACGCCGACCCGATCCCCGCCTCGGCCCTCGCCGACGCCGGCCTCACCCCCTACCACGCCGTGAAGCTGGCTCTGCCGAAGCTCGGCCGCCCGGGCGCGTACGCCCTCGTGGTGGGCCTCGGCGGCCTCGGGCTCATGGCCGTGCAGATCATCAGGGCCCTCACCGGCGCCACCGTGATCGCCACGGACATGAAGGAGGAGGCCATGGCCCAGGCCGAGGCCTACGGTGCGGTGACCGTGCCGGGCGGCGAGGGCCAGGTGGAGCGCATCCGCGAGATCACCGGCGGCCGCGGCGTGGACGCGGCCTTCGACTTCGTGGGCGTCGGCGCCACCGTGCGCACCGCCCTGGACAGCGCCGCCGTGCAGTCCCGCGTGACGACCGTGGGCATCGGCAACGGCTCCACCACCGACTGGTCCTTCCTCTCCACCCCCTACGAGGCCGAGCTGGTGAGCACCTACTGGGGCACCGTGGAGGAGCTGCACGAGGTCGCCCGCCTCTACCGGGACGGGAAGATCGAGCCGCTCTACACCACCTACTCCATGGACGAGGCCCTGCAGGCCTACCGCGACCTCGAGGCCGGGAAGGTCGCCGGGCGCGCCGTCGTCGTGCCCCACGGGCGGGCCTGACGGCCGCACCGCCCGCCGCCCCGCTCGGACGGGGTAGCGGGCTCTCGTTGCGGGCGGCCTGCCAGGACTCGCCGATTCTCGCGCTGACCTGCCACGATGGCGGGCATGACACACACAGCTCGCAAGGAGCATGACCAGGAAGTGCAGCGCGGCAGCATCCCCCCGCCCGTGCTGGAGACCGAGACCGACCTCGCCGGTCCGATGGGACCGTGGGGGAGTTCCTGGGTGGCCGTCCTGCAGGTGGCCACCGCGCTGAACTCCAGGATCGAGTCGGACATGCACCGCGGCGGAGGGGTCACGCCCTTCGAGTTCCAGCTCCTTACGACGCTGCGGCGGAACCCCGAGGAGGTGGCCATGAGCCAGGTGGCCTACCAGCTGGACTCCTCGCTCTCCCGTCTCTCGCACGTGGTGCGGCGCCTCGAGACGCGCGGCTGGGTCACGCGACGGACGTCCCCCGACGACGCTCGCGTCACCCTGGTGGGCGTGACGGAGGAGGGCCTCGACCGGTTCCGGGCCGCCGAGGCCCCCTACCGGCGGCTCATGCAGGAGGTCTTCCTCGACCACCTCACGCCGGAGGAGCACGAGGAGTACGCCCGCCTGAACCTCAAGCTGCTGCGCGCGCTGCGCCCCGAGCACTGGTACGTGCGCTTCGTCGACGAGCGCCGGGAGTCCGACGCCTCGAGTTGATCGCCACCCTCCGCTCGCGTACCATGGAACGGCGCACGCGCGTCGTTCCCGTGCCCCTCGGCGTTTCGCCGGAGGGCTCGCGGGTCGGAAAGGCGACACGCTCCCGCAGACCGGATCCCGACCCCGTCCTCCCGGACGGGTCGGGGCTCACCGTCCACACCAGCGATCTGTAAGGCACTTCGGTTGGCTCTCACCCAGCCTGGTTCACCTTTTCGAGAAGTCGCAGTAAGAGTGCGGTGCACACACCCGGGGCGGGGCTCACAGGCTGCCCGTGGAGGCCTCCGCGCGTCCACGGCATGCCGCCATGCGGGTTCCGCCCGTCCTTTTACTACTACTTGCCACGAGGAGTGATCATGGCAGCACATTGCCAGGTGACCGGGGCTGGGCCGGGTTTCGGCCACAGCATCTCCCACTCGCACCGCCGCACGAAGCGCCGGTTCGACCCGAACATCCAGAAGAAGACGTACTGGGTGCCCTCCCTGCGCCGCAACGTCACGCTGACGCTGTCCGCCAAGGGCATCAAGACCATCGACGTGCGCGGCATCGACGCGGTCGTCGCCGACCTCATCTCGAAGGGAGTGAAGCTCTGACATGGCCAAGGACAAGGACGTTCGTCCGATCATCAAGCTGAAGTCCACCGCCGGCACCGGGTTCACCTACGTGACCCGCAAGAACCGCCGCAACAACCCGGATCGCATCACTCTCAAGAAGTACGACCCGGTGGTCCGCAAGCACGTCGATTTCCGAGAGGAGCGCTGACATGGCCAAGAAGTCCAAGATCGCCAAGAACGAGCAGCGCAAGGTCATCGTGGCCCGCAACGCCGAGAAGCGCGCCGAGCTCAAGAAGACCCTGGTCGACCCGAACGCGACCGACGAGGCCCGGGAGGCCGCCCGCGTGGGCCTGCAGAAGCTGCCCCGCGACGCCTCCCCGGTGCGCGTGCGCAACCGCGACGCCATCGACGGCCGTCCGCGCGGCACCTTCCAGCGCTTCGGCATCTCCCGTGTGCGCTTCCGCGAGATGGCGCACCGCGGCGAGCTGCCCGGCGTGACCAAGTCCTCCTGGTGACCCCTCGCCCGCCTCGCGGGCGTTGACACCGGTCGACCGCACGGCCCCCTCCGAGAGATCGGAGGGGGCCGTCGTCGTCTCCGGAGCCGGGCGCGGGCGCGCGAGGCTGAGAATTCGCGGAATCACGCCGATCAGATGGGGCGCGGCGCGTGCGCAGGTGGTACGTTCGCACCTGGAAGTCCGGGCCGCACCGGCCCGGACGCCTGTCACCGATGTCTTCAGGAAGGAACCATGGCCATGAACCGCAAGGAGCTCGTCGCCGCCGTCGCTGAGCGCTCCGGCAACACCCAGTCCGCCGTGTCGGACGTGCTGGACGCCCTCTTCGAGTCGCTGTCCGCCCAGGTGAAGAAGGGCGAGAAGGTCTCCATCCCCGGCTGGCTGGCCGTGGAGCGCACCGAGCGCAAGGAGCGCACCGGCCGCAACCCCCGCACCGGCGAGGAGATCACCATCCCCGCGGGCTACTCCGTGAAGGTGACCGCCGGCTCCAAGCTCAAGGCCGCCGCCTCCGAGTGATCCGGCCCCGGTCGGTCCCGGCCGTCCGCACGCGCCACGGGCGCCCCGCCTCCTCTCGAGGCGGGGCGCCCGTCGTCGTCTACGGGGCGGCGGCGCCGAAGCGAGGGGGGCGCGCCCCCGGAGTAGACTGGACCGACGCCCGCGACGACGCCGACCGCGTCCGTCCGCCGCCCGCCGAGCCGAGGAGGAGCGCATGGTCCCCGTGGCCCCGCCGCCCTCCCGCGCCGTGAGCGGCACGGCGCGCCTGATGCGCGGCCTGGCCGGCGCCGTGGTGATGACCGGCCTCGCGGCCGCCTCCCACTCCGCCGCCGGCGGCGGACATCTGCCCCCCGCGGCCCTGCTGGCCTTCGCCGTGGTGCTGGCCGCCCCCGTGACCACCGCCCTGGCCGGGCGCACCTTGTCCCTGTGGCGGACCCTCGTGGCCGTCCTCGTGGCCCAGGGGATCTTCCACACGCTGTACGCCGTGGCCGGCGGGACGCACCAGGTGCACGCCGCCGTCGGGGTGGACCCGGCGCACCTCGGTCACCTGCCCCCGGGCGCCGGACCGGCCCTGGCCGTCACCGCGGGCCCCGCCGCGTCAGACGCGCACGGCGCGGGCATGCTGGCCGCGCACGCGGTGGCCGCGGCGCTGACCGTCGCCGTGCTCCGCCACGGCGAGCGGGCCCTGGCCGCGGCGGCCGATCAGGCGCTCGCCTCCGTGCCGGCGCTGCGCCTGCTGCGCGTGCTCCTGGCCGGGCCGGTCGCGCCCCCGCGCCCCCTCCGACTCCCGGCGGTCCGCGTCCTGCGTCCCGCCGGTCCGCTGCTCCTCCTCGGCACCCCGGGACGGCGGGGCCCGCCCGCCCTGGTCCTCTCGGCCTGACGCCCCCGCGGGCGTGGCCGCCCGCGTGCCCCCGCCCCAGCGACTCGGCCCTCCGGCGACCGCCGGACCGGGCCGGGGCGGACCCCCTGTCCCCGCCCGCCCCCCCCCCCCCCCCCACCCCCGCCTGTGCCGTCCACACCGTGGCCCCCGCCCCGCGCGGACGGCTGCGCACCGCCGCGGCGGCGTGCACCCTCGCCGTCGTGATGGGCACGGCCGCCCCGGCCGCCGCACACGACGAGCTGATCGAGGCCGTCCCCGCGGACGGCGCGACCCTGACCGAGGCCCCGGAGGCCGTGAGCCTCACGTTCTCCGGCGAGCTGATCGACGGCCAGGGCATCCAGAACCTCGTGCAGGTGACGGACGCCGCCGGCCACCAGTGGCAGGACGGCGCCGCCACCGTGGACGGGCCCACCCTCACCGCGCCGCTGTGCGCGGGCCTGCCCCGCGGGGAGTACGACGTGGCCTACCGCGTCGTCTACTCCGACGGGCACTCCGAGGAGCGCTCGCTCGACTTCGCGGTGGAGGACCCCCAGGCCCCCGCCGAGGGCACCGTCCCGTCCGGCTGCGGCGTGGCCGCGGCCGGCGCCTCCTCGGACGCCCCCGCGACGTCGGAGGGAGCGGCCCCGGCCGCGGACGCGTCGGCCGACGGCGACACCGCGCCCGCCCCCGCCGAGGACGCCTCCGGCCCGGCCGTGCCCGGCTGGGTGTGGGCCGCGGGCCTGGCGGGCCTGGCCGTGATCGGCGTCGGGTTCGCCGTCCTGGGTCGCAAGGCGCGCGCCCTCGACCACCGCTGAGCCGCGCCGCTCCCGACTCCCCTGACACCGCGGGCCGCGGTCCGTTCCCCGCGCCCGCCCCGGCGGGCCGTGCCGTCGACCGCCCGGCCCCCTCTGACAAGGACTTCTCCCATGACCAGCCAGACCACCCCCACCTCCTCCCGCCGCATCCCCCTCGCCGCCGTGCTCGCGGCCGGCGCCCTCGGCCTCACCGCATGCGCCGGGTCCGGTGAGCCCGCGCCGTCCTCCGACGCCGCCGCGCCCGCCGCGGCCTCGTCCACCGCCGCCCCGGCCTCCGAGGGCGCGTCGTCGTCGGCCGAGGCCGCGGACGCCGCGCCCCTGACCGTGACCGACCCGTGGACCAAGGCCACGGACGGCGAGATGACCGGCTCGTTCGGCGTCCTCGAGAACACCACGGACGAGGACGTCCATGTGGTCGCCGTGACCTCCTCGCTCACCGACCGCGTGGAGCTGCACGAGATGGTCCCGGACGAGGACGGCCAGATGCTCATGCGGCAGTCCCCGGACGGCTTCACCGTGCCCGCCGGCGGCACCCTCGAGCTGGCCCCCGGCGGCAGCCACGTGATGCTCATGGGCCTCACCGAGCCGATCCGGCCCGGCGACGAGGTCTCCTACACCCTCGAGACCGAGGACGGCGACGCCGTCGAGGTCACCACGGTGGCCCGGCCCTTCACGGGCGCCAACGAGTCCTACCACGGAGGCGAGGCCTCCGGCGCCTCCGGCTCCATGGAGGGCGGCCATGGCGACCACTGACCCCGACGCCGTCGGACGCGGCGCCCCGGCACCCCGGGACGACGACGCCGCCCCCGCCCCCTCGCGCCGCGGCCTGCTGTTCGGCCTCGGTGCGGCCGGCGGCGGGCTCCTCGGCGGGGCGCTGGGCTACGGGGCGGGGGCCGCGCAGGCCGCTCCCGCCCCGGGCGGGTCCACCCCCGCGGCGGACCCCCCGCCCTCCGGCGTCATGGAGGACACCGGGATCGAGGGCGAGGTCGGCCGGGCCGGCTGGGCCGAGCCCGGGGGAGAGGCCTCCCGCGTGGCCGTCAGCTCGCCCGTGGGCACGGACACGGTGCCGTTCTTCGGCCCTCGGCAGGCCGGGATCGACACTCCCGCGCAGACCCACGCCGTGTTCCTCGCCCTGGACCTGCGGCCGGAGACGGACCGGGACCGGATCGAGGCGCTGCTGCGCCTGCTCACCGACGACGCCGCGCGCCTCACCCAGGGGCGCGCCACGCTCGCGGACACCGAGCCCGAGCTGGCCGCCGCTCCGGCCCGGCTGACCGTGACCTTCGCATTCGGCCCGGAGCTCGTGGCCCGCGTGGCCCCCGAGCGGGCTCCGCAGTGGCTGGCCCCGCTGCCGGCGTTCGGGCAGATCGACGCGCTCGAGGACCGCTGGTCGCACGGGGACCTGCTGCTGCAGATCTGCGGCGACGACCGGATCTCCGTGGCCCACGCCCGGCGGATGCTGGGCAAGGTGGCCCGGCCTCTCGCCGAGGTCCGGTGGGTGCAGGAGGGCTTCCGCGCCGCGCGCGGCGCGCACCCCACCGGCACCACCATGCGCAACCTGTTCGGGCAGGTGGACGGCACCGCCAACCCCCAGGCCGAGTCGCCGGCGCTGGAGCGGATCGTGTGGGGCGCGGGCCCGGAGGCCGAGGCCGCCGGGATCGCCCCGTGGCTGGCGGACGGCACCTCCCTGGTGGTCCGGCGGATCGACATGCTCCTGGACACGTGGGACGAGCTGGACCGCCCCGCCAAGGAGAAGGTGATCGGCCGGCGCCTGGGCTCGGGCGCGCCCCTGACGGGCGAGCTCGAGACGGACGCCCCGGACTTCGCCGCGGTGGGCCCCACGGGCTTGCCCGTCATCCCGGACATCGCCCACGTGCGCCGGGCCCGGATGGACACCCCCGAGTACGGGATGCTGCGCCGCGGCTACAACTACGACGACGGCGCGGGCGCCGGCGGCACGGGGGCGGGCTTGATCTTCGCCGCCTTCCAGGCCGACGTTGCCCGGCAGTTCGTGCCCGTCCAGGCCCGGCTCGCCGAGTCCGACCACCTGAACATCTGGACCCGCCCGGTGGGCTCCGCGGTGTTCGCCGTCCCGCCCGGCTGCGCCGAGGGCGGGTTCGTGGGCGAGGCCCTCTTCGCCTGACCCCGGGCCGGGGCGCCCCGACCGGCGCCCCGGGCCCCACCCCCTCGATGGGAGAATGGACCCCATGCCCGCCACCTCCGTCACGACCCCGCGCCCCGGGCGCGGCCCGTCCGCCCCGTCCCCCTCCGCCGGCCCTTCGGCCGGACCCCGCCGCGGGGTGCCCCGCGCGGTGGGCGTGGCGGCCGCCGTCGTCGGCGTGCTGGCGCTGGTCACGGCGGCCTGGGTCACCGGCATCGCCGCCCCCCGCACGCTCTCCGACCCCGGCGCGCTGACCCGCTGGGGCGTGCCCCTGGGCAAGGCCGTGAACAACACGGCCATGGCCATGACCGTCGGCGCGCTGATCTTCGCCGCCGGGATCCTGCCCCCGCACGCGGCCGGCACGGAGCGCTGGCACCAGTCCAAGCGGCAGCGCGCCGAGGCCGCCCGGGACCAGGAGCCGCTGCCCGAGCACCCCGTGTTCCGGCGGACCATGCAGGTGGCCGCCGCCTCCGCGGCGGTGTGGACCCTCGCGGCGCTGACCGTGGGCGTCCTGTCCTACTCGGACCTGGCCGGCATCCCCGTCACGGCGGGGCAGGGCTTCACGGACGGGCTGCTCGCCTACACCCTCGGCATCTCCGTGGGACAGGCCTGGTTCTGGGTGACCGTGGCGGCGGCGGTGGTGACCACCCTGGCGATCGCCGTACGCTCCCACGCCGGGCTGTTCTGGACGGGGATCCTGGCGCTGCTCGGCCTGGTCCCGCTCGCGCTGATCGGCCACGCCGCCGGCGGCGACGACCACACCGGCGCCGTGAACTCGATCGGCCTGCACCTGCTGGGCGTGGTCGTGTGGGTGGGCGGGCTCCTGGTGCTCGTGGCGATCTCGGACACCCTCGTGGGCCCCAACGGCGCGCAGGGCCGCGGCGCCGCCCAGCGCCGCCAGGGCCCGGCGCCCCTGCTGCACACGGCGATCAGCCGCTACTCCGTGCTCGCGGGCCTCGGCCTGGCGACGGTGGCGCTGTCCGGTGTGGTGAATGCCTGGATCCGCATGGACGACCCGGCCCAGCTGCTCAGCCCCTACGGCCTGCTCGTGCTCGCCAAGGCCGGCGCGGTCCTGCTGCTCGGCGGCATCGGCCTGCTGCACCGCCGCCGGATCATCCCCCGCCTGGCGGGGGACGCCGGGGACGCCGGGTCCCCGGGCGCGGCGCCGGCGCAGGAGAGCCCGGCGCCCGCGCGTCGTCTGCTGTGGCAGCTGATCGCGGTGGAGGCCCTGGTCATGGCCGCGGTGATGGGCGTGTCCTCCGTGCTGGCCCGCACGCCCCCGCCCGTGCCCGAGGAGCTGGCCCCGGACGCCACCCCCGCCCGCATCCTCACCGGCTACGAGCTGCCCCCGGAGCTCACCGGCGCCCGCTGGATCACCACGTGGCGCTTCGACTGGCTGTGGGTGGCGATCGTGGCGTTCCTGGCGATCTGGTACGTCCGCTCCGCGTGGCGGCTGCACCGCCGCGGGGACGGCTGGCCCGTGGCACGGACCGTGTCCTGGCTGATCGGCCTGGCCGTGCTCACGTGGGCCACCTCCGGGGCGCCCGCGGTGTACGGCATGGTCCTGTTCAGCGCCCACATGGTGGGGCACATGACCCTGACCATGGTCATCCCGCTGTTCCTGGTGATGGGCGCCCCCATCACCCTGGCCCTGCGCGCCCTGCCCTCCCGCACGGACGGCACCCGCGGCCCGCGCGAGTGGATCCTGTGGATCGTGCACTCCCCGTGGGGGGCGTTCATCACGAATCCGATCGTGGCGGGCGTGAACTTCGCCGGCTCGATCCTGGTGTTCTACTACACGGACTTCTTCCGGTTCTCTCTCGAGTACCACCTGGGCCATGAGTTCATGAACGTCCACTTCCTGCTCACCGGCTTCATCTTCGCCACCGTCATGGTGGGCGCGGACCCGCTGCCCAGCCGCCCGCCGTACCCGCTGCGCCTGGTGCTGCTGCTGGCGACCATGGTGTTCCACGCGTTCATCGGCGTGGCGATGACCGGCTCCACGGGGCTGCTGCAGGCCTCCTGGTTCGGCAACATCGGCCGGGACTGGGGCCCGCCGGCGCTGGAGGACCAGCGGATCGGCGGCGCCATCATGTGGGGGATCGGCGAGTTCCCCACGGTGCTGATGGCCGTCACCGTGGCCGTCCTCTGGTACCGCAGCGACCGCAAGGCCGCCGTCCGCATGGACCGCAAGGCGGACCGCGACGGCGACGCCGACCTGCGCCGCTGGAACGAGATGTACGCCGCCATGAACCACCCGACCGCCGCCCCCCAGGAGGCCGACCGTGACCGCTGACCCCCGCACCCCCGCCGCCCCCACGGCCGGGCCCCGCCCGTCCCGCCGACGGACCCGCGGGCGCGCGCTCGCGGCCGCGGCCGGCGTCGCTGCGCTCGCCCTCACCGGGTGCTCAGCGGATGAGGAGCCCGCCGGCGCCCAGCAGGCGGGGGCGCCGTCGTCGGCCTCCGCCGGCGCCTCCGGCGGTCTCGAGCTGGGGGACCGGCCGGACCAGGTGCGCGCCGAGGCCGCCGCGGCGCGCGCCGCGACGTTCGGCTTCACGCGCCAGGGCGCGGCGAGCGCGCAGGAGGTGGAGCGGGCCCGCGCGGACGCCCGCTCCCGCGCCACCGACGGCGGGCGCGTCGAGGTGCAGCCGGCCGCCTGCAAGGCCCCGCTGGCCGCCCTGGACTTCTCCCCGATCCTGCTGGAGCAGGAGGAGGTCACACGGGTCGACGTCGGCGCGGACACCTTCGCGGGCACGGGCACCGTGGAGGTCGCGGCGCTCGACGGCGCCGGTCGCCTGCGCGTGGAGCAGCACGTGCAGACCGTGCACGCGCTGCTCGCGGACTGCGGGACCATGGAGGTCACCTCGCGCGAGGGCGGCGAGAGCGCCTCCTACACCCTGCAGATGCGGGAGGCGGACCTCTCCGAGGGCTCGCCGGCGCAGTCGGGCTACGTCTACACGCGCACGCCGCAGGGGCAGGACGCGCCCGCCTCGGCGGCGCAGATCCTCACCGCCGTGGCCGGCGACCACGTGGTGATGGTGTCCTTCACGGGCCAGCCGCAGGCCGGCGAGCGCCAGTTCACCCTCATGGCCGAGGAGATGCTGGCCGCCGCCCTCCAGGCGCCGGCCGAGGGCTGAGGCGGCGGCGCGGGGGAGGGGACGCCGTGTGACGCGCCCCCGTCCGCCCGGGGCGGACACCCGCGGCGGGTGCACCACAATGGACGGCATGACCGAGCAGCAGACCCCCGCCGAGGCCCCGTCCGTGCCCCGCGCCGCGTCCCGCGTGCGCGCCTCCGCCCTCGTGGGCCGCCGATGGCTCAACACCGGCGGCGAGCAGGTCACCCTCGAGGACCTGCGCGGCAAGGTGGTGGTCCTGGACTTCTGGACCTTCTGCTGCATCAACTGCCTGCACGTGGCGGACGAGCTGCGCCCGCTGGAGGCCGAGTTCGAGGACGTGCTGGTCACCGTGGGCGTGCACTCGCCCAAGTTCGAGCACGAGGCGGACCCGGACGCCCTCGACGCCGCCGTGGAGCGCTACGAGATCGCCCACCCCGTCCTGGACGACCCCGAGCTGACCACCTGGCAGGCCTACTCGGCCCGCGCGTGGCCGACGCTCGTGGTGGTGGACCCGGAGGGGTACATCGTCGCGCACCTCTCCGGCGAGGGGCACGTGGCCGGGCTGTACTCGCTCGTGCGCGAGCTGGTGGCCGAGCACGAGGCCAAGGGCACGCTGCACCGCGGCTCCGGCCCCTACGTCCCGCCGGCCCCCGTGGCCCGGGACCTGAAGTTCCCCGGCAAGGCGATCGCCCTGGGCGGCCGCGGCGCCGAGCCCGGCTCCCTGCTCGTGGCGGACACCGGCCACCACCGGCTCGTCGAGGTGGCCCCGGACCTGACCACCGTGGTGCGCGCGATCGGCGGCGGGGACCCGGCGCAGGCGCCCGCGGACGCCGCCGGGCTCGCCCTCCCGACGCCGGGCACCCGCGGACACCGCGACGGCGGCCCGTCCGAGGCCCTGTTCAGCGAGCCCAACGGGCTCCTGCTGCTCCCAGAGGAGGTCGCGGCAGAGGTGGGGTACGACGTCGTCGTGGCGGACACCGTGAACCACCGCCTGCGCGGGCTGTCCCTGGCCACGGGCGAGGTGACCACCGTGGCCGGCAGCGGCGTCCAGAAGCTGATCGACTCCGAGCGTGTGCGCGAGGCCGCCCGCGAGGACAACGGCGTGGCCGTGGACCTCGCGGACATCGACGCCGACCCGCTCGCCGTGTCCCTCTCCTCCCCGTGGGACGTGGCGTGGGACCCCGCGGCGGCCCGCGTGGTGGTGGCCATGGCCGGCACGCACCAGCTGTTCTCCTTCGACCCCGTGGCGCGCGTGCTCTCCGTGTGGGCCGGCACCGGCCTGGAGGGCCTCGTCGACGGCCCCGCGGACCAGGCGTGGTTCGCGCAGACTTCCGGGCTGTCCGTCGCCGCCGACGGCACCCTGTGGCTCGCCGACTCCGAGACCTCCGCCGTGCGCCGGGTGCGGACCGGGGAGGACGGCGCCCGCACCGTGGACACCGCCGTCGGCACCGGCCTGTTCGACTTCGGGCACGTGGACGGCGACCCGGCGCAGGCGCGCCTGCAGCACCCCCTGGGCGTCACCGCCCTGCCGGACGGCTCCGTCCTGGTGGCGGACACCTACAACGGCGCGATCCGCCGGTACGCCCCCGAGGGGACGGACGCCGCCGGACGGGCCGTGCCGGCGTCGGTGTCCACGGTGGCCCGCGGGCTCGCCGAGCCCGCCGACGTGCTCGTGGAGCACGGCGAGGACGGCGCCCCGCAGGACATCGTGGTGGTGGAGACCAACGCGCACCGGCTCGTGCGGATCGCCGTGCCCCAGGAGTACCTGACCGTGGACGAGGGCGCGCGCCAGACCGCCCGCCCGAGCACGGACGTGGTGGCCGGGGAGCTCGAGCTCACCGTGGGCTTCGCGGCCCCCTCGGGGCAGAAGCTCGACGAGCGGTGGGGCGACCCCACCCAGCTGAAGGTCTCCTCCTCCCCGGAGGGCCTGCTCCTCGAGGGCGCCGGCACCTCCGTGGGCCTGGCGCGCACGCTGCGCCTCAACCCCGAGGTCGCCGAGGGCGTCCTGCACATCACCGCCCGCGCCGCCGCGTGCGACGGCGAGCACGGCCGGCCGATCCCGGACAACGCCGCCTGCCACCTGTACCAGCAGGACTGGGGGATCCCGGTGCGCGTGCACGCGCCCGAGGCCGCACCGGAGGGTGCGGAGACCCGCCTGGACCTGGACCTGCGCGGGATACACTGAGCCCGACCTCCCCGCGACGCCGATCCGAAGGACGCCCGACACCATGACCACCCTGATCGTGACCGCCTCCCATCACGGCTCCACCCGGGAGATCGCCGAGCGCGTCGCCGAGGTGCTGCGCACCACGCAGCAGGTCGAGACCGTGGTGGAGGACGTGCGCGGCTCCGCCGCGTGGCTGGACACCGCCGACGCCGTGATCGTCGCCGCCCCCGTCTACGGGGGGAAGCTGGAGAAGTCCGCCAAGGCCTTCCTGGACACGCGTCGCGCCGAGCTGGCGCGGAAGTCCCTCGTGATCCTGTACTCGGGCGCCGCGCCGCTGCCGGACCGCCGCCTGGCCGACCAGCTGGCCACCTACGGCGCCCGCGACGTGCGCTACGTCCGCGGTGCGCTCGTGGAGGAGCGCCTCAGCGGCGTCGAGAAGCTCAAGATCACGCTGGTCAAGGGGCAGTACGGCGACTTCCGCGACTGGAACGCCATCGAGCACTGGGCCAAGGGCCTCAGCGCGCACGGCGTGGCCTGACCCGCCGCGCGCCGCACACGACGACGGCCGGTCGCCTCCCTCCCGGAGGCGGCCGGCCGTTCCGTTTTCGCTGACGCAACACGCGTCCGGAGCCCCTCGTCGCTGACGCCCCGAGCGGGGCGTCAGCGAAAGCGCCGGCGTTGCGCGTGTTCCGTCAGCGAAAGTGCTCAGGCGGAGCGTTCTGCGTCAGCGAAAGCGAGGGGTCAGCGGAAGAGGCCCCCCAGCAGTCCGCCGCTCGAACGGCGCCGCGTGCCGAACACGCTCCGGACCACCTCGCGGCCGATCTGCGTGCCGGCGGACTTCATGAGGTTGCCCAGGGCCTTCTCGA